>NZ_JANFAK020000190.1 GCF_024721315.2 Streptomyces sp. Isolate_45
CCCCCCCCCCCCCCCCCCCCCCCCCCCCCCCCCCCCCCCCCCCCCCCCCCCCCCCCCCCCCCCCCCCCCCGGGCGGGGTCGTGCGGGCCGTACTACTCGGGCCCGCCCCGGCCGGCCTCCTTGCCCGGCTTGCCGCCCTTGCCCGGCTTGCCCTTGCCCGGCTTGCCCTTGCCGTGGTCGTCGCGCTCGTTCCGGATCGTGACCACGAGCCGCCCGCCCGGGGTCGTCCCGTCCAGCTTCAGCGGGCCGGTGACCCGGTCGCGGGGCAGCACGTAGCCCTCGGGGACGTCCGTCTCCACCAGGTAGTACCAGCCCTCGGAGAGCCGGTCGAAGTCACAGACCCCGTTGCGGTCGGTGGCGCAGCCCGGCCCGGACTTCTGGTCGGGGTTGATGCCGCGGGTCTGCAGGCCCCTGGTGTTGTTGGTTTCCTTCCAGACCTCGAACACCGCGCCGCGCAGCGGCCGCTTCGTCTTCGCGTCCTTCTTCAGGACCCGGATCGAGCCGCGGTGCTGCTCCTTCTTGCTGTTGGTCACGTTGAGGACGATGCCCTCCGCGACGTCGCCCTCGTCCAGCTCGAAGGCCGTGACCGGGTCGCGGGAGACCTCGTAGCCGGGCGGGACCGCGGTCTCCCGCCAGTAGTACGTCTCGCCGGCGGGCAGTTCGACCGTGCAGGTGCCCTCCGCGTCGGTGACGCAGACCGTGTCGAGCCGCTCGTCGGTGGCCTGGCCGCCGGTCTGCAGGCCGGGCCGGTCGTTGGTCTCGCGCCACAGCTCGAAGGTCGCGCCCGGCAGGGCGGCTCCGGTGTCCTTGTCGGACTTCCGGAGGACGACCTTCGCGTCGTCCGGCGTGGTGCCGCGCTCGTTGTCGATCTGGTACTGGACGCCGCCCGAGGCGTTCTCGCGGGTCAGCGTCAGCGGGAAGACGTTGTCGGTGGGCAGGACGTACCCGGGCGGGGCCGCGGTCTCCCGCCAGTAGTAGGTGCCGAGTTCGGCGCCCTCCCGCACGCAGACGCCGTCGGCCGGCGTGACGCAGTCGGTGATCCTGGTGTCGGCGCCCGGGCCGCCGGTCTGCAGGCCCGCGACATTGTTGGTCTCGCGCCACAGTTCGAACACGGCACCGGCCAGTGGCTCTCCCCGCTCGTCCCGCTTGAGGACGGAGACCGAGCCGGTGACCGGGACCGTCGTGCGGATGTTGACGGCCCGCGCGCGGGGCGTCCGCCCGTCGGTGGCGTCCTCCGGCGTCAGGACCAGCGGGAAGACCGGGTTCGCGGGGAGGTCGTAGCCGGCCGGCGCGGCCGTCTCCCGCCAGTAGTACGTCCCCGGCGTCAGGTTCGCCCGGGAGCACTCGCCGTCCGCGGGGGTCGTGCAGTCGGACACCTTCGTGTCCGGGGTGTCGCCGGCCGGCTGGAGACCGGGCCGGTCGTTGGTCTCGTGCCACAGCTCGAAGGTGGCGCCCGCCAGTGCGTTGCCCGCCCCGTCCACCTTGGTGACGGCGACCTCACCGGTCACCGGGGGCGTCGTCCCGCAGTCGGGGAGGTCGCCGGTGAAGGGGTAGGCGTGGAACTCCTGGCCTCCGCCCCCGACGGTTTCGCTGCCGTGGGTGACGGAGCCCGTGGTGAAGAAGCGGCCGTTGATGCCCGGCAGGGTGACGGTGGTCTCGGAGACCTGGTTGCCCATCAGGAAGCTGCCCTGGAACTGGCCACTACCGGTCAGGTTCACCGTCGTGGCGTCCGGGAAGTTCCACAGCAGCCGCTCGCGGTAGGTGTTCAGGTCCGGGGAACCGGAATCGACGAGGGTCCCGCTGTAGGTGTTGATGGTGCGGGTTCCGGTGCCGAGGACGTTGACCAGGATGGTCGCCCCGGCCGGGATCCGCGTGAAGCGGACGCCCTGCGCGCCGCCCGTACCGCTCACCAGGTCGGCGTCCACGTTGAACACCTGGAGCGGTGAACGGTTGTCGCCGGTGAACAGGGTCTCGGAGCCGCTGTTGACGGCGGTGCCGGTCGGCGGGCGCGGGCTGCCGTCGACCCTGGCGTAGCACTGGCTGGCGGCGGTGAGGCGGTCGCGCAGGCCGGCGTACGGGGCGACGGCGGCCGGGTCGGCAGTGGTGGTGCCGGTGACGGTGCCGCCTCCGGTGAGGGCGCCCGCGTACAGGACGACGCCCCGGTCTGCGATCAGGGTCTCCCCCGTGGCGACGGCGACATCGCCGCCGGTGGTGAGGAAGTCGGCCCCGTCGGGGGGCGGGACGAGCGAGCCGGCGCCGACGATGCCCACGTTGTACCGGCTGTCCCCGCCCGAAAGCTTGTCCTGGTCGAAGTCGCCGAGGACGACGAGCCGGCCCTCGGCCTCGGAGGCCCGCCCGCGGACGCGGAACTCGCCGCCGGCGAAGATGTTGACGGCGTTGTCGCGGCCCTTGATCCTGCCGTCGCTGCCGATCTCCGGGAACGGGCTGGGGCAGTCGCCCGGTACGCAGGGACCGAGTCCGCCGGGCAGGGGGGCGCGCAATGTGCCGGCCGCCGGGGGGAGTGCGCCGGGACCCGCGGCGAGTGCCGTGGGAGCGGCGGTGGCCAGTACGGCACCGATCGCTAGCCCGAGGGTCCAGTTCCTTGCTGACATGACGCTCCGTCCGTATCCGCGCTGTGGGCCCTGCCAGGCTGCGGGCGGCTTCGGCGCGGCGAACGGAAGACACCGGCGACTACGGCATTCCGGTCCGACAATCACTCGGTTGCTGCGTCCGGACGGGTGGCCGGCCCGCGGCCGGCGCGCTGCCGGTCGGGGGGCGGGGCCGTCGGGTGAGGGGGCCGGGGCCGGGGCCGTCAGGTGAGGGAGGACCCGGCAACCCAGTCCGCCCAGGACATGTTCCAGCCGCCCAGGCCGTTGCTCGGGGACACCGTCTTGTCCTGGGAGTTCACGACCTCCACCACGTCCCCGACCAGGGTGCGGTCGAAGAACCAGCCGGCCGGGGTGTCCGAGCCGCCGCCCTTGTCGTCGCGCAGGCCCACGCAGCCGTGGCTGACGTTGGTGGAGCCGAAGGTGTCGGGGCTGGCCCAGTAGTTCCCGTGCAGGAACGTGCCCGAGGAGGTGAGCCGCATGGCGTGCGGGACGTCCGGGATGTCGTACTCGCCCTTGCCGTCCTCGCTGGTGAAGCCGACGGTGGCGCCGTTCATGCGGGTGACGTCGAACATCTCCATCACCACCATCTTGCCGTTGTAGGTGGTGTTCTCGGGGGCGCCGGCGGTGATCGGGATCGTGGACAGCAGCTGTCCCTCCCGGCGGACCTGCATGGTGTGCGCCTCGGCGTCCACGACGGTGGTCTGGGAGCGGCCGACCGTGAAGCGGACGGTCTTCTCCTGGATCCCGTAGGAGCCGGGGGCGCCCTCGACGTCGCGCAGGTCCATCTTGACGGTGACCTCGGTGCCGGGCTTCCAGTACTCCTTGGGCCGGAAGTCGAGGCGTTCGTTGCCGAACCAGTGACCGGCGACCTCGACGGGCGGGTTGGAGGTGACGGTGATGGCCCGCTCCACGTCCGTGCGTTCCTTGATGGCCCGGCTGAACTTGAACGAGACGATCATGCCGGTGCCGACGGTGGAGCGGTTCTCGGGCTTGAAGTAGCCGATGAAGCGTTCCTCGGGGACGTAGGTGGTGAAAGTGGTGTGGCGGGCCTGGCGGCGGTTGTGGCCGTCGAGGGCGACCGCGTCCACGGTGTACTTGGCGGCGAGCGAGAGCCGGCCCGCCTTCGGGTCGGGGCTCCAGCTGAGGCCGTCGGCGGCGATGCTGCCGGGCACCTTCTCCTCCTGGGCGTCCTCGACCTTGGTGACCACGACCCGCTCCAGGCGCCCCTCGGGGACGGTCACCCTCAGCGGGCCCTCGGCCGGGACCCCCTTCGCGTTGTCGTCGGGGGTGATCCGGATGGCTTCGGCCGGCGGCTTGGGTCTGCCGGGCAGCTGCACCTCCACCGGGGACTTGCCGTCCTCGGTGCAGCCCGTCAGCCCGCCCAGCAGGACCGCACATGCCGCCAGGGCGGCCCACCCCGCCCCTGCCCGCCTCGTCAAAAGAGTCACGAAGGGTCCAACGACCGGCCCCCTCCGGGGGAAACGTGAGGGCGGGGCACGTTCCGGGCAGAACAGTCAGGGCAGAACAGTGTGAAGGCACCAGACGGGGGCGGGCCCAGGCCGGGACGCCGGGGCCGTGATCCCCTGCCCCCATCGGTACCCAGGAGCCGTGGAGGCGGGCATTGTCGAGCGCAGCCGAACAAGAGGCGGTGGATGCCGTCGAGGGCACCGCGAACGCGGTGAACACGCGGGAGCTGGTCCACACGAGGGTGTTGCGGGCGTCCGCGCGCCCGGGGCCGCCCGTGTGGCCCGGGTCCTCGCACCCCTTGGGGGCCCGCCACCACGCCGGCCCCGGCGGGGTCGCGGGCACCAACTTCGCCCTGTGGGCGCAGGGCGCGGAGGCGGTGGAGGTCTGCCTGTTCGACGAGGCCGGCACCGAGACCCGCTGCGCCCTGACCGAGCTCACGCACGAGATCTGGCACGGGTTCCTGCCCGGCGTGCGCCCCGGACAGCGGTACGGGTTCCGGGTGCACGGCCGCTGGGACCCGTGGACGGGCGCCCGCCACAACCCGGCCAAGCTGCTCCTGGACCCGTACGCGCGGGCCGTCGACGGGGACTTCACGCTCCCGCCGGAGGTGTACGGGCACGTCCGGGACTGGCCGCAGCAGTACATCGCGGACACCGTGCGCGACGACCGGGACTCGGCGCCGTTCGTCCCGAAGGGGGTGGTCGTCCACGATGACGACGACTGGGCGGACGACGTCCGTCCGAAGACCCCCTGGGCCGATTCGGTGATCTACGAGCTGCACGTGCGCGGCTTCACGATGCGCCATCCGGGTGTTCCCGAGGAACTGCGCGGCACCTACGCGGGCCTCGCCCATCCGGCGGCGATCGAACACCTCTCGAAGCTCGGCGTGACGGCGGTCGAACTGCTGCCCGTGCACCAGTTCGCCCACGAGGACCACCTGCTGCGCCGGGGCCTGCGCAACTACTGGGGCTACAACTCGGTCGGCTACTTCGCCCCGCACGCCGGCTACTCGTCCAGCGGGACGACCGGCCAGCAGGTCGGCGAGTTCAAACGGATGGTGCGCGCCCTGCACGCGGCCGGGATCGAGGTCATCCTCGACGTGGTCTACAACCACACGGCGGAAGCCGGCGAGCTGGGCCCGACCCTGTCGCTGCGCGGGATCGACAACCGGGGCTACTACCGGCTCCAGTCCGACCAGCGCCGGTACTCCGACTACACGGGCTGCGGGAACACCCTGCACGCCGGGCGTCCGCACGTACTGCGCCTGATCACGGACTCGCTGCGCTACTGGGTCACCGAAATGGGGGTGGACGGCTTCCGCTTCGACCTGGCGGCGGCGCTGGCCCGGTCCATGCACGACGTGGACATGCTGTCGCCGTTCCTCGCGGTGATCGCCCAGGACCCGGTGCTGCGGCGGGTCAAGCTGATCGCGGAGCCGTGGGACGTGGGTTCGGGCGGCTACCAGGTGGGGGCGTTCCCCCCGCTGTGGACGGAGTGGAACGACCGCTACCGGGATGCCGTACGGGACTTCTGGCGGGGGGCGCTGCCCGACGTGCGGGACCTCGGGTACCGGTTGTCGGGCTCCAGCGACCTGTACGCGTGGGGCGGGCGGCGACCGTACGCCTCGGTGAACTTCGTGACGGCGCACGACGGGTTCACCCTGCGGGACCTGGTGACGTACGAGCGCAAGCACAACGAGGCGAACGGGGAGGAGGGCCGCGACGGCACCAACGACAACCGGTCGTGGAACTGCGGGGCGGAGGGCGAGAGCGACGACGAGCGGATCGGGTCGCTGCGCCGCCGCCAGCTGCGCAACCTGCTCACCACGCTGCTGCTGTCGACCGGGGTGCCGATGCTGGTCGCGGGCGACGAGTTCGGCCGGACCCAGGGCGGCAACAACAACGCCTACTGCCAGGACAACGAGACGGGCTGGGTGGACTGGTCGTTGCTGGAGGACCCCTCCTGGAACGAGCTGTTCGCCCTGACCCGACGGCTGATCTCGCTGCGCCAGGCCCATCCGGTACTGCGGCGGAGGGCCTTCTTCTCCGGCCGGGCGCAGGGCGCCGACGGGCTGCGGGACCTGGCCTGGTTCACTCCGGAGGGCGCGGAGATGACGGAGCGGGACTGGTACGCGCCGGCCGCCGCGGTGGGGCTGTACCTGTCGGGGCGCGACATCCCGGGCCGCGACGAGCGGGGCCGCCAGGTGACGGACGACAGCTTCCTGGCCCTGCTGCACGCCGGGGACCGACCGGTGGAGTGGCTGCTGCCGGGGGCGCCGTGGGCGGACGTGTACGAGCTGGTGCTGGACACCTCGCGGGAGTCGCAGGCCGCGCCGCCCGCGACCCGGCACCGCGGCGGGGAGACCCTCACCGTGCCGGCCCGGTCGGTGATGCTGCTGCGCGTGCTGACGTGACGGGGGCCGGGTCGGGTTCGGGGTCGGGGCCGCGGGCACGTGCCCGGCTGCGGCTCCGGCCCCGGTCCTGACGCCGGATCAGTGGTGGGGTGCGGCGTGTCCGGGAGCGGCGGGGCGGCGGGTCAGCGCGTTTCGACCTGGATCAGCATCCGCTTGAGGAGGGCGGCGAGCGCGGCGCGGTCGGCGTCGTCGAGGGGTTCGATCATCCGCGCCTCGGCGATCCCGCGCCAGCGCATGGCGTCGGTCCAGCGCCGGTGCCCCTCCCCGGTGAGCTCGACGTCGACCCGGCGGCGGTCCGCGGCCGCGCGCAGGCGCCGGACCAGGCCCGACTTCTCCAGGGTGTCGAGGCGTCCGGTCATGCCGGCCGGCGAGAGGAGCAGTTCGGCGGCGAGTTCGGAGGAGGGGGCCCGCCAGGGGGCGCCGCGGGAGGCGAGGCGGTGCATCGTCTCGAACTCGAAGGCCTGGAGCCCGGTCTCGGCGAGGGCCCGTTCCTTGCCGTGCGCGACGTGCTTGGCGAGCAGTTGGATCCGTGTGATGACGGCCTCGGTGGGGACGTCGAAGGGGACCTTGCCGCTCCAGCGCGCGATGTGGCGGTCGACGGAGTCCTCCGCGGGGGCCGCCGGCTCCGACCGGACGGAGCCGGGGCGGGGGGCGGGGTCCGTGGTCCCGTGCGGTGCCGGGGTCGCGCCCGTCTCTGTGCCCATGTCCGCATTATGACCCGGTCGGTGGCGGCCCCGTCCCCACCCCCGGACAAAAACATTTCGCTGGCGAATTCTTCGTCGGCGAAATAATCTTCGTGGCATGACCCCGACCCTCCTGCGGCTCATCGCCGGCCGCACGTGCGCCGCCTTCGCCACGGCGCTGATCCCCACGACCCTCACCCTCGCGGTGATGCGCACCGGTTCGGCCGGCGACCTCGGGTTGGTCCTCGCCGCCGAGATGCTGCCGATGCTGCTCCTGCTGCCCGTCGCGGGGGTGGCGGCCGACCGGTTCCCCGCCCGGCGCGTCGTGCTCGCCGCCGACCTGGTGCGGGCCGCCGCCCAGCTGGCCACCGGGGCGCTCCTGCTGTCCGGTCCCGTACGGGTACCCGAGCTGGCCGCGCTGTCGGCGCTGACCGGCGCCGCCGTCGCCTTCGGCACCCCCTCCGCGCGGACCCTCGTGGCGGCCGTGGTCGCCGGGCCCGGCCGGCTGCGCGCCAACTCCCGGCTGATGGTGGCCCAGGGCCTGGCCGCCATCGCCGGACCGGCCGCCGCCGGCGCGCTGATGCTGAGCGTCGGGGCGGGTTGGTCCTCGCTGGCGACCGGCGTCCTGTTCGCGGCCTCCGCCCTCACCCTGGGCGGCCTGCGGACCCCGGCCCGCGAACGCGCCGGCGTCCGACCCGGGTTCACGGCCGAGCTGCGCGCCGGCTGGGCGGAGACCCGTCGGCACCCGTGGTTTCTGGCCAACGTCATGGCGCACGGCGTCTGGCACCTGACCGCCGGCGTACTGCTCACCCTCGGCCCGCTGATCGCCGTGGAGTCCCTGGGCGGCGAGGATTCCTGGGTGCTCGTCGCCCAGGCCGGAACCGCGGGTCTGCTCGCGGGCGCCTGGGCGGCCGGACGGCTGCCCGTCCGCCGGCCGCTGGTGTGGGTCGCGGTGGCTTCGGCGGCCATCGCCCCGGCCCTGGCCGCCTTCGCGTTCCGGCTGCCCGTGGCGGTGTGCGCGGTCGCGTACCTCGTCGGCATGGGCGGCGTCGGACTGCTGAGCCCGCTGTGGGAGACGGAGATCCAGCGGCGGGTGCCGGCCGAGGCCCTGGGGCGGGTCGGTTCCTTCGATTCGCTGATCTCCTTCGCGGCCCGACCGCTCGGCCTGGCGGTGGCGGCCCCGCTCGCCGCCGTCACCGGAACCGCGGCGCCGCTGCTGGCCGCGGCGGTGCTCGTCGCCGTCGCGAACCTGTCCGTACTGCTGCTTCCGGACGTAAGGGCGGATCCGGAGCGGAAGCCTTCGTTCGCCCTGCGATGATGTGGCCCTCATACGAACACTCGTGCATCGCGCACGTGTGCCATCGAAGGGCTCAGGGGTACGCATGGCGAGAGTCGGGACCGCGCTGCGGGAGCTGCGCGGGGCGCAGAAGTCGGCGAAGGGCGTGTCGCTCTACTCCCGGTTCGTGAACCGGCCCGCCGGGCGCTACCTGGCCGCCGGATCGTACGCGCTGGGCCTCACTCCCAACCAGGTGACGC
The DNA here is from genome assembly GCF_024721315.2 of Streptomyces sp. Isolate_45. Classification (GTDB taxonomy): domain Bacteria; phylum Actinomycetota; class Actinomycetes; order Streptomycetales; family Streptomycetaceae; genus Streptomyces. The sequence goes on from NZ_JANFAK020000190.1 coordinate 8,709, forward strand.
TGATCAGCGCCGTCTTCAGCTTCGCCGCCGTGGCGGCCGTCGCGCTGGTCGCGCCCTCCTGGGGGCTGGGCATCGCCGTGTGGGCGGCCCTCGCGGTCGGCTTCGCCTTCGACTCCGCCGACGGACAGTTGGCCCGCCTGCGCGGTGGCGGCAGCGCGGCCGGCGAGTGGCTCGACCACGTCGTGGACTGCGCGAAGCTGACCGCGCTGCACACCTGCGTGCTGATCGCGTTCCACCGCTTCCCGGAGGCCTACGGGACCGGCTCGGAGGGTTGGCTGCTGGTGCCGCTGGGCTTCCAGTTCGCCGCGGTCGTCACCTTCTTCGGCGGGCTGCTGACCGAGAAGCTCAAGCCCAAGCCGGCCCCGGGCAGCCCCGCCGCCGCGCCGTCGACCCTGCGCGCGGTGGCGTTGCTGCCGGTGGACTACGGGGTGTTCTGCCTGGTGTTCCTGCTGCTCGGCGGCGGCGCGCTGTTCCGCTGGGCCTACGCGGGACTCGGCGTGGTCGCCGTCCTCTTCCTGCTGGCGTTCCTGACCAAGTGGTTCCGGGAGCTCAACGCCGTTCGGCGGTGAGCGCCTCGGGCCCCGCGAGGGGCTGGGCCAGGGCGTCCAGGGCCCGGCGCAGCTGGGTGCTGGACGTGTGGACGGTGTAGGGGAAGTAGACGACGTCGACCCCGTGGGCGGCGAAGTCCTTCTCCAGCCGGTCGCCCTTGGGCGTGCCCCGCCAGTCGTCACCCTTGAAGATCACGTCGAAGCGGACCTGCTTCCAGGTCTCCACCTTGTCCGGGACCGTCTCGACGAAAGCCGCGTCGACGTACTTGACGCTGCGGACGATCTCCAGCCGTTCGACCAGGGGAATCATCGGGCGACGGCCCTTGGCGAGTTCGGCCATCTCGTCGGAGACCACTCCGGCCACCAGGTAGTCGCACCGACTCCGGGCGTGCCGAAGGATGTTCAGATGTCCGATATGGAACAGGTCGTAGGCGCCCGGCGCGTAGCCGACCCGATACGGTCTGCGCGCGGACGGCCCAGGCTCGGACATATCGTGCTCCATCATCAGTTACCCCCCAGCGGCCACACCCCCGGGTGTGGCGGATTAGCAGACAATAGCGTGCACGTTCCGCACCCTGTCGGTGAACGAATAGGGTGACGTGCGCATCATCCAGGGGAGAAGGGGACGTTCAGTGTCCAATTCCGGTCACCGGCGCCTGCTGCTGGTTTCCACCAACTACGCCCCCGAGCACGCGGGCATAGGCCCGTACGCCACTCAGATCGCGGAGCACTGGGCCAGTATCGGCCACGAGACCCATGTCCTGGCGGGCATGCCGCACTATCCGGCGTGGTCGGTCGAGCCGGAGTACAAGGGGGCGCTCCGGCGCACGGAGGGGCGCGCGGGAGTCACCGTGCACCGGCGTGCGCACACCGTGCCCCAGCGGCAGACCGCCGTGAAGCGCGCCCTTTTCGAAGGATCGATTCTGCTGCACGGCGCCGTGGCCCCGCCCCGGATGCCGAAGCCGGACGCGGTCCTCGCGCAGATGCCCAGCCTGGCCGGCGGCGTGCTCGCCGCGCGGCTGGCGGCGCGCTGGAAGGTTCCGTACGTCCCCGTGGTCCAGGACCTGATGGGGGCCGCGGCGGCGCAGAGCGGGATCAGCGGCGGCGACAAGGCCGCGGCGATCGCGGGGCGCGCGGAGGCGTACGCCCTGAAGCGGGCCACCCTGGTCGGCGTGATCCACGAGACCTTCGTGGACCGGGTCGTCGGCATGGGCGTGGACCCGAAGAGGATCCGCCTCGTGCCCAACTGGTCGCACGTGCCGCAGCCCACCAAGCCGCGCGGGGAGACCCGCCGACACCTGGGCTGGGCGCCCGGCCAGACGGTGGTCCTGCACTCCGGGAACATGGGCCTGAAGCAGGGGCTGGAGGTCCTCGTCGGCGCCGCCCGACGGGATCCGTCCGTCCGCTTTGTCCTGATGGGTGACGGCAGTCAGCGAGCGGCGCTGGCCGCCCTCGCGGCGGACGTTCCGAATCTGGACATCATCCCCCCTGCCGCTGACGGCGAGTTCCCCGATATTCTCGCCGCGGCGGACGTGCTCGCCGTCACGCAGCACGCGGCCGTGCTGGACATGAGCGTTCCGTCCAAACTCACCTCCTACTTCCAGGCCGGCCGGCCCGTCGTCGCCTCCGTCGCGGCGGAGGGCGGAACCGCCCAGGAGGTGGCACGTTCGGGCGCCGGGGTGCTCGTTCCGCCGGAGGATCCCGACGCGCTGTTGAAGGCCGTACGGGCTCTGGCGGAGGACCCCGATGGCGCGGACGCGCTGGGCGCTGCCGGGCCCGTCCACGTGGCGGCCCACCTGAGCCGGGAAGCGGGCCTCGCCCGCATCGACGCACTGATAGACGAAGCACTTGGGGGCACCCAGCCGTGATCGAGACGAACCGCCCAGCAGCGGCCCCGGCCGAGGACGAACCGGATCTCCTCAGGGACCAGTTCAAGCAGCTCCTGCGCTACCGCAAGCTCATCGGCGCGGGCGTGGGCATCGGCCTGCTGGGCGGCGTCTACCTCGGCATATCCACGGCGGACACCTACGTGGCGACCGCCGACGTGGTGCTGCGCGCCCCGACGGACGACCCGTTCAACCCCAGCCTCGCACCCGACAAGGCGATCAACATCGGCTCCGAGCGCCAGGTCGCGCTCTCCAGTTCCATCGCCGAGGCGGCCAAGAAGAGCCTCAAGATCGCCGACCAGGACTTCGCGTCCCTGCGCAGCGGCCTCCAGGTGACCAACCCGCCGCAGACCATGGTGCTCCGCTTCACCTACACCGCGTCCTCCCCCAAGGAGGCCGCCCGGCGCGCCAACGCGATGACGCAGGCCTACCTGCTCAAGCGGCAGGAAGCCCTCGACGCCACCCGCGACAAGATGGTCAAGGGCTACAAGGAGCAGCGCGACCCGGTCGCCAAGCAGCTCGACGAGCTCTCCAAAGAGATCTCCCGGATGCCCGCGGGCACCGTGCGCGACGCCGCGACCTCCTCCAAGACCGACCTGCAGAGCGAGGTCGGCGGCTACAACGGCAAGATCACCAAGCTGGAGGCCCTGGACATGACCCCGGGCCGGGTCACCAGCGCGGCGACGGCGCCGACCGCCCCCGACGGCCCCGGCATCCTCATGTCGCTCGCGCTGGGCGCGGCCGTCGGCCTGGCTCTCGGCCTGCTCGCCGCCTGGGTCCGCCTCGTCTTCGACCCGGCGCCGCGTTCCGAGGGCGACGTCTCGCGGGCCCTGCGGGCGCCCGTACTGGGATCCCTGCCCCGGGACAAGACGGGCGGCGGGCCGCTCCTCGCGGCCGGCGAGGCCGACCCCAGGCTCGCCGAGGAGTACCGCTCGGTGGCGTTCCGGCTCGCCTACGACTCGCGCTTCGCCGACCGGCGCCGACTCCTCGTCGTCGCCCCGCGCGGCAGCAGCGAGACCGCCGCCGCCGTCGCCGTGAACCTGGCCGCCTCCTTCGCCGAGACCGGCAAGGACGTCCTGCTCATCGAGGCCGACCTGCGCACCCCGGTGCTGGCCAGCCAATTGCCCACCGACGCCGGCGGGCGGCCCCGCTGGAGCCAGATGCCGGGCGGTCCCTCCGCAGGCGGGCACGGCGAGTCCGACTGGCCCGACGGACGGCAGCTCGTCGTGGACGCCGGGGAATCGGGCGCCTTCGACCTGATTCCGGGCGAGCAGGTCCGCAACGTGCCGCGCGCGCTGACCTCGCCGCGCGCCACCCGGCTGATCTCCGAGGCCGACTCCCCCAACTCGACCGTCGTGGTGCTCGCCCCGCCCGTGCTCTCGTACGCCGACGCGCTCGCGCTCGTCGACCGCGTCGACGGCGTGCTGGTGGTCTGCGACCCGCGCGCCGTGCACCGAACCGACCTGTCCCGGATCCGCGAGCTCATCAGCGGCGCCGGCGGAACGGTGCTGGGCGCCGTACTGCACACCCCGCTGCCGACCGAGAAGCGCGGCCGCGGCAAGGGGAAGGGCGCGCCCGCCCCGGCCACCGCACCTCCCGCGCCGGCCAAGTCCGCGCCGCAGCCCCTGACCCGTGAGCCGGCCGAACCCGAGCAGCACATCCCCGGTGACGGCACCGACACCGTCGCCCTGCGCACGGTGCGCACGGGCCGGCGGTGAGCCGGCGGGGCCTCGCCGCGGTCTCCTCGGTCCTGGACCAGGCCGCCTCCAGCGCCACGAACATCCTGGTGCTGGTGCTGGCCGCCCGGCTGTCCTCGGCGTCCGGCTTCGCGGACTTCTCGATGGTGTACGTGGCCTTCAGCGTGCTCCTCGGGCTGAACATGGCCTACGTCGGGCAGACCGTCGTCCTGGAGAAGGGCGAACGCCTGGGCGCCGTCTGCCGTTCCTCCGTCCTGTTCACGGCCGCCGCCTCGGCGGCGGCCGGGCTGCTCCTCGCCGCGGTGGGCCTGGCCCTGCCCGGCGCCGCCGGCACGGCCTTCCTCGCGCTGGGCGCCGTGCTTCCCCTGGTCCTCGTCCAGGACGGACTGCGCTACTGCTTCTCCGCCCTGCGCGTGCCCGAACGGGCGCTGGCCGCCGACACGCTGCGGCTGGTCTGCGTCGTCGCCGCGCTGGCCCTCCAGCCTTCGGGCGCCTCCCCGGGGCGGCTCGTTCTCGTGTGGGGGCTCTCCGCGCTCCCGGCGCTGGCGCTCGGTCTGTGGCTGCTGCGGCCCTTCGTGCGCGGGGTGCGCGGTGAGCTGCGCCCCTACCTGCGCCGCGGGCACCTGGGGCAGCGGTTCGTGGTGGAGTTCGCCGTGGGCAACGGCTCCAGCCAGCTCGCGGTCCTCGGCCTCGGCGTTTTCGCGACCCCGCTGGCCGTCGGCGCCCTGCGCGGCGCCACCACCCTCTTCGGGCCGCTGAACGTGCTGTTCAACTCGGCGAACGCGTTCGGCCCGCCCGTGGTCGGCCGGGCCCGCGGCAAGCGGGGCGTCGTCCGGCTGACGGCCCTGATGGGCGCCGCCCTCGCGGTGCTCGGCGCCGGGTGGGCGGCGGTCCTGTACGCGCTGCCCGACCGGCTGGGCCGTCACCTGCTCGGCGACACCTGGGCCGCCGCGTCCGCCCTGCTCCCGGCGACGGGGGCGCAGTACGCCGTCATGGGGCTCGGCACCTGCGCGCTGCTGACCCTGCGCGTCCTCAACCCGAAGGCCACCCTGTCCCTGCAAGTGGTCTTCTCCCTGCTGTCGGTGGCCCTGCTGCTCGGCGGGTACGCCGTGTGGGGCGTCGCGGGGGCCGCCTGGGGCCTGGCCGTGGGCTCCGCCGCGAAGGCGGGGGCCGGCTGGTCGCGCGTCGCCCGCCTGGAGGTGCCGTCCCAGGACCCGGCGCCCGCAGCCCCGGACGCCGCGGGGCGGACAACCGCCTGAGCGACGACGGGAGAGACGGCCGCGGGGGGGGGGGGGGGGGGGGGGGGGGGGGGGGGGGGGGGGGGGGGGGGGGGGGGGGGGGGGGGGGGGGG
>NZ_JANFAK020000191.1 GCF_024721315.2 Streptomyces sp. Isolate_45
CACGGACCGTCACGCACGGCACCGGCGCCGCCCCGAGGGCCGCTCCACGCCCCGCCGGACACGCCGAACGGGCCCGGCGGGGCCGTGGTGGCCGCCGGGCCCGTCCAGGGGCTACTGGGCGGCGGTGGCGGCCTTGCGGACGGCGCCGGCGACCGCGCCGGCGACCTTGTCGTTGAAGACGGACGGGATGATGTAGTTCGCGTTCAGCTCGTCCTCGCCGACGACGTCCGCGAGGGCGGTGGCCGCGGCCAGCATCATGTCGGTGTTCACGGTCCGGGACTGGGCGTCCAGCAGACCGCGGAAGACGCCCGGGAACACCAGCACGTTGTTGATCTGGTTCGGGAAGTCCGAGCGGCCGGTGGCCACGACCGCGGCCGTCTGGCGGGCTACGGCGGGGTCGACCTCGGGGTCCGGGTTCGCGAGCGCGAACACGATGGCGCCCTCGGCCATGGCGGCGACGTCCTCGCCGGAGAGCACGTTGGGAGCCGAGACGCCGATGAAGACGTCGGCGCCGACCACGGCCTCCTTGAGGGTGCCGGTGTAGCCCTCGGGGTTGGTGTTGTCCGCGATCCAGCGCAGCGGGGAGTCGGCCGCCGCGTCCACCAGGTCGGGGCGGTCCGCGTGCACGACACCGTGGATGTCGGCGCTGACCGCGTTCTTGACGCCCGCCGCGAGGAGCAGCTTCAGGATGGCCGTACCGGCCGCGCCGGCGCCGGACATGACGACCTTGACGTCCCCAACTGCCTTGCCGACGACGCGAAGTGCGTTCGTCAGGGCGGCGAGGACGACGATCGCGGTGCCGTGCTGGTCGTCGTGGAAGACGGGGATGTCGAGGGCCTCGCGCAGCCGGGCCTCGATCTCGAAGCAGCGCGGCGCGGAGATGTCCTCCAGGTTGATGCCGGCGAAGCCCGGGGCGATCGCCTTGACGATGGCGACGATCTCGTCGGTGTCCTGCGTGTCCAGACAGATCGGCCAGGCGTCGATGCCCGCGAACCGCTTGAAGAGGGCCGCCTTGCCCTCCATGACGGGCAGCGCGGCCATCGGGCCGATGTTGCCGAGGCCCAGCACGGCGGAGCCGTCGGTCACGACTGCGACGGAGTTGCGCTTGATGGTGAGGCGGCGCGCGTCCTCGGGGTTCTCGGCGATCGCCATGCACACGCGGGCGACGCCCGGGGTGTAGATCATCGAGAGGTCGTCGCGGTTGCGGATGGGGTGCTTGGACGCCATCTCGATCTTGCCGCCGAGGTGCATCAGGAAGGTTCGGTCGGAGACCTTGCCGAGGCTGACGCCCTCGATGCCGCGCAGCTTCTCGACGATCTCGTCGGCGTGCGCGGTGGAGGTCGCGGCGATGGTGACGTCGATGCGGAGCTTTTCGTGGCCGGACGCGGTCACGTCGAGGCCGGTGACCGAACCCCCCGAAGACTCCACGGCGGTGGTGAGCTGGGAGACCGCGGTTCCGCTCGCGGGCACTTCCAGGCGGACCGTCATCGAATACGAGACGCTGGGCGCCGTTGCCATGGCCGTGTTCCTCTTCTGTCCCTGATTTCGCTGTACACAGGGCCCGCACACGGCTGGTGTGACAGGTCCCGTTGTCCGATCGTCCCACCTACCAGCCGGTAAAAGGTAACCAGCTACAAACTTCGGAAGAACTCTTCCACCATACGAGATACCAGGGGTCGGCGGAATGGTGGATTAATACAAAACAGGTCCGCGCCCCCCACTGGGTGGAGGGCGCGGACCTGTGTTCCGTCTAAGACACCGACCCGCCATGCTCGCCTCGCGGCAAGTGGTCGCTCTGAGCGACGAAGGTTGGGCCCGGGGGCTTGGATCGAGCCGGTGTCCTGACCAGGCTAACAAAGGTTCGCCGAATGTGATCCCCCTCCGGCGAGTTCGATGGCCCGCATCACGCTCCTGGCCGCGGGCCATCCGGCCCCGTACGGGAGCCTCCCCCTGACGGGGCGGGCCGGGCCCGCCCCGTCAGGGCCGCAGCAGCTCCGGGACGCCGTCCGGGCCCGGCCGGTCGGCCGCCGCCGAGACCACCGTCAGCTGCTGCGTCGCGCGCGTCAGCGCCACGTACAGCACGCGCAGGCCCGCCGGGGACTCGTTCGCGATCTCCGCCGGGGAGACGACCACCGTGGCGTCGTACTCCAACCCCTTGGCCTCCAGACTGCCCAGCGCCACGGCACGCTCCCCGAGGTCGGCCAGCCAGCCGGCCGCCTCCGCCCTCCGGTCCATGGCCACGACCACGCCGACCGTGCCGTCCACCTGCTCCAGCAGCCGCCGCGTCTCCTCCCGCACCGACGCGCCCAGATCGGACCCGGCCGCCGAGAAGCGCGGCTCCAGTCCCGTGGAGCGCACCGCGGTCGGCGGCTCCATGTCCGGCATCGCCAGCTTCAGCACCCGCGAGGCCACCTCGGCCACCTCGGCCGGGTTGCGGTAGTTCACCGTGAGCGTGAAGCGCCGACGAGGCCTGCGCCCCAGCGCCTCGTCCCGGGCGGCGGCCGCCTCCTCGGGATCGGTCCAGGAGGACTGCGCCGGGTCACCGACCACCGTCCAGGTCCCCATCCGGCCCCGGCGGCCCACCATCCGCCACTGCATCGGCGTCAGGTCCTGGGCCTCGTCGACGATGACGTGCGCGTACTCGGTGCGCTCGGCCGCGATCCGCTCCGCCCGCTCCCACTGGGTCTCCTCGCGGGTCGGCATCAGCTCCTCCAGCCCGCTGAGCTGGTCGAGCGGATCCATGTCCCGCCGCCGCTTGGGCCGCGCGGGCGCGCCGAGGAGCAGCTGGAGCTCGTCCAGTAGGGCCACGTCGTGCACCGACAGCGGACCCTTGCCGTCCGGGCCGATCCGGCGCAGCGAACGCGCCAGCTGCCGGGTCTCGCGCGGGTTCAGGTCCCGGCGCGACCAGCGTCCGAGGCGCCGCTCGTCGGCCATCGCCGCGAGGACCTTGCGCGGGGTCAGCTCGGGCCACCAGGCGTTCAGGAAGCCGATGAAGTCGTCCTCCGTGGAGATGTCCTCGTCGAACGCGGAACGCAGCTCGGCCGCGAGCTCCGGGTCGCTGTGCCGGCCGGCGCCGCCGGACTTGGAGTACAGGGCGTCCAGGAGCAGCTTGCGGGCGCGCGGGCGCAGCAGGTTCACCGGCGCCGTTCCGCCGAGCACGTTCTGCCGGATCCGGTTCAGTTCGGCGGACTCCAGCTCCTGGCGCCGCCCGAAGGCCACCACCCGGAGCCGCTCGGGCGCCTCGCCCAGCTCCAGGGCCCCCCGTACGGCCTTGCGGAGCACCTTGAGCATCCGGGAGGAGCCCTTGATCCGGGCCACGGCCGGATCGTCGTACGTGGTCGCCTCGGCCCCGTCCACGAGCGAGCCGAGCGCACGGATGGCGACCTGCCCCTCCTCGCCGAGGGAGGGCAGGACGCCCTCCGTGTAGGCGACGAGCAGCGGCGTCGGCGAGACGATCAGGATGCCGCCGGAGTAGCGCCGCCGGTCCTGGTAGAGCAGGTACGCCGCCCGGTGCAGCGCGACGGCGGTCTTCCCGGTGCCCGGCCCGCCCGCCACCTCGGCGACGGACGCGGCGGGGGCCCGGATGACCAGGTCCTGCTCGGCCTGGATGGAGGAGACGATGTCCCGCATCGAGTGCGTCCGCGCCCGCCCGAGGGCGGCCATGAGCGCGCCGTCGCCGATGGCGGGCAGCTCGACGCCGTCGAGGGTGGCGGTGACCTCGGGACGCATCAGGTCGTCCTCGACACCGAGCACCTTGCGCCCCTTGGACCGGATCACGCGACGACGTACGACGCGGCCGGGGTCCTTGGGCGTGGACCGGTAGAACGGCGCGGCCGCCGGGGCGCGCCAGTCGATGACGAGGGGCGCGTAGTCGGTGTCGAGTACGCCGATGCGCCCGATGTGCAGGGTTTCGGCGATGTCGGCGGTGAGGTCCGGACGGATCGCGTCGTCGGCGGGCTCGACGGAGGTGAACGCGCCGTCGGCGCCGCGCTCCCCGTCCTTGCCGAGGACCAGGTCGATCCGTCCGAAGAGGAAGTCCTCGAATTCGTTGTTCAACCGGTTGAGGTGGATCCCGGCGCGGAAGACCTGCGCGTCGCGCTCGGCGAGCGCGCCGGGCGTGCCGACCTGGCTCCGCTTGGCGGCGTCGTTCACCAGGAACTCGGCCTCGTGGATCTTCTCCTCAAGGCGTCGGTACACCCGGTCGAGATGCGTCTGCTCGCCCGCGATCTCCCGATCGCGGACGGAATCCGCCGTGCTGTCGACAGCGGCATTCTGCGCGGCCACCAAGGCCCCCTTCTGACGTGCATGGGCGACCGTCAACCGTACGCGAATCCAGCCCCTGTCCGCACGCCGGTTCCGCGCGCCGGACGAAATGTCCACGGGCGGGGGTGGGATGGGGGGGGGCGGCGGATCAGTCGAGGGTGTCCGTACGCTCGGCCAGAGCACGGAGTCCGTCCGACGCGGACCGGCCTGCGGCGAGTACGAGGTCCCGTACGGCGGACCGGGCCGCCGCATGGGTGCGGATCATCTCGGGGGCGAGTTCCTCCGCGCGGAGCAGACAGGCCAAGGAGTCCGCGTACTGCCGGCGTTGCGCGTGGGCGCGGCCCACGTCCATCAACAGGCGGGCTTGTCGCTCGGCGGACAGGCCGCCCGTGCGGAGGTCCTGGGCGAGGTCGAGCGCCTCTCCGGCGTCGCCGAGATCGACCGCGGTCGAGACGGCTTGGATCTCCACGTTCGTAGGACCGAATTCGAGGTTGAAGTCGTTGCGGTCCTCGCCCAGCCGCCGGCCGACGCGTCGGGCGTCTTCGATCTGTTGTCTCGCGTACGCCCTCTTCCCCGAACGCGCGTGGACAAGTGCGAGCACCAGGTGCAGGGACCCCAGGACGGACAGGTGTTCAGGGGTGGGTTCGGCGTTCTCGACGTGCTGCTGGAGGACGCCGACCGCCGTGGTGGCGGCGTGCTCGGCCTGGTCGAGGTGCTTGAGGTGGACGAAGGCGTGGCAGAGGCGGTAGATCCCGGCGAAGACGCCGAGCGGGTCACCGGAGAGCTCCGCCTCGCGGATCGCACGGTCCGCCGCGACCCACGCGGCATCCGCCTCGTTCTGGCGGACGAACGCCGCGGCCAGGGCTTGGTAGGTCCCGGCCAGCAGACCGCGCAGTTCGGGAACGTACTCGTCCGGGGCCGTCCGGCTGCCCCGCTCCAACTGCGCGACCACCGGACCGACCACAGCACTCAGATCCGCGAACCGGCCGGTGTGCGTGAGCTCCCAGATCCGGTTCACCGACTCCCGAAGATCGATCAACGCGTCCGGCTGGAAGTCCTGGTGCGGCCCCAGGAGAACATCGAGTGCGGCGTGCCCGGACAGCACCAGCCGCGCCTGATCAAGGGCGCTCGCTTCCGGCTCCGACTCCACAGGCGAAGGCGCATCCGGCTGAAGGACCTGGAGCGGCACACCGAGGCCGTCGGCGAGCAACCGCAGCACGTCCAGCCGGTTCACCGGCTGCACGCCGCGCTCGACCTGGGACAGCCAGCTCGCCGTGCGGCCGACAGCTGCCGCCAGTTCCTCCTGCGTCAAGCCCTTCCGCCGACGCAGATCGGCCACTCGCGCACCAAAGGCGCGCCGCTTCTCGGAACTCACTGCTGCGCTGCCACCTTCCCACCGATCGCATCGAGGAACGTGACCTCGACACCCGCAAGGTACTGCTCCCGTTCGGCGAGGAAGTACTTCGTATGCGGCTGCGTCTCGTGGACGTCGAAGGCGGCGCGATCCGCGTACAGCTCGTAGAACACCCGCACCAGCGGCTCGCCCTCCGGCACGTGCACCACGTACGTCAACGTGCCCGGCTCGGTGCTCTTGATCCCCTCCAAGGTGGTCGCACACAGCTCGTCGAACGCCACTGCCGCTTCCTCGTCGCGCAGCGAGAAGCGCACGACCAGGCCGAATCCCTCGCTCATACGTACCCCTTTCGAGTCGCAGCCAGTGTTGCAGGCACACAGAATTCTTGCGAGTAGCAATTTTTCTTGACCCGCAGAAACACTGCGACTAACTTCATGTCACGCTCCCCTGCAACGCACATTGGAGACGCGCGCATGCCTCAAATGCCCGCAAACACCTCGACCTTCGACACAGCCACCGAACATCCGCCCTCGACCAGTGGGCTGCTCGAGCCCAGCGCGGAGCTGCTCCACCGGGCACTGGTCGGCTGGGAGCGTTTTCTCCGCACCTTCGAGGGCCGGTCCGATGACTGAGCGCTACGCATATGTGCCGCATCGCCTCCTGCGTCGCCGGGTCCGTGATATCGCTTCCGGCGCCGAGGGCCTACTGATGGCCGTGATCAACGAGAACGTCTCGGACTCGTACCTGCGTGACCACTGGGTGGAGCTCGCATACATCCGTGTCGCGTCGGGCCGCGAATTCACCACCGCCGCCGCCAACGTCGAACCCGCCTGACCGCCTACTCACTCCTCAGGTCGTTCTCGTCGTCCTGACGGGCGGGTGAGCGCCCTTGACGGACCGGACCGACACGGAAGGACAGTGGACCGGCGGGCAGCCCCCGCACCACACCCGACCCGGACCGAGGGAACACCGCCCGCCCCCGCCCCCGACCCCGCCCCGCCATCAGCCCTTCCCCGCGACGCCCGCCACCCCCGCCACCCGTCTCCGGTGGCGGGCCACGCGTTCGCGGTTGCCGCAGAGTTCGCTGGAGCACCAGCGGCGGCGGTGGCCGCGGGAGGTGTCCAGGTAGACCCGGGCGCAGCCGTCGCCCTCGCAGGCGCGGAGCAGGGCCATGTCTCCGGGGTCCGTGAGGAGTTCGACGGCGTCCCGGGCCACCGACGCGAGGAGGCCGGCGCATTCGACGCCACCGCAAAGTTCCCGGACCAGGTGGCCCTCGCCGTCCCGGACGGCACACAGGCCCGGGGGTGGACCGGCTGCTGCCGCGTTGACCCGGGCGAGGGCGTCCTCCGCGGGGCCCCGTCCGGCGAGCTCGGCGCGGACGAGGCGATCGACGTCGTCGCGCAGGGCGCGGAAGGCGGCCACCCAGTCGGGTCCCAGCCCTCCCAGCGGGGTCCGGTCGGGCACGAGCCCGGCGCCGACGAGCCACAGGCGCAGTTCGTCGCCGTCGCTGATGCCTTCGGTGTCCCCGTGGGGGGTGAAGGTGGCCAGTAGGTCCAGACAGACCCGTCCGGAATCGAACCACATGCCCGTCACCGCCTCGGTCGCCGTGAGCCGCCTCCCCAGAGTGCCGTCGGCGGGGGCGTTGCGGAACCCCCCCGTGAGGTGGGCTACGCGGCGGGCGGGTCGTCGTGGAGCAGGCGTTGGAAGAGCCTGTGGTCGCGCCAGGCACCGTTGATGTGGAGGAAGCGGGGTGCGAGTCCGTACTCGGTGAAGCCGGCCTTGGCCAGGACCCGCTGGGAGGCGAGGTTGTCGACGAGGGTCCCGGCCTCGACCCGGTGCAGGCCGGCCTCGTCGCGGGCGATCCGGCAGACCTCCTCGACGGCGGCGGTCGCGAGCCCCTTCCCGGCCCAGGCCCGGTCGACCCAGTAGCCGATGCCGCCGCTGCACAGGGGCCCGTGGACGATGCTGCCGAGGTTGATCGTCCCGATGGGGTCGCCGGCGGCGGTCAGGACGTACGGCAGGGCCCGCCCGGCGTCGCGGTCGGCGAGCAGGGCCCCCACGCGGGCCTGCTGGCCCGTCTCCGTGTAGAACTCCGGGGTGCGGTGGGGCTCGTAGGGCGCCATGTACGCGCGGTTGCGGGCCAGTACGTCGGCCAGTCCGGCGGCGTCGTCGAGCGTGACGCCCCTCATCTCCACCCCGTCAATGATCATCCGAGCACGGTAACGGAACCGCCCCGCCCTGCCCAGTCCCTCACCCCGGCCCGGCCCCCGGCCCGGCCCCCGGCCCGGCCCCCGGCCCGGCCCCGCCCTCACCCCCGTGCCGTGAACCGGTCCTCGCCGCCCGCGTCCACCGACAGCCGGTACCCGCGCTTGACCACGGTCTGGATCAGCAGCGGCGCCCCGAGGGCGGCCCGCAGCCGGGCCATCGCCGTCTCGACGGCGTGCTCGTCGCTGCCCGCGCCCGGCAGGGCCCGCAGCAGGTCGGCCCGGGACACCACCCAGCCGGGCCGGCGGGCCAGCGCCGCCAGCAGGGCCATCCCGGCCGGGGGCACGGGCCGCAGCTCGGAGTCGACGAGCACCGCGTGGCCCCGGATCTCCAGCCGGTGCCCGGCCACGGGAAGCACCCGGGCCCGCGCGGGCAGTTCCTGGCAGAGCAGTTGGACGAGCGGCCCGAGCCGGAAGCGTTCGGGCTGGACGGTGGGGACGTCCTCCGCCTGCAGCGGCAGCGCGGTGACCGGGCCGACGCACGCGGACAGGACGGGTCCGCGCAGCGCCTCCAGGACGGCCTCCCGCAGTCCGCGTTCCGCGGCCCGGGAGAGCAGGGAGGCCGCGGCCGGCGCGGAGGTGAAGCTGACGGCGTCGACGGCGCCCACGGCCACCGCGTCGAGCAGCCGGTCCAAGGGGGCGAGGTCCTCCGGCGGCATCCACCGGTAGACGGGTACGGGGACCACGTCGGCGCCGCCGGCGCGCAGCGCCTCGACGAAACCGGGCAGGGGTTCTCCGTGGAGCTGGAGGGCGATGCGCCGGCCGGCGACGCCGGCGTCGAGCAGGCGGTCCAGTACCTCGGCGAGCGATTCGGACGCCGGGGACCAGTCCTCCACCAGTCCGGCGGCCCGTACGGCGCCCTTCACCTTCGGGCCGCGGGCCAGGAGTTCGGTCGCCCGGAGCCGGGCCAGCAGGTCCTCGCCGATGCCCCACCCGTCGGCGGCCTCGATCCAGCCGCGGAAACCGATGGCGGTGGTCGCGACGACGGCGTCCGGCGGGCTGTCGACGAGTTGCTTGGTCGCGGCCATCAGCTCGCTGTCGTCGGCCAGGGGCACGATCCGCAGGGCCGGCGCGTGGATCACGGCCGCGCCGCGCCGCTTCAGCAGGGCGATGAGCTCGTCCGCCCGCCGGGCGGCGGTCACTCCGATGGTGAACCCGGCGAGCGGCCCGGCGGGCGCGGCCGCCCCGGCGGAACCGGCGGGGCCGCCGGCCGACCTCACGCCCGCCCCCACGCCCGAACCCGCAACCGGCCCCGTGCTCATGGCGTCGTCGCCGTCCTCGTCTTCGTCGACCATCGTTGTGACCTGCCTCGGCTGCCTTGCCCGGTGCCCGGCTGGGCCTACCCGGTGGGGGTGGGGTGTCTCGTCGCGGGACCGAGCCTGCCAAGCCGTCGTGTCAGGCTCGGTTCCACCGCATTTCGGCGCCGTAACGCCGCACGCCGCGCCCGTCCCGTCACACGGTCGTGAGCTGCGGTTTCGCCTCGGTTGCGGCGGCGCCGGCCGGCACCCGGGCGGGTCGGCGAAGGTATACCGCCCAGGTGACGGCGCAGCACGCCGCGTAGAAGCCGAGGAAGGTGACGAAGGCGGCGCTGCCGGATCCGGAGGAGGCGAAGGCCTCCCGGAAGACCAGGTTGATGGCGAGTCCGCCGAGCGCGCCGACGGCTCCGATCAGTCCCATGGCGGCGCCGGAGAGCCGGCGTCCGTACGCGGCGGCCTCCTCGCCGCTCATGCCGCGCGCGAGGGCCTTGGCCTGGAAGATCCCGGGGATCATCTTGTAGGTGGAACCGTTGCCGACGCCGCTGAGGGCGAAGAGGGCCACGAAGCCGATGAGGAACACGGGCAGCGACTCCCGTACGGAGGCCAGGACGACCACGCCGGTCGCCGCGGCCATCGCCACGAAGCCGGCCAGGGTGATCCGCGCTCCGCCGAACCGGTCGGCGAGCGCTCCGCCCACGGGCCGCACGAGGGAGCCGAGCAGCGGTCCGATGAAGGTCAGCGACGCGGCCTGGAGCGGGGTCCGGCCGAACTGGGTCTGGAGCACGAGGCCGAAGGCGAAGCTGTAGCCGATGAAGGAGCCGAAGGTGCCGACGTAGAGGAACGCCATGATCCAGGTGTGGACGTCGCGGGCCGCCTCCCGGACGGCGCCCGCGTCGTTGCGGACGGGCGCCAGGTTGTCCATGCGTACGAGGGCCAGGACGGCCGCGGCGACGATCAGCGGCAGGTAGGCGGCGAGCAGCAGCCTGGGCCGGTCGGCTCCGGCGGTCGCGATGACGAGGAGGGCGGCGAGCTGGACGACGGGGACGCCGATGTTGCCGCCGCCCGCGTTGAGGCCGAGGGCCCAGCCCTTCTTGCGGAGCGGGAAGAAGGCGTTGATGTTCGTCATCGAGGAGGCGAAGTTGCCGCCGCCCACCCCGGTCAGCGCGGCGACGGCCACGAAGGTGGCGTACGAGGTGCCGGGTTCCATGACGACGAGCGCGGCCACGGTCGGCGCGAGGAGCAGCAGGGCGCTGACGACGGTCCAGTTGCGGCCGCCGAAGCGGGCGACGGCGAAGGTGTAGGGCACGCGCACCAGGGCCCCGACGAAGGTGGCGGTGGCGATGAGGAAGAACTTGCCGGCGGGGTCGATGCCGTACTGCGGGCCCATGAAGAGGACCATCACGGACCACATGGACCAGATGGAGAAGCCGATGTGTTCGGAGAGCACGGAGTAGAGGAGGTTGCGGCGGGCGGTCCGCTCGCCGGTCTCCTTCCAGAACGTCTCGTCCTCGGGTTCCCACCGCTCGATCCAGCGGCCCCCCTTGCGCGGTGCGGTCGTACCGGTCATCACACGCCTCCACAGCTGTCGCGTCCGTGGTCCGACCGTAGGAAGGGCGCGTTTCGGCCCCGGTCCCCGCCGGATGACCGGCGGGAAACCTTGCACTCACCCGCTGCCGGAGCCCGGTGTGAGTGCGGCGGGGAGCCAACTGCCCGTGGGCACTTCCAGCCAGCCCGCGGGGCCCTGGAGCTCCTCGACGGCCCGGAGCAGGGCGTCCAGGCCGGGGTGCAGCAGGCCCCTGCGCCACACCATGGACAGCGGGGACAGCGGGACGGGGTCGACGAGGGGCCGTTTGACGGCTCCGGGCATGTCGGGGAAGCCGACCGTGACCAGGACCGGGTTGCGGGTCTTGGCCATCACCCGACCGAACTCCTCCTTGCCGACGGCCACCGGGGCGGGCGGCGCCGCTTCGATGCCCCGCCCGGCGAACAGTTCGCCGGCCAGCCGCGTCCACTCCAGGGTGCGCGGGTTACCGGCCCCCGCGTACACGGTCTCCCCGGCCAGCGAGGCCAGCGGTACGTCGTCCCGCGCGGCCAGGGCGTGCCCGTCGGGCAGCAGCACGGCGAGGGGTTCGTACCGTACGGGTCGGTGGGCGAGCCGGGCGCGCAGGGCCGGGTCGAGGCCGGCGGCGTAGCCGAAGGAGACGTCGAGCCGGCCGGCGACGATCTCCCCGGCGGCGTGGGTGAGGCCGCTCTCGAAGCGGGCCATCAGCTCGCAGCCGGGGGCGAGCTCGCGGGCGCGTTCCAGGACGCGGCGGCCGGTGCCGGGGCCGTCGGTGTTCACGTCGACGAGGAGCGCGCGGGGCGGGCCGGCGAAGGCGGCGGCGAGTTCCTCGTGCGCGCGCAGCACCTCGCGGGCGTAGGGCAGCAGCCGCTCCCCCTCGGGGGTGAGTTCCACGGCCCGGGTGGTGCGGACGAACAGGGGCGCCCCCACGACGAGTTCGAGGCGGCGCACATCACGGCTGAGGGCCTGCTGGGCGACGTAGAGGCGGGCGGCGGCGCGGGAGAAGTGGAGGTCCTCGGCGACGGCGACGAAGCCGCGCAGCAGCCGGGGGTCGACATCGCGGGAGAGCATCCCCGGAGATTAACAACCGGGAGCGGTGAATGGCCCCCGAACAGGTGTTGGACCGCCGGCGGTCCGGGCCGCAGGCTCGGACCATGCCGCAGAAGACCCCGCTCATGGCCGTGACGGGCAGCACCCTGGTCCTGTCCCCCCGCCGGCCCGACGCCACCACCGCCCACGCTCCCGCCCGCGTCCCCGGCCCGTACCGGCGGCTCTTCGCCCTCCCCGGCACCCGCGGTTTCACCGTCGGGAACCTGATCGCCCGCCTGCCCATGGGCATGTTCGGGATCAGCGCGGTGCTGATGATCGCGGGCCAGCGCGGTTCGTACGCCCTCGCCGGCGCGGTCACCGCGACCGGGCTGGCGGCCACCGCGCTGGTCGCGCCGTGGACGGCCCGGCTGGTCGACCGGTACGGCCAGGCGCGGATCGCCCTGCCGGCCACCGCGGTCGCGGTCCTGGGCTCGCTGTCGCTGGTCCTGTGCGTCCGTACGCAGGCGCCCGCCTGGACGCTGTTCGCCTCGTACGCGGCCACCGCCACCACCCCCAACATCGGCGGCATGTCCCGGGCCCGCTGGACCCACCTGCTGCCCCCTGCCTCGCACCACACGGCGATGTCCTTCGAGCAGGCCGCCGACGAACTCTGCTACCTGCTCGGCCCCGTGGCGGCGGCGTTCCTGTGCACGGCGCTCTTCCCGGAGGCGGGCACCCTCGTCGCGGCGGTCCTGCTCCTGACCGGGATGACGGTGTTCACCGCGCACCGCGCCACGGAGCCCCCGCCCGCCGGCGCGCGGCCCGCCACCGGCACCGGCCCCTCCCTGCCGCGCCGGCTGCTGCCGCTGCTCGGCCTGTTCCTCGCCACCGGCGTCGTGTTCGGCTCGATGGAGGTCACCTCGATCGCCCACCTCGGCGCGCAGGGCCTCGGCGCCGCCACCGGACCGGTCCTCGCCCTCCAGGCGGCGGGCTCCTGCGCGGCCGGCCTGCTCTACGGGACCCGCCGCCCCCGGAGCCTGCGGACGTGCCTGCTCGCCCTGGCCGCCGCGATGGCGCTGCCCTGGATCGCGGCCGGCGCCGGCTCCCTCGCCCTGCTCGGTTGCGCGCTGCTGCTGGCGGGCGCGGCGACGGCCCCGGCGATGGTCACCGCGATGGCCCTGGTCCAGCGGGCCACCCCGCGGGAGCGACTGAACGAGGGCATGACCCTGGCCGTCACCGCGATCCTCGGGGGCATCGCCGTCGGTTCGGCCACGGCGGGACTGGCCGTCGACCACCTCGGCACGACGACGGCGTACCTGCTGCCCGCCGCGGCCGCCCTGTTGGCCCTGCTCGCCGCCGTGGCGGGACGATTTGATCCGGCGGCCGAGTGATCACTCCCGCGTGGTACTCCCCGCCGCCGCGCGGGATCGGCCATAACTGGGGGGTCTTCCCCCAGCGCCCTTCCCCTTGCGGAGGAACACCCCTTGCCTGCTTCCCGTTCCGTGCCCGCCGCCCTGTTCGTCGCCGCCGTCACCGCCGGCTGCCTGGTGCCGGCCGCGCCGGCCCTGGCCGCCTCCTCGGACCTGCGCTTCACCCAGCCGTACGTCCCGTCGATCGCTCCCGGCACGACGGGGCGCGTGGTCCTCTCGGCCTCGGGAGGAACGGACGCGACGCGCAGCAGCACCTTCCGCATCACCGCCCCGGAGAGGACCACGTTCCCCGAGGCCCGCGTCTACTGGAACGGTGACCGCGCCGCCGGCTCGTGCGAACGCTCGTCGGACGCCCGCCTGCTGACCTGCGACGCGGGAACCCGCGCGGGCTTCACCTTCCCGGCGAACACCCGGACCCGGCTCTCGGTGTCGGTCCACGTGGACGCGGACGCCCCCCAGGGCACCACCCTGGACGGCGGCGAATGGGCCACCGGCGCCGAGGAGTCGGCCCTGTTCGCCGTGTCCACCCCGGTGACGGGCCCCAAGGGCGACGACGGCCGGCCGGGCCACGACGGCAAGCCCGGCCACCACGGCAAGCCGGGCCGCCCCGGCCCGCAGGGCGAAAAGGGCGACAAGGGAGACCAGGGCGAACGCGGTGAGCGCGGTGAGCGCGGTGAGCGCGGCCCGAAGGGTGACCGCGGCGACACCGGGCCGCAGGGCCCGAAGGGCGACCAGGGCCCGTCGGGCGGCCCTCGCGGCGAGAAGGGGGACCGCGGCGATCGGGGCGAACGCGGCCCCAAGGGCGACCGCGGCGACACCGGCCGCAACGGCCCCGCCGGCCCCCGCGGC
>NZ_JANFAK020000192.1 GCF_024721315.2 Streptomyces sp. Isolate_45
CCGCGGCCGTCGCGGGGCTCGCCCTGCTCGGCGTGGCGGGCGTACTGGCCCGGCGACCGCGCACCGCACGGCGGGATAGGCTCGGGTAATTGTGGCGACCAAGAACATTCCCGATCCCGGTTTCTCCGACGACGACGGCACCGCCGATCCCCGGCTGAGCGCGGCCCTGACCGCCTGGGCGGCGGACCGGTCGGCCGAGCCGCAGGTGCTCGCGGCCCTGAAGGACGCCCGCCTGCTGGTGCCCGTCGTGGCGATGCTCGGCGAGGTCGAGACCGACCCCGGGACCGGCCTCAAGCGCGAGAAGACCAGCGACATGGCCGTCCCGACCCTGACCGCCGGCGACCGGCGGGCCCTGCCGGCCTTCACCTCCATCGCCTCGCTGGCGCTGTGGGACCCGGCCGCCCGGCCGGTGGCCGTCCCCCTGCACCAGGCCCTCGCCGCCGCCGCGCACGAGAAGGCGGACACGATCGTCGTGGACCTCGCCGGTCCCGTCGCCTACCAGCTCACCGGCTCCGCCCTGCTCGCGCTGGCCGAGGGTCGCACCGACGCCGGCCCGCTGGCCGACCCCGCCGTGCGCGAGGCCGTACGGGCCGTCGTGGAGGCGGATCCCGCCGTGGTCCGCGCCCACCTGGTGCGCTCCGGCGCCGACGCCGACGGCACCCTCGCCGTGGTGCTCTCCGACGAGGCCGGCCGGCAGCCCGAGGCCGCCGCCCGCCGGGTGGCCGGCGCGCTCGCCGCCGACGAGACCCTGCGGGGCAGGCTCGTACGGGGCCTGGACCTCGCGCTGCTCCTGCCGCAGGGACCGGTCCCGCCGGGGGAGCCGCTCTTCACCCGCTGACCGGCGGCCGCACGGAAGAACGAGCGAGGGCCCGGCCCCCGGAAGGTTCCGGGGGCCGGGCCCTCGCTCGCCGCGCGGAGACCGCGGCACGTACGGGGGGAGCGGCGGATCAGGCGTAAACGGGACCGGTGAACTTCTCGCCCGGACCCTGACCCGGCTCGTCCGGAACGATCGAGGCCTCGCGGAAGGCCAGCTGGAGCGACTTCAGGCCGTCGCGCAGCGGAGCCGCGTGGAAGGAACTGATCTCGGTGGCGCTCGCGGTGACCAGGCCCGCGAGGGCGGTGATCAGCTTGCGGGCCTCGTCGAGGTCCTTGTACTCCGAGTCCGGCTTGTCCAGACCCAGGTTGACCGCCGCGGCGCTCAGCAGGTGGACGGCCACCGTCGTGATGACCTCGACGGCGGGGACGTCCGCGATGTCGCGGGTCATCTCGTCGTAATCCGGGGCGGCCGGGGCGTCCGGGGCGTCGGAGGCGCCGGGGAAGGCGGAAGTGGAATCGGAGGGCGTCGCGTCAGTCATGCGCCCCACGATATGCCGTGCGGCAGGCTTGCAACGCGGGTGGTAGTATGTACTTCGACCGGCCGGACACCTGTGTGCCCGGCCCACAAGTGGAGGCTCCCTCCCACCTGACCACCCTTCGGGGAGGCAGGTCTTCCGGTCAGGCGGTATCCATCGTTCCGTACGGACGATGGAAAGCTGCCCGAGTTTGCGCCCCGCGGTTCGCACGCGGCGGTGCTCCGGTTGTTTTGGAGCCCCTGCCTGTGCCCGGCGGGGCTTTTTTCATTCCCCGCCGCGGTAGGTCTGACGACAAATGACGTCAGCGGCTGTCTGCCAGGCAGCCGTGTGGTGCTACCGAGGAGGATCCATCAGCACCGAGCCCCGCATCAACGACCGGATTCGCGTTCCCGAGGTTCGACTCGTCGGTCCCAGCGGCGAGCAGGTCGGCATCGTGCCGCTTGCCAAGGCGCTTGAACTGGCGCAGGAGTACGACCTCGACCTGGTCGAGGTCGCGGCGTCCGCACGCCCGCCGGTCTGCAAGCTCATGGACTACGGCAAGTTCAAGTACGAGTCGGCCATGAAGGCCCGTGAGGCGCGCAAGAACCAGGCGCACACGGTCATCAAGGAAATGAAGCTCCGGCCGAAGATCGACCCGCACGACTATGACACCAAGAAGGGTCACGTCGTTCGGTTCCTCAAGCAGGGCGACAAGGTCAAGATCACGATCATGTTCCGTGGTCGCGAGCAGTCCAGGCCGGAACTCGGCTACCGACTGCTGCAGCGCCTCGCTTCGGACGTCGAGGACCTCGGGTTCATCGAGTCGAACCCGAAGCAGGACGGCCGAAACATGATCATGGTCCTCGGTCCGCACAAGAAGAAGACCGAGGCGATGGCCGAAGCCCGCGAGGCGCAGGCCGCCCGCAAGGCCGAGCGCCAGGGTGTCGTCGCAGGCGACGAGGAGGCTCCTTCCGAGGAGACCGCCCCCGTCGAGGCGGAGACCACCGAGGTCGCCTCCGAGGAGGCTCCCTCCACCGAGGCGAACGCCGACGCGAACGCCGAGGCCTGATTCCGGGGCAGCCCGTCCCGGATCACCGACACAACATGACGCTCCCGCAAGCCGGTCCGCGAGGACCGGTGGGAGCGTTACCGACGAGGAGATAACGGCGCTATGCCGAAGAACAAGACGCACAGCGGTTCCAAGAAGCGCTTCAAGATCACCGGCTCCGGCAAGGTGCTCCGTGAGCGCGCCGGCAAGCGCCACCTGCTCGAGCACAAGTCGTCCCGTGTCACCCGCCGCCTGACCGGCACCGCGGAGATGGCCCCCGGCGACGCCGCGAAGATCAAGAAGCTTCTCGGCAAGTGACGTTCGCCGCTCCCCTTCCGGGAGCGGAACGTCAAGACCGGGACCCCATCGAATTCGGGTCGTGTGAAGACAACCACGGCCCCGCTACAAGGAGTTAAAAAGTGGCACGCGTCAAGCGGGCAGTAAACGCCCACAAGAAGCGCCGGGCGATCCTCGAGGCGGCCTCCGGCTACCGCGGTCAGCGTTCGCGCCTGTACCGCAAGGCCAAGGAGCAGGTCACCCACTCGCTGGTCTACAACTTCAACGACCGCAAGAAGCGCAAGGGCGACTTCCGTCAGCTGTGGATCCAGCGCATCAACGCCGCTGCCCGCCAGAACGGCATGACGTACAACCGCCTCATCCAGGGTCTGAAGGCCGCCAACATCGAGGTGGACCGCAAGATCCTCGCGGAGCTGGCCGTCAACGACGCCAACGCGTTCGCCGCCCTCGTCGAGGTCGCGCAGAAGGCCCTCCCGGCCGACGTCAACGCGCCGAAGGCCGCTGCCTAAAGCCTCGCCGGCCGCCTCGCGCGGCCGGCAACCGCGGACCCGCAGGCTTCACGCCTGCGGGTCCGCGTGCTTTCCCCGCCCGGACCCCGTAGAGAGAACCGCTGAGACCCATGGGCTACCCCGACGAGCTGATCTCCCCCCGATCCCCGCGGGTGGCCGCAGCCAGGCGCCTGGCGCGGCGCAACTTCCGCACCAAGGAGCGCCGGTTCATCGCCGAGGGCCCGCAGGCCGTCCGTGAGGCCGTCGAGCACCGCGGCGCCCAGGGCCCGACCCTGATCGAGCTGTTCGTCACCGTCGAGGCCGCCGAGCGCTACGCCGACATCGTCGAGGCCGCGCTGCTCTCCGGGGCCCGCGTGCACCACGCCTCCGACGAGGTCCTCGCCGAGGTGTCCCAGACCGTCACCCCCCAGGGCCTCGTCGGCGTCTGCCACTTCCTCGACTCGCCCTTCGAGGAGATCCTCAAGGCCGGACCCAAGCTGGTGGCCGTCCTGGCACACGTCCGCGACCCCGGCAACGCCGGTACCGTCCTGCGCTGCGCCGACGCCGCGGGCGCCGACGCGGTGGTCCTCACCGACGCCTCCGTGGACCTGTACAACCCCAAGTCCGTACGGGCCTCCGTCGGCTCCCTCTTCCACCTCCCGGTGGCGGTCGGCGTACCCGTCGACCAGGCCGTGGACGGGCTGCGGGCGGCCGGCGTACGGATCCTCGCGGCCGACGGGGCCGGCGAGGACGACCTCGACGCCGAACTGGACGCCGGCACCATGGGCGGACCCTCGGCCTGGGTCTTCGGCAACGAGGCCTGGGGTCTGCCCGAGGAGACCCGCGCGCTTGCGGACGCCGTCGTGCGGGTACCGATCCACGGCAAGGCGGAGAGCCTGAACCTCGCGACGGCCGCCGCCGTGTGTCTCTACGCGTCCGCGCGAGCACAGCGGGCGCCCGGAGGGTGCCGCTCCGTGACCCCCAGCTAGTAATGTGACGGCCCGGGGGCCCACTGCGGTACTCGGAGATGTGGGGTACGGGGACATGACCGTCGGTACGAACAGCCTGCCGGGAGCCGCGGCCGGGGCCGGGCAGCGGCCCGGGGACGCCCCCGGGGCGCACGGCCCGGCCGCCGCCGTCCCCGACGGCCTGCCCGGCGTACCGCACCAGGCGGGCGCCCCCGGATCCGGCAGCGGCACCGCATACGGCCTCGACCCCGACGACCTGCCCGACGGGCTCGTCGTCGCCGACCACGCGGGCCGGGTCATCTGCTTCAACCGGGCCGCCGCCCGGATGACCGCCACCGACCCCCGCCAGGCCCTCGGCAGCCGCATCGACCGCGCGCTGCCCCTGGAGGACCTCGAAGGCCGCCGCTGGTGGGCCCTGACGGACCCCTACGGCGGCCTCGCCACCCGGCGGGGACAGCCCGAGCGCAACCTCCTGCTGCCCGGCGGCCGCGAGGTGCTGGTGTCCGCCCGGTACGTGCGCACCCACCCCACAGGCCCGCTCAGCCGCCTCGTCGTCACGCTGAGGGGCACGGAGGCCCGCCGCCGCACCGAGCGCAGCCACGCCGAGCTGATCGCGACCGTCGCCCACGAACTGCGCTCGCCGCTGACCTCCGTGAAGGGGTTCACCGCGACGCTGCTCGCCAAGTGGGAGCGGTTCACCGACGACCAGAAGCGGCTCATGCTGGAGACCGTCGACGCCGACGCCAACCGCGTCACCCGGCTGATCGCCGAACTCCTCGACATCTCCCGCATCGACTCCGGCCGCCTGGAGGTCCGCCGACAGCCGGTGGACCTCGCCGCCGCCGTGGGCCGGCACGTCCAGGCCCTGACCGCGAACGGCCAGGCCCCCGAGCGGTTCCTCGTCCGGGTCTGCCGGCCCCTGCCCGACCTGTGGGCCGATCCCGACAAGATCGACCAGATCCTCGGCAACCTCCTCGAAAATGCGGTGCGCCACGGTGACGGAACGGTCACCATCGACGTATCGCCGCACGAGAAGGGAACCGCCGTCACCGTGACCGACGAAGGCCCCGGGATCCCCGAGGAGTCGATGGGCCGCGTGTTCACCCGCTTCTGGCGGGGGAGCAAGCGCGGCGGCACCGGCCTGGGCCTGTACATCGTCAAGGGCATCGTGGAGGCCCACGGCGGCACCATCACCGTCGGCCGCGGCCCCGGCGGCGGCGCCAGGTTCCGATTTATCCTGCCCGTCGCCGCACCGGCCTATCTCACGCAGTAACCCGCGCGGGATCTCGCCAGGCGGCCCACGGGCGCCCCACACCCCCGGCGACCTTTAGACTCGTCCTTTGGCACCTTTGTGTCCACGTGCCGATCGCGGCGAGACGTTTCGATCGAGTCGTGCGGGGACCACCAGCCAGCCATCGGAAGTACGGGAAGAGATGTCGGCACCGAACAAGTCGTACGACCCTGTCGAGGTCGAGGCACTGAAACCGGAAGAGATCGAGCGCATGCGGGACGAGGCGCTCGCCGCCTTCGCGTCCGCCGGCGACCTCGACGAGCTCCGCGAGGCGAAGACCGCGCACATGGGCGACCGCTCGCCCCTGGCGCTCGCCAACCGCGAGATCGGCGCCCTGCCGCCCCAGGCCAAGGCCGAGGCGGGCAAGCGCGTCGGTCAGGCCCGTGGCGCCGTGAACAAGGCCTTCGGGGCCCGCACGGTCGAGCTGGAGGCCGAGCGCGACGAGCGGGTGCTGGTCGAGGAGGCGGTGGACGTCACGCTGCCCTACGACCGGGTCCCCGCCGGCGCCCGCCACCCCCTGACCACGCTGATGGACCGCATCGCGGACATCTTCGTGGCCATGGGGTACGAGGTCGCCGAGGGCCCCGAGGTCGAGGCGGAGTGGTTCAACTTCGACGCCCTCAACTTCACGCCCGACCACCCGGCGCGCCAGATGCAGGACACCTTCTTCGTCCGGGGGCCGGAAGGCACTCAGGGCGACGAGTCGGGCGTCGTGCTGCGCACCCACACCTCCCCGGTGCAGGCGCGCTCGCTGCTGGAGCGCAAGCCCCCCGTCTACATCGTCTGCCCCGGCCGCGTGTACCGGACCGACGAGCTCGACGCGACGCACACCCCGGTCTTCCACCAGGTCGAGCTGCTCGCCGTCGACGAGGGCCTGACCATGGCGGACCTCAAGGGCACCATGGACCACATGGTCCAGGAGCTGTTCGGCGAGGGCACCACCACGCGCCTGCGCCCGCACTTCTTCCCCTTCACCGAGCCGTCCGCCGAGATGGACATGCAGTGCTACGTGTGCCGCGGCGAGTCGGTGGGCAACCCCGACCGTCCCTGCCGCACCTGCTCCAGCGAGGGCTGGATCGAGCTCGGCGGCTGCGGCATGGTCAACCCCAAGGTGCTGACCGCCTGCGGCGTGGACCCGGAGAAGTACAGCGGGTTCGCCTTCGGCTTCGGCATCGAGCGGATGCTGATGTTCCGTCACAACGTTGAAGACATGCGAGACATGGTCGAGGGTGACGTTCGCTTCACCCGACCGTTCGGGAGTGAGATCTGATGCGCGTCCCGCTTTCCTGGCTGCGGGAGTACGTCGACCTCCCCGCGGGTGAAACCGGCCGTGACGTGGCCGCCAAGCTCGTCGACGCCGGCCTCGAGGTCGAGACCGTCGAGCAGCTCGGCGGTGGCCTCAAGGGTCCCCTCGTCGTCGGCAAGGTGCTGACCATCGAGGAGCTCGAAGGCTTCCGCAAGCCGATCCGGTTCTGCACGGTCGACGTCGGCACCGCCAACGGCACCGGTGAACCGCAGGAGATCGTCTGCGGCGCCCGGAACTTCGCCGTCGGCGACAAGGTCGTCGTGGTCCTGCCCGGCGCCGTCCTGCCCGGGGACTTCGCGATCGCCTCGCGCAAGACCTACGGCAGGACCTCGCACGGCATGATCTGCTCGGGCGACGAGCTCGGCATGGGCGACGACGGCACGCACGGCATCATCGTGCTGCCGCCGGAGTACGAGGTCGGCACCGACGCGATCGAGCTGCTCCAGCTCATCGACGAGGTCCTCGACATCGACATCACCCCGGACCGCGGCTACTGCATGTCGATGCGCGGTGTGGCCCGCGAGGCCGCCACCGCCTACGGCCTGCCGCTGCGCGACCCGGCGCTCCTCGACGTTCCGGCGCCCAACTCCTACGGCTACCTGGTCAAGATCGACGACCCGGCCGGCTGCGACCGTTTCACCGCCCGCACGGTGACCGGCCTCGACCCCGAGGCCCGGTCCCCGATCTGGCTCACGCGTCGCCTCCAGAAGGCGGGCATGCGCCCGATCTCGCTGGCCGTCGACGTCACCAACTACGTGATGCTGGAGCTCGGCCAGCCGCTGCACGCCTACGACCGCTCCCGCCTCGACGGCGCGATCGGCGTCCGCCGCGCGGAGCAGGGCGAGAAGTTCACCACCCTCGACGGCGTCAAGCGCACCCTCGACGCCGAGGACCTGGTGATCACCGACAACAGCGGCCCGATCGGGCTCGCCGGTGTCATGGGCGGTGCCAACACCGAGATCGCCGACTCCGTCACCGACCCCGAGACCGGGCAGGTCACGGGCACCACGGACGTCGTCATCGAGGCCGCTCACTTCGACGCCATCACGATCTCGCGCACCGCCCGCCGCATGAAGCTCTCCTCGGAGGCCTCCAAGCGGTTCGAGCGGGGCGTCGACCCGCAGGCCGCCGCCGCGGCCGCCCAGCGGACCGTCGACCTGCTCGTGCTGCTCGCGGGCGGCACCGCCGAGGCCGGGGTCACCGAGCTCACCGCCCCGGGCGCCCCGCGCACCGTCGCGATGAGCGCCGACCACCCCGACCGCGTCGCGGGCATGGACTACGGCCGTGAGACCGTCGTCCGTCGCCTCCAGGAGATCGGCTGCGACGTCTACGGCCAGGACGAGCTCGTCGTGACCGTCCCCTCGTGGCGGCCCGACCTCGCCGAGCCCAACGACCTCGCCGAGGAGGTCATCCGCCTGGAGGGCTACGGGAACCTCCCGTCCACCCTCCCGCAGGTGCCCTCCGGCCGTGGTCTGACCGCCCGGCAGCAGCTGCACCGCCGGGTCGGCCGCACGCTGGCCGGCTCCGGCTACGTCGAGGCCCTGAGCTACCCGTTCATCGGCGAGCAGGTCTTCGACCAGCTCCAGCTCCCGGCGCACGACGCCGCCCGTCAGGTCGTCAAGCTGGTCAACCCGATCTCCGACGAGGAGCCGGCGCTGCGCACCACGCTGCTGCCGGGTCTGCTCGGCGCGCTGCGCCGCAACGACAGCCGGGGCAGCCACGACCTCGCGCTCTTCGAGACCGGTTCGGTCTTCCGGGCCGCCGCGCGGCCGGGCGTCGCCGTACGACTGCCCGTCGACCGGCGTCCCACCGACGAGGAGATCCAGACCCTGAACGCGGCCCTGCCCGCGCAGCCGCGGTACGCCGCGGTCGTGCTCGCCGGTGGCCGCGAGCAGGCCGGCTGGTGGGGCAAGGGCCGCCCGGCCGACTGGGCGGACGCCGTTCAGGCCGCCCGTGCGCTGGCCGTCGAGGCGGGCACCGAACTGGTCGTCCGTCAGGGCCAGTACGGCCCGTGGCACCCCGGCCGGTGCGCCGAGCTCGTCGTGACCCTCGACGGGGTGGAGACGGTCATCGGTCACGCCGGCGAGCTGCACCCCCGCGTCGTGAAGGCGATGGGTCTGCCGGCCCGCACCAGCGCGATGGAGCTCGACCTCGACCGCCTCGCGGCGGCCGGCGGCGAGGCCCTGCAGGCGCCCCGGATCTCCACCTTCCCGGTGGCGACCCAGGACGTCGCGCTGATCGTCGACGCGTCCGTACCGGCCGCCTCCGTGGAGGCCGCGCTGCGCAAGGGCGCGGGTGAACTCCTGGAGTCCCTGCGGCTGTTCGACGTGTTCACCGGCGAGCAGGTGGGCGAGGGCAAGAAGTCCCTGGCCTACGCGCTGCGCTTCCGCGCGAGCGACCGCACGCTGACGGCCGAGGAGTCCACGGCCGCCCGCGACGCGGCGGTGGCGCTGGCGACGGAGCGGACCGGAGCGGTGCTGCGCGGCGCGTGACCGCGCCGGCGTAGGAAAGAGCAGGTCGAGAGGGGCGCGTCCGGATCACCGGGCGCGCCCCTCCCGCCTTTCCGGGGGCGGGAAACCTCGTCTCACTCGTTCGGGTGAGAAGCCCGGGGGCCCGTGTCCGGTACGTCTGGAGGTCGACACAATCGTTCCGGCCGCAGGGCCGGAGGGGAGCGACCTACGGATGATCACGCGCGGGCGGATGCCGCCGGCGGGCCGGGCGGGCGTCACGGCCTGGGCCGGCGTCGCGGTGTCCTGGGAGCTGACCTCATCGGGATCGCTGCCGGCGAGCCTCGCGACGTGCGCCGCCTTCCTCCTGCTCGCCGCGGGCTGCGTCCTGCACGTGCGGCGCGGGCTGCTCACCCAGCTCCGCCGCTCCCGGGAGATCGCCGGAGCCGCCCAACGAGTGCTGCTGCGCCCGCTGCCGGGCCGGATGGACGGGCTCGCCCTGGCCGCCGCGCAACTGTCGGCCAGCCGGGGAGCGGCGGTCGGCGGGGACCTGTACGAGGCGGTACCGACGCCCTACGGGGTCCGGGTCGTGATCGGAGACGTACGGGGGCACGGGCTGCCCGCGCTGGGGGCGGCCGCCGCGGTGCTCGGATCCTTCCGGGAGGCGGCGTACGAGGAACCCACGCTGGGCGGGGTGCTGCGCCGCATGGAACGCGCGCTGGGTCGGCACGTGCGCGACCGGGCCCGCTCCGAGCACCCCGCGTCCTGCCCGGCCGAACCGCGCTCGCCCGCGTCGGAGGAGTTCGTCACGGTGCTGCTGCTCCAGATCGCGCCCGGGGGCACCGTGGTGGCCCTCAACTGCGGTCACCCCTGGCCGCTGAGGATCCGCCCGGCGGCCGTGCACGCGGAGCCGGAGCCCTGCGGGGCCTTCCACCCGGCCCTGTGCGGCGGTCGCGACGCCCGGCCCCGCCATCGCGCGGGCACCGCCCAGGGCCCGCCGCGTCGGGCCACCGTGGGACCCCTCGTCGGGGGCGAGACGCTGCCTCCGCTGGGGGTGGTGCCGCTGCCCCACGACCTGAGACCGCAGTCCTGCGGGGTGCTGCGGCCCGGTGAGACGCTCGTCCTGCACACCGACGGGGCCGAGGACGCCCGGGACGGGCAGGGCCGGTTCTTCCCGCTGCGGCGCGTCCTCGCGCAGGCGCCGGCGCTCACGCCCGCGCGGCTGGTCGCGGGCGTGCACGCCGCGCTGCTGCGCCACACCGGTGGACGGCTCGCCGACGACGTCGCCCTGCTGGTGCTGCGCAACGACCGTGTCTGAGCGACCCGGCCGTGCCCACCCGTACCGGCGGAACCGGACCGCGACTTCGGCTCGGCCCGTTCACCACCGGTCCCGGTGGTGCCGCTCCGCACCGGGCCGGTGGACGGGCCCGGTGCGGATACGGCCCGGCTGGCGGGGCCCGGCGACCAACCGGGTCCCGCGGCAGCCGTGGCGCGCCGCCCGCCTGCCATGGAGTGTCGGGCAGACAGCAAGGCGGGCGGCGCGGTGCCGGGTCGTCGCACTGTACGAGGGGGAGCCGACGACCCGAGCGGCCTCTTTGGCGAGGCTCTTCAGTGAAGCGCGCCGGGCCCCCCGAGCGGCAGGGTGCGGATCGCATTTATGCGCGTACTCGATTCGCACCCCGTGTGAATCGGGCGTACCGAGCCCCGGGTGAAGTACCCACCCGCTAGCCTGAATTCCGACGAGCCCTTGGAGGGCCCATGCAGCCCAACGCCCTGCTCGACGCCCTCCTCGCCGAGGCGGGAATGTCCCACGCCGGACTCGCCGCGCACGTGAACCAGGCGGGCCGGACCCGAGGACTCGCGCTGCGGTACGAACACACCGCGGTGTCCCGGTGGTTGAAGGGCCAGCGGCCGCGCGGCCAGGTGCCCGACCTGATCTGCGAGGTCCTCGGGGGACGCCTGCACCGCCCCGTGGCCCTCGACGACATCGGGCTCGGCGTGCCCGGCCTGCCGGCCCCGCACACGACCCGGCTCAGCGGTTTCGTGGACCGGGCCACCGCCCTGTGGCGATCGGACGAGTTGGGCCGGCCCGGGCAGCTCACCGCCGAGGCGGTCACCGGGACGCCGGCCGTGATCCCGGTCTGGGAGTGGGAGAACCCGCCGGAGGACGCGGACGTGTCCCGCGAGGGGCCGCACCGGATCGGGCCCGAGCACATCGAGATCCTGCGGGCCGCCCGCGCGCACTACGAGCTGATGTACCGGCGGGCCGGCGGTGTCGCCACCCGCGACAGGATCGTCCGCTTCCTCGGCAACGAGACGGCCCCGATGCTGCGCGGCAGTTACCCCGACCCGGTCGGACGCCTGCTGTACCGGGCCACCGGCTCCCTGGTGGCGGTGGCGGGGATCTGCGCGTACGACTCCGACGCCCACGGGCTCGCCCAGCGCTACTTCCACCAGGCGCTGCGCCTCGCGAAGGCCAGCGGGGACCGCGGGCTCGGCGCGTACGTGATCGCCCTGCTGGTCAACCAGTCCCTGCACCTGCGGGACCACCGGCAGGCCGTCGCCTTCGCCGAGGCCGCGCTGCGGGCCGCCGGCCGGCACACCACCCCGGCCCTGGCCGCCGACCTCCACGCGATGCAGGCCAAGGCGTACGCCCAACTCGGGGAGACGGCGGCGGCGTTGTCCTGCATCCGGCGTGCCGAGTCCGCGGCGGGGCAGATCCGGCCCGGCACCGAGCCCGATGAGACGGGGTACGTGCAGCCCGGGCTGGTGAACGTACAGGTCGCCGAGGCCCTGCTGAGTCTCGGCGATCTGCGGGCGGCGCACGCGCAGGCCGTCGAGGCCGTGGGCACCCCGGCGCACGATCGGGGTCGCGTGCACCGGCTGGCGATGCTCTGCGAGATCCAGCTGCGGCAGGGGGAGGCGGACGGGGCGGTGGCGACGGCGGCCGAAATGGCCGAACGGGCCAAGGGGATGGAGTCGCTGCGCCTGCGCGACCGGCTGCGGACGGTCCGCGAACAGCTGTTGACCTGCGGCTCGGCGGGTGTGGAGGAGACCGCGCAGCTCATTGACGAGGCGCTGCGCGTTCCCCTGTGAGGACGTGAACTGCTGCGATGTTGTCACCAACCGAACCGGAAGGTGGCAATACCGTGCAGTGGACGAACTTGAGTGAGCAGACCGTGTACAAGAACCGCTGGTTCGACGTGAACCTCGCGGATGTGGAACTTCCCGACGGCCGGCACCTGGACCACTTCGTCATCAGGCTGCGGCCGGTCGCCGTCGCCACGGCCGTCAACGAGGCCAACGAGGTGCTGCTGCTGTGGCGGCACCGGTTCATCACCGACAGCTGGGGCTGGGAACTCCCGGCCGGGGTCGTCGAGGACGGCGAGGACATCGCGTGCGCGGCGGCCCGGGAGATGGAGGAGGAGTCGGGCTGGCGACCGGGCCCGCTGCACCACCTGATGACCGTCGAGCCGTCCAACGGCCTGACGGACGCCCGCCACCACCTCTACTGGGCCGACGGCGCGACCTGGACCGGACACCCGCAGGACGCGTTCGAGTCCTCGCGCCGCGAGTGGGTCCCGCTCAAGCTGGTGCCGGACATGATCGCGCGCGGGGAGATCCCGGCCGCCAACATGGCGGCCGGGCTGCTCCTGCTGCACCACCTGCGGCTCGGCCGCCCGTAGGCGCCGGCCGCCGGGGGCGCCCGTACGGGGCCGCGCCCAGGGGCCCTGGGTGGTTCAGCCGTACGGGTAGAAGCCCGAGCCGGTCTTGCGGCCGAGGCGGCCCGCGTCGACCATCCGCTGGAGCAGCGGGGGAGCGGCGTACAGGGGCTCCTTGTACTCCGCGTACATGGAATCGGCGATCGAGGCGATGGTGTCCAGGCCGATCAGGTCGGACAGCTTGAGCGGGCCCATCGGGTGGGCGCAACCCAGTT
The DNA here is from genome assembly GCF_024721315.2 of Streptomyces sp. Isolate_45. GTDB lineage: Bacteria > Actinomycetota > Actinomycetes > Streptomycetales > Streptomycetaceae > Streptomyces. Next base: position 13,114 of record NZ_JANFAK020000192.1, read on the forward strand.
CCATGCCGTTGTCGATGTCCTCGCGGCTCGCGATGCCGGACTCGAACATCCGGATCGCGGACAGCAGGTACGGCACGAGCAGCGCGTTGACGACGAAACCGGAACGGTCCTGGGCGCGGACCGCGTGCTTGCCGAGCACGTCCCGCACCAGGGCCTCGGCCCGCTTGACCGTCTCCTCGGAGGTGGTCAGGGCAGGGATCAGCTCGACGAGCTTCTGCACCGGGGCCGGGTTGAAGAAGTGGATGCCGATGACCTGGTCCGGACGCGAGGTCGCGACGGCCAGCTTCACCAGCGGGATGGAGGAGGTGTTGGAGGCGAGGATCGCGTCCGGCCGGGTGATCACCTGGTCGAGGACCTGGAAGATCTCCGTCTTGACCTGCTCGTTCTCGACGACCGCCTCGATGACGAGGTCACGGTCGGCGAACTCGCCGAGGTCCGTGGTGAAGCTGAGGCGGGCCAGGGTGGCGTCCCGCTCCTCCTCGCTGATCTTGCCGCGTTCGGCGGCCTTGGTCAGGGAGTTGTGCAGCCTGGTCCGCCCGATCTCCAGCGCCTCGCCGGTGGTCTCGGCGACCATCACCTCAAGACCGCTGCGGGCGCACACCTCGGCGATGCCCGCGCCCATCTGGCCACAGCCCACCACGCCGACCCGGGTGATGTCGGTCGGGAGGGTAGAGAGGTCCGTCACGTCGTGCCTTTCGCTGCTCATCCATCGCGGGTCCCCCGTACTCGGCAGTGGTAACTGCGTTCCGACGCCCGCCACGCCCCCCGACGTTACCCCCGACGTTGAGCGCCGTGGCGGGCCGGGGCGGGCATGCTGGGCGCACGCAACGCATTGTCACGGAACGGAACGGAGTCGTCACATGGCGTACATCGGACGCCGGCAGCTACTGGCCGGAGCGGCGGGGGCACTGGCCTTCACGGCGGC
>NZ_JANFAK020000193.1 GCF_024721315.2 Streptomyces sp. Isolate_45
TGTGGGTAGGGGGAATTTGCGGGGGGGGGGGGGGGGGGTGGGGGGGCGGCGCGGGGGGCCCCCCCCCCGGCGGGGGGGGGGGGGGGGTGGGGGCCCCCCCCCCCACCCTTCTGCCGTTCCCCTCCTGCGTACAGCAAGGCCGCTGTACCGTGATGGCCATGTCGAGACACGTCACCATTCGCCTGGACGAAGAGTTCCACGAGCGCCTCAAGGCACGCGCGGCGGCGCTGGGCACGACGGTCACCGCACTGATCACCGAGGTGACGGAGCGCGAACTCGACGAGGACCGCAAGACGTTCCTCACCGGCATCGAGGAGTTCGCCGATCACTGGAGCTACTTCCAGGAGCGGTTCGGCAATTGAAGATCACCATGGAGTGGGCCTGGACTGCCCTCGCCCACCACCTGCCGTCGGATCCCGCCGTATGGGACCCCTCCGGGGTGGCCGCCGCCGTCGCCCGGCACCAGAACGACCTGGTGCTGGTCCCCGAGCAGCCCGCCCCCGACACCGCCTGGCGGGCCGCCGCGTTCCTGCACACGCTGGCCGTCTGCCCCGCGCTCGAATCCCCGATGAACGAGTTCTACGCGGCCGCGGCCACCCGCTCGTACCTGCGGGTGGCCGGGGCCAGGCAACTGCCGACACCGGAGGAGCTCGGCGACCTCGTGGAGGCCGCGAAGCTCGGCCGCGCCGACATCGGGGCCGTCGCCGAGGAACTTCGCGCCCGGATCCAGGAGCCGCTGCCCGCGTCGTTGCGCTCCAGCGCGGAGGACGCGTAGCTCCGGGACCGGGACGTCCCGCGCCGGCGCCGCCCCGTCGGGAGCGGCGCCGGGCACTTCACTAGAAGGTGATCTTCCAGCTGTTGATGTAGCCGACGTCCTGCGCGGCCACGTCCTTGACCTGGAGCTTCCAGACCCCGTTCGCCACCTCGCTCGACGCGTTCACCGTGTACGAGGCGATGACGTTGTCGGCGGAGTCCGAGCCGGAGTTCTTCAGCCGGTACGCCGTGCCGTCGGGGGCGATCAGGTCGATCTGGAGGTCACCGCGGTAGGTGTGGACGATGTTCACGTCGACCTTGGTGGTGGCGGGCGCGTTGCCGGCGACGCCGGACACCGTGATCGGCGAGTTCACCCCGGCGGCGGGGGAGTCCGGGATGTTCACGTCCGTCGTGTTCTCGAACGACGGGCCCGGCGGGACCGGGGTGGACGCCCCGAGGTTCCAGACCGCGTAGGCGATGGCGTCCGCGTTGCGGTCCAGTGCGGTGTCGTTGATGTTCGACGTGTTGTCGCAGGAGGAGTGGTAGCAGCGGTCGAAGGACTGACCGGCCGTGCCGCCCCACTTCTGAGCCTGCGCCGACGTCTTGCTGTTGCTGGCGCCGGTGAACAGACCGCCGACGGGAATGCCCACGTTCTTGAAGGACGCGTGGTCCGAGCGGCCGTCGCCCTCGGTCTCGATCTCCGTCGCCACGCCGAGGCCGGCGTAGTAGTTCTTGAACGTCTGCTCGATGGTCGGGTCGTCGTCGTAGACGAAGTAACCCGGGTTCGGCGAGCCGATCATGTCGAAGTTCAGGTACCCGGCGAACTTGGCCCGCTCGGCCGTCGGCAGGTTGTTGACGTAGTACTTCGAGCCGACCAGGCCCAGCTCCTCCGCGCCCCACCAGCCGAAGCGCAGGTGCTTCGTCGGCTGGAGGCCCGCCCGCGACACGGCGAGGGCGGTCTCCAGGACTGCCGCGCTGCCCGAACCGTTGTCGTTGATGCCCGCGCCCGAGGTCACCGAGTCCAGGTGCGCGCCGGACATCAGCACCGAGTTGGGGTCACCGCCCGGCCAGTCGGCGATCAGGTTGTACCCGGTGGCTCCGCTGGAGGTGAAGGTCTGGAGCGTGGTGGTGAAGCCGGCCGCGTCCAGCTTGGCCTTCACGTAGTCGATGGACGCCTTGTACCCGGCCCTGCCGTGCGCGCGGTTGCCGCCGTTGTTGGTGGCGATCGTCTGCAGCTGCGTCAGGTGGGCCTTGACGTTGGCCAGCGGGATGTCGGGCGGGGTGGGTGCCGCGGTGACCGCCGTGGGTGCGGCGAGTGCGGCGGGGGCGGTGGCGCCCAGCAGACCGGTGACCGCGATCGCGGTCACGGCAGCGAGGCGCCGGGAGACGGACAGGCTCATGTGGGGGCTCCGGGATTCCGTATGGGGATGAGACGGAACGTGCGGGGATAGAGCAGGTGAGCTTGTAGTGCGTCAGTGCGAGCCTGATGTTCAGCGAGAGCATGACAATCCGTCAAGACCACAATCCGGTCAGGGCGGTTCGGAAAACGGACGATCCCCGGTACGGATGGTCCGTACCGGGGATCGGGTGGGCGAAGGGGACGGTGTTACGCCGGTTCGCGGGTCTGCGGGGGAGAGCCGGCGGGCCCGTCGGCGAGGGTCGCGGCGGGCGCCGGGGCGGGGGCCTCGCGAAGGCCTTCCCGGGGCGCGGTCCGCGAGGTCTCCGACGGGACCTCCTGCGGGCCGGCGCCGAGCGCCGTCGCCGCGGCGGCCGCGAGTCGGGCCCGCGACCTGCGGGAAGTGCGCAGCGCGTCCCAGGTCAGGATCGCGAGGGCGGCCCACACCAGGGAGAAGCCCGCCCAGCGCTCGGGCGGCATCGCCTCGTGGAAGTACAGGACGCCGAGCCCGAACTGGAACACCGGGGCCATGTACTGGAGCAGCCCCAGCGTGGACAGCGGCACCCGGATCGCGGCCGCCCCGAAGAGCACCAGCGGGATCGCGGTGACCAGGCCCGTCGCGGCCAGCAGCAGGGAATGCCCCATGCCTTCCGTGGCGAAGGTCGAGTCACCCTGGACCCCCAGCCACAGCAGGTAGGCGAGGGCCGGCGGGAACAGCAGCGCCGTCTCCGCGGTCAGCGACTCCAGGCCGCCCATGTCGAGCTTCTTCTTGATCAGCCCGTACGCGGCGAAGGAGAAGGCCAGGACCAGCGAGATCCACGGCGGCCGCCCGTACCCGACGGCGAGCACCACCACGGCCGCGAAGCCGATACCGACGGCCGCCCACTGGGCCCGGCGCAGCCGCTCCCCGAGCACCAGGACGCCGATCGCGATGGTGACCAGCGGGTTGATGAAGTAGCCGAGGCTGGCCTCGACGACCTGCCCGTTGTTGACCGCCCAGATGTAAAGGCCCCAGTTCACGCTGATGACGGAGGCCGCGAGCGCCGTCAGGCCGAGCTTGCGGGGCTGTCGGGCCAGCTCGCGTATCCAGCTCCAGCGGCGCAGCGCCAGCAGGGCGATCCCGACGACGGCCAGCGACCACACCATCCGGTGGGCCAGGATCTCGACCGCGCCCGAGGGCTTGAGCAGTGGCCAGAAGAGGGGCACGAGGCCCCACAGGCCGTACGCGCCGAATCCGGAGAGCAATCCCGTGCGCTGCTCGTTATCCGCCTTCACGGGTCCTCCAGTGCTACTTCAGGCCAATCTCACAACTCAACGACGGTAGCGCCGCACGGGTCCGATGTCATGCCCGTATAAGCGAGATACTCATGACATCTCGATGGGTGAGACGGCCGGTCGGCCGGGTCGCCCCGGCCGGTCGCCGTGGGTGATCCGGATCAGGCCAGGGCGGCGGTGATGGCCGCGGCCACCGGGGTCGTCGGCCGGCCGATCAGCCGCGCCAGGTCCCCGCTCGTACCGGCCAGCCGGCCGCGCGCGATGGCCGCGTCGACGTCGACCAGGATCGCCGCGAAGCCCTCGGGGACCCCGGCGCCGGTCAGGACCGCCTGGTGCTCGTCGGCGGCCACCGAGGCGTACGCGACCTCCTTGCCGGACTGCCGGGCCACCTCGGCGGCGTACTCGGCCAGGCTCCAGGCGGTGTCGCCGGAGAGCTCGTAGACCCGGTTCAGGTGCTCGTCGCCGGTCAGCACGGCCGCGGCGGCCGCCGCGTAGTCGGCCCGCGCCGCGGAGGCGATCCGGCCCTCGCCCGCGCTGCCGACGACGGCGCCGTGCGCCAGGACGCCGGGCAGCTGGGCGGTGTAGTTCTCGTGGTACCAGCCGTTGCGCAGGAAGGTGTGGGGGAGCGCGGAGTCGAGGATCGCCTGCTCGGTGACCTTGTGCTCGGCCGCCAGGTCGAAGTCGGCCTCGGGTCCGCCGAGGATCCCGGTGTACGCCAGCTGGGCGACGCCGGCCGCCTCGGCGGCCTTGATGACGGCCGTGTGCTGCGGGACGCGGCGGCCGACCTGGTTTCCGGAGATCAGCAGGACCCGGTCCCCGGCCCGGAAGGCGCGGGCCAGGCTCGCGGGGTCGTCGTAGTCGGCGACCCGCACCTCGACGCCGCGCGCGGCGAGGTCGGCGGCCTTCTCCTCGTCGCGGACGACTGCGGCGACGCGGTCGGCGGGGACCCGGTTCAGCAGCTCCTCGATGACGAGGCGGCCCAGGGATCCGGTGGCTCCGGTGACGACGATGCTCATGGTGTGCTCCTGTTCGAGGTGGATGACACCACCCTACGGAGAGCGCTAACCATTGGAAAGTACCCACTTCGAAGTAAGGTACTGGCATGAAGGTAAGTATCCCGAGCACCCCTGGGAAAGCAGCCGACGTCCGGACCCCGGTGTGCCCCTCGCGCGGCATCCTGGAGCACGTCACCAGCCGCTGGGGCGTGCTCGTGCTCGCCGCCCTCGTCGAGCGCTCCCACCGCTTCAGCGAACTGCGCCGGGAGGTGGGCGGCGTCAGCGAGAAGATGCTCGCCCAGACCCTGCGGACGCTGGAGCGCGACGGCTTCGTCCTGCGCCACGCGCACCCCGTGATCCCGCCGCACGTCGACTACACGCTGACGGAACTCGGCCGGGAGGCCGCCGAACAGGTGTGGGCCCTCGCGCGCTGGACGGAACGCCGCACGGCCGAGGTCCAGGGCGCCCGCGCGGCCTACGACGAGGCCCGCGCGGCGCACGACGAGGCCCGGACCCCGTAACGGGTCCGGGCCTCGTCCTGCCTGCCTGCCGCCGGTCCGCGGCCGGCCTGGCGCCGCCGTCCGCTGCCTAGTCGGCGACGGTCCAGGTGTCGGCGCCCGCCAGCAGCGTCGCCAGATCGCCCTTGCCCCGCTGGTCGACGGCGGTGTCCAACTGCTCGGCCATGAGGGTGTCGTAGACGGGGCGTTGGGTGCTGCGCAGGACGCCGATGGGGGTGTGGTGGAGGGTGTCGGGGTCGGCGAGGCGGGAGAGGGCGAAGGCGGTGGTGGGGGAGGCGGTGTGGGCGTCGTGGATCAGGACGCGGTGTTCGTTGTCCGGGGTGATCTCGATGACGTGGAGGTCGCCGGTGGCCGGATCGCGTGCGACGCCCTTGTCGTTGTCGGCGCCGAAGCGGATGGGGCGGCCGTGTTCGAGGCGGATCACGGCTTCCTGGGCCTGTTCGTTGTCCTTGAGGATGTCGAAGGCGCCGTCGTTGAAGATGTTGCAGTTCTGGTAGATCTCGACGAGTGCGGTGCCCTGGTGGTCGGCGGCCTGGCGCAGGACGTCGGTGAGGTGTTTGCGGTCGGAGTCGATGGTGCGGGCGACGAAGGTGGCTTCGGCTCCGATGGCGAGGCTGATGGGGTTGAAAGGGGCGTCGAGGGAGCCCATGGGGGTGGATTTGGTGATCTTGCCGAGTTCGCTGGTGGGGGAGTACTGGCCTTTGGTGAGGCCGTAGATCCTGTTGTTGAAGAGGAGGATCTTGAGGTTGACGTTGCGGCGTAGGGCGTGGATGAGGTGGTTGCCGCCGATGGAGAGGGCGTCGCCGTCGCCGGTGACGACCCAGACGGACAGGTCGCGGCGGGAGGTGGCGAGTCCGGTGGCGATGGCGGGGGCGCGGCCGTGGATGGAGTGCATCCCGTAGGTGTTCATGTAGTACGGGAAGCGGGAGGAGCAGCCGATGCCGGAGACGAAGACGATGTTCTCCTTGGCCAGTCCCAGCTCGGGCATGAAGCCCTGGACGGCGGCGAGGACGGCGTAGTCACCGCAGCCGGGACACCAACGGACCTCCTGGTCCGACTTGAAGTCCTTCATGGACTGTTTGGCCTCGGCCTTGGGCACCAGTGACAGCAGGGTGGGGGCGTCGGTCACTTCAGTCATCGATGGCCTCCTTGAGAACCGTCGCGAGCTGTTCCGCCTTGAAGGGCATGCCGTTGACCTGGTTGTACGACTGGGCGTCGACCAAGTACTTCGCCCGGATCAGGGTGGCCAGCTGCCCGAGGTTCATCTCAGGCACCACTACCTTGTCGTAACGCTTCAGGACCTCGCCGAGATTCCTCGGGAAGGGGTTGACGTGGCGCAGGTGGGCCTGCGCGATGGGGGTGCCGGCGGTGCGCAGGCGGCGGACGGCGGCGGTGATGGGGCCGTAGGTGGAGCCCCAGCCCAGGACGAGGGTCCGGGCGCCGGTGGGGTCGTCGACCCGGAGGTCGGGCACCTGAATGTTGTCGATCTTGGCCTGGCGGGTGCGGACCATGAAGTCGTGGTTGGCCGGGTCGTAGGAGATGTTGCCCGTGCCGTCCTGCTTCTCGATCCCGCCGATCCGGTGCTCCAGCCCCGCCGTACCCGGTACCGCCCAGGGGCGGGCCAGGGTGAGCGGGTCCCGCTTGTAGGGCCAGTACACCTCGGTGCCGTCCGCGAGGGTGTGGTTCGGTTCGGTGGCGAACTGCACCGTGAGGTCGGGCAGGTCCGCCACGTCCGGGATCCGCCAGGGCTCGGAGCCGTTGGCGAGGTAGCCGTCCGACAGCAGGAACACCGGCGTCCGATACGTCAGCGCGATCCGCGCCGCCTCCAGCGCCGCGTCGAAACAGTCCGCCGGGGTCCGCGGGGCGACGATCGGGACCGGCGCCTCACCGTTGCGCCCGTACATCGCCTGCAACAGATCGGCCTGCTCCGTCTTGGTCGGCAACCCCGTCGAGGGCCCACCACGTTGGATGTCCACGATCAACAGCGGCAACTCCAACGACACCGCCAACCCGATCGTCTCCGACTTCAACGCCACACCCGGCCCCGACGTCGTCGTCACCGCCAACGCCCCACCGAACGCCGCGCCCAGCGCCGCCCCGATCCCCGCGATCTCGTCCTCCGCCTGGAAGGTCCGCACCCCGAAGTTCTTGTGCCGGCTCAGCTCGTGCAGGATGTCCGACGCCGGGGTGATCGGATACGACCCCAGATACAACGGCAGGTCCGCCTGCCGACCCGCCGCGATCAACCCGTACGACAGGGCCAGGTTCCCCGAGATGTTGCGGTAGGTACCCGCCGGGAACGCGTCACCGGCCGGCGCGACCTCGTAGGAGACCGCGAAGTCCTCCGTCGTCTCCCCGAAGTTCCAGCCCGCCCGGAACGCGACGATGTTCGCCTCCGCGATCTGCGGCCTCTTCGCGAACTTCTGCCGCAGGAACGCCTCCGTCCCCTCCGTCGGCCGGTGATACATCCACGACAGCAGACCCAACGCGAACATGTTCTTGCTGCGCTCGGCCTCCTTCCGCGACAACCCGAAGTCCTTCAGCGCCTCCACCGTCAACGTCGTCAACGGCACCCGATGGATGCTGTAGGCGTCCAGCGACCCGTCCTCCAACGGCGACGTCTCATAACCGACCTTCGCCATCGGACGCTTCGTGAACTCGTCCGTATTGACGATGATCTCCGCGCCGCGCGGGACATCGGCGATGTTCGCCTTCAACGCCGCCGGATTCATCGCGACCAGCACGTTCGGAGCGTCCCCCGGCGTCAGGATGTCGTGATCCGCGAAATGCAACTGGAACGACGACACCCCCGGCAGCGTCCCCGCGGGCGCCCTGATCTCCGCCGGAAAGTTCGGCAGCGTCGAAAGGTCGTTACCGAAAGACGCCGTCTCCGAAGTGAAACGGTCACCCGTCAGCTGCATACCGTCACCCGAATCACCCGCGAAACGGATGATCACACGATCGACGCGGCGGATTTCCTTGCCGGATCCATCCGTACGGGGCGCTGCGCGCTGCCCCGCGATGGCTCCTCCGGCCCCGTCGGCCTGCTCGGCCGGGCTACTGACCTGGCTGGTCACTGAACTGGACCTCCTTCGAGGCTGGGCGTTCGTTCCCAAGGCCAACCCTACGTCCGTGGGGATGTCCAACCCTGGGTTTCCCACATCGTGGAACATCTCGCTGGACCATGTGTCCAGCGGATGTCGTGCTCTACACGGATATTCCTAACCTCCCGGAGGCGACATCGGGGGCCGACCTGCGCGACCCGCCGACACCGTCGCCGTTCCTGCTCGACCGTTCGTACCTGACAGGGTGTCAGTCGATCAAGATTTCAGATAGGTGAGCACCGCCAGAACGCGCCGGTGATCCCCGTCACTCGGGGACAGCCCGAGCTTCATGAAGATATTGCTGACGTGCTTCTCCACCGCCCCGTCGCTCACCACCAGCTGTTTCGCCACGGCGGAATTGGTCCGTCCTTCCGCCATCAGCCCCAGCACCTCGCGCTCGCGGGGGGTCAGCCCCGCCAGTACGTCCTGCTTCCGGCTGCGGCCCAGCAGCTGGGCGACGACCTCGGGGTCCAGTGCCGTACCGCCCCGGGCCACCCGCACCACCGCGTCCAGGAACTCCCGCACCTCGGCCACCCGGTCCTTCAGCAGGTAGCCCACACCGGTGGTGGAACCGGCCAGCAGTTCGGTGGCGTACTGCTCCTCCACGTACTGGGACAGCACGAGCACCCCGATCCCCGGGTACTCGCGGCGCAGCCGCACGGCCGCCCGCACCCCCTCGTCGGTGTGCGTCGGCGGCATCCGCACGTCGGCCACCACCACGTCCGGCAGCGCGTCCTCCGCCGCCAGCTCCGCCACCGTCTTGATCAGGGCTTCCGCGTCCCCGACGCCTGCCACGACGTCATGCCCCCGGTCGGTCAGCAGCCGGGTCAGGCCCTCACGGAGCAGCACTGAATCCTCGGCGATGACCACCCGCACCCTGTCGTCCACGTTCAGCAGCTCCCGCATCGTCACTCGTCGTCCGCACACCCACATCCGTCACCGGGCGTGCCCGGCATGGCCAAGCATCCCAGCCCGGTGGCCCGGAACGACCCGGAACGGTCCGGTCCGGCCAACACGTCCGCGTACGGAGGGAGTTTCCGGGAACGCGAAGGGCCCCGGCGGCGCGGCGCGCCGGGGCCCTCGGGCGGTGCGGTGGTGCGGTGCGGTGTGCCCGCGGAGTCGTGGGTCAGGGCCGCCAGGGCAGTTCCGCGGTGACCGTCGTCCCGTGTCCGGCGGCGGAATCGACGACCAGTACGCCGTCCACGGCGTCCAGCCGCTCGGTCAGCCCCGCCAGCCCGCTCCCGGCGCCGACGCCGGCCCCGCCCCGCCCGTCGTCCGCGACCTGGATCAGCAGGCGCTCCCCGGACTTCCACACGTCGACGGAGGCCGACCCGGCCCGCGCGTGCTTGCTGACGTTCTGCAGCAGCTCGGAAACGGTGAAGTACGCGATCCCCTCGATCGCGGCCGCCGGGCGGGCCGGCAGGTCCACCGCCACCCGCACGGGGACCGCGCACCGCGAGGCCACCGACGACAGGGCCGCGTCCAGGCCGCGGTCGGTCAGGACGGCCGGGTGGATGCCGCGGGCGAGGTCGCGCAGTTCCTGGAGGGCGACCTTCACCTCCCCGTGAGCCTCGTCGACCATGCGGGCGGCGGCCCGCGGGTCCTCGGCCAGCTTCTCCTTCGCCAGCCCCAGGTCCATGGCCAGCGCCACCAGCCGGGCCTGCGCCCCGTCGTGCAGATCGCGTTCGATGCGCCGCAGGTCCGCCGCCGCCGTGTCCACGACCACCCCGCGGTCGGCCTCCAGCTCCGTGACCCGGCTGTCCAGGCGGGACGGGCCCAGCAGCCCGACCACGAGGACCCGGTCGACGGTGGCCAGCGCGCGGATGACCCACGGCGTGGCCAGGGTGACGGCGAGCCCGATCAGGCTGGTGACCACGATGGCGAGCGGCGAGTCGAGGTAGAAGGAGTAGTCGTCGTTCTGGAACAGCTGGAGGCCCGGCTGATCGGTGAAGGCGGGGATCACCCAGAACCACAGCGGGTACAGCAGGTAGCCCCATCCGGCCGCCCACAGCGTGAGCGACAGGACGAACGCGAACAGCGCCCACGGAAAGTGGACCACCGAGTACAGCAGGTGCCGCCAGGCGCTGCCGCTCTTGAGCAGCGCCCCCACGGCCGGCAGCAGTCCACCCTTGGCCGCCCGGACCGGAGCCGGATCGGCTAGCGGCACCCGCAGCAGGCCCCGCACCCGGGCCCGCTCCACCTGCCCGAACCCCCGGCACATCGCCAGCACGCCCGCCAGCACCGGCACGCCGACGAAGGTCACCAGCAGCCCGGCGCCGAGGCTCACCCCGGCGACGGCCAGCGAGAAGTACAGGGTGCTCAGCGGCAGGCCGATGAGCAGGTACCCGAACTCCCGCCAGGTCCGCGCCGCCAGGGGCGCCCGCAGTACCTCGACGGCCACCCGACCGGTGTCCTCGCCGTTGCCCATGTCCCGACCCGCCCTTCACGTCATGCCCGGTGTCCCGGTATGCCTCCACACTGCCGTCGCGGGCAGGGCCCGGACCATGCGGCAGGTGGGCGTCCGCATCGGGGGGTTATCCCCACCCCGCCGCCCGTTCGGGCACCCGCGCGGTGTCCAGGATGTGGGCGAGCGCCTCGACCGGGTCCGGCATGCGGACGGGAGCCCGAGGCTGGACGGACCCCCGGTCGGATGCGGGGCGGCCGGACTCCCGGCCGGTTCCGGACCCGGACTCCCGGCCCGACGCGGGACGGCCGGGACCCCCGGCCGGCGTGCGGACGGGGGTCCCGGTGATGCCCGGCAGGGCCTACGTGCGGTCGCGCCACGGCAGCTCCGCCGTCACGACCGTGCCCCGGCCCTCGGGGGAGTCCAGGACGAAGACGCCGTCCACCGCCCCCAGCCGCTCGGCGAGGCCCGCCATGCCGGTGCCCCCGGACAGCCGCGCCCCGCCCCGCCCGTCGTCCGACACGCGGATCAGCAGCCGCTTCTCCGACCGCCACACCTCGACGCTCGCACCCCGCGCCCCCGCGTGCTTGCTGACGTTCTGGAGCAACTCCGACACCACGAAGTAGGCGATCCCCTCGATCGCCTCCGCCGGCCGCCCCGGCAGGTCGACCGCCACCTTCACCGGCACCACGCACCGCGAGGCCACCGACGACAGCGCCGCGTCCAGCCCCCGGTCCGTCAGCACCGCGGGGTGGATGCCCCGCGCGAGGTCGCGCAGCTCCTGCAACGCCAGCTTCACCTCTCCGTGCGCCTCGTCGACCATCGCCGCCGCCCCCTCCGGGTCCTCCAGCAGCTTCTCCTTCGCCAGACCCAGCCCCATCGCCAGCGCCACCAGCCGCGCCTGGGCCCCGTCGTGCAGGTCCCGTTCGATGCGCCGCAGGTCCGCCGCCGCCGTGTCCACGACCACCCCCCGACCCGACTCCAGCGCCGCGATGCGTCGCTCCAACTCGTCGGACGGCGACAGCAGGCCCCGCACCATCGCGCGGTCCACGTTCGCCATCGCGCGCACCACGTACGGCAGCACCGGCCACAGCACGAACAGTCCGGTCAGCGCGACGGTGAAGGTCAGCACCCCCCACGGCAGCCTGACCAGCTCGTACAGCACCGTCCGCCAGGCCACCGGGTCCTTGACGGCCGCCCACAGCCAGGGGAAGAACCCGCCCGACCGCTTCGGACCGGGAAGCGGAGTCGGCTCGTCCACCCGTACGCCCAGCAGTCCCCGCGCCCGCGCGCGATCGAGCTTCCCGAGCTGCCGTGACCCGTAGAGCACGCATGCGAGCAGCGGCAGACCGATCGCGGTCACCGACAGACCACCCGCCGTCGAAATCATGACAACCGTGTAAACGAAGCCGATCAGCGCCACCGGAAGGTTGCTCAGCAGGTAAGCGATCTCCTTCCACGTCACCACGTCGAAGGCCGGGCGCACCGGCGGAGGGGAGGCTTGATCGTTCACTGTCATGGGCCACAGCCTGCCAATTCGGCGGCGCCGGTGCCATGGGGTAGCCAGGCGCCAGTGAACGGGGGATAACCCCACCCCGCCGGGCCCAGGCCCTAGACTCCCGTCCGTACCAGATCAACAACACCGTCGACAGTGGCCGAGAAGCGAGGAACGGACGTGCCCGACCCAACGGTATCGACCGTGACCGTGCTCGCCGCGGACTATTTCCGGAGCTATTCGGTCGTCGGGCTGCTCGCCGTCCTCGGCGTGCTGTTCGTCGCCGTCGCCTTCGGCGCCGGCCGCCTGCTGCGGCCCGTCGTCCCGACGCCGGAAAAGCTGCTGACCTACGAGTGCGGCGTGGACCCCGTCGGCGAGGGCTGGGCACACACCCAGGTCCGCTACTACGTCTACGCGTTCCTGTACGTCATCTTCGCCGTCGACTCCATCTTCCTGTTCCCCTGGGCGACGGTGTTCGCCGCCGCCGGCTACGGCGCCACGACCCTCGTCGAGATGTTCATCTTCCTCGGGTTCCTGGCCGTCGGCCTGCTCTACGCGTACAAGAAGGGCGTCCTCGAATGGACGTGACACCGGCCCAGGCACCGGCCGCGAGCCCCGCCGAGCCCCAGCTGCTCCCGGAACCCAAGCGCCTGGGAGTCCTCTCCCGGCTCGCCCCGGAACCGATGAAGGTGGTCCTCAACTGGGGACGCCGCTACAGCCTGTGGGTCTTCAACTTCGGCCTCGCCTGCTGCGCCATCGAGTTCATCGCCGCGTCCATGGCGCGGCACGACTTCATCCGCCTCGGCGTGATCCCCTTCGCGCCCGGCCCGCGCCAGGCCGACCTGATGATCGTCTCGGGCACGGTCACGGACAAGATGGCCCCGGCCGTCAAGCGGCTCTACGAGCAGATGCCGGAGCCGAAGTACGTCATCTCCTTCGGCGCCTGCTCCAACTGCGGCGGCCCGTACTGGGACTCGTACTCCGTGACCAAGGGCGTCGACCAGATCATCCCCGTCGACGTGTACGTACCCGGCTGCCCGCCGCGCCCCGAAGCCCTCCTCCAGGGCATCCTGAAGCTCCAGGAGAAGATCGCCAGAGAGTCCCTCGCGGAACGCTATGCCGCGGGCCCCTCCGTCGCCCAGCTCACCAGCGGCCTGGTCACGCCCCCGCCCGCCACCCCCGGAGCCGGCGCGTGAACCTCTACGACTCCCTGCCCGACGCCGCCCCGGCCGTCTTCGGAGCCGAGGCCGTCGCCTCGTTCGCGTACGAGGTCCTCACGGTGGACGTCCCCGTCGGCTCCTGGATCCCCTCCCTCGAAATCGCCCGCGACAAGCTGGGCTGCACCTACTTCGACTGGCTGAGCGCCGTCGACGAACCCGGCACCGGCTTCCGGATCTGCGCACACCTGGTCTCCCTGGAGAACCACCGCGTACGCCGCCTCCTGCTGCGCACCACCGTCCCGCACGGCGCCCCCTCCCTGCCCTCCGCCGTCGCCGTCTACGCCGGCGCGGAATGGCACGAGCGGGAGACGTTCGAGATGTTCGGGGTGACCTTCACCGACCACCCCCACCTGGTGCCGCTGCTGCTCCCCGAGAACTTCGAGGGACACCCGTTGCGCAAGGACTTCGTCCTCGCGGCGCGCGTCGCCAAGGCCTGGCCCGGCGCCAAGGAACCCGGCGAAGGCCACGACCCCGACGCCCCGAAGCGCCGCCAGATGCTCCCGCCGGGCGTACCCGACCCGAACGACTGGGGCCCCCTCAAGGGCCAACTCCCCCCGGCCCCCACCCGCCCGGCCCGCACCCCGCGAGCCGGCGCCCCGGCCCGCACCCCGCGCGAGAGATCGGAAGAGCGTCGTGTACGGCAACACTGTTCCAGCAAGTGTATAAATCGGTGGTCGCCGTTTCATTAAAAATTGGGGGGGGGGGGG
>NZ_JANFAK020000194.1 GCF_024721315.2 Streptomyces sp. Isolate_45
CGGCGCGCGCGGGCGCGACCCTGTGGGAGGCGCAGGCCCTGCTGACGGGTGCCACGCTGACGGGCCTGGCCGGTGACCCGGTATCGGCGGCGGCCCTGTGGCGGCGCGGTCGCGGGCTGGCGGAGGCGGGCGGGGCCCGCCTCCTGACGGGTCTGGCGGACCTGTTCCCGCCGCCGGATCCGACCGCCCCGGCCCCGCCGGTAGCGCCGGTAGCGCCGCTCCCCCGGCTCACGCCGAGGGAGCGGCAGATCGCCGCCCTGGTGACGGAGGGCCTGACGACTCCGGCCATCGCCGCGCGCCTCTACCTGAGCCCGCGCACGGTCGACACCCACCTCGCGCACATCTACCGCAAGACGGGCGTCACGACGCGGTCCGCGCTGGCCGCGCTGGCCGCCCGGTCGGCACCAACTCCGTGAACACCCGGTCCAGCCCGGTGGCCCGTACGCCGAGCAGCCGTTCGGTGTCGGAGGCGTCGACGAGGAGCGGCCGCGCGTACTGGTAGGCCATCTCCGGGATCTCGGCCATGAGCGCGTCCGCCTCGACGGCTTCGGCGAGCTCGCGCGGGGTCATGGTCCTGAGTCGGGGCGTCGGTGCTCCGGCGGTCTCGGCGAGGGCCGACAGCAGCTCCCGCGGGGGTAGTTCGGAGGTGGACGGCACGTGCCAGGCGCGGCCCCAGCCGTCATCGCGGGCGCCGACGGCGATCAGGGTCCGGGCGACGTCGTCGGCGTAGGACCAGGCGTGGGGGGCGTCCAGGGCGACGGGCAGGACGGCCTCCTCGCCGGCCAGTACGGCGGGTACGGCCATCAGCGGGAAGAGGCCGAGGACGCGGGCGCCGAGGAAGTCGCTCGCCCGGACCTCGGCGGCCCGGACCCGGCCCGCCCGGTGCGCGGCGAGGGCCTCCTCCCAGATGGCGGCGCGGACCCGGCCCTTGTCGGAGTTCGGCCGCATGGGCTGCCCGGGGGTCAGCGGGCCGTCCGCCGGGCCGTACCCGTAGAGGTTGCCGAGCATCACGTAGTCGGTGCCGGAGCGGGCGGCCGCGTCGAGGAGGGAGGCGGCCAGCGGCGGGAAGTCGGTCCGCCAGTGCTGGTAGGCGGGGGCGGCGGCGTTGTAGAGGGTGTCGGCGTCGCGCAACAGAGCGGTCAGCCGCTCCGTGTCGGTGACGTCGGCGGCGATCCGTTCGACGAGCGGGTGCTCGGGTCCGCCGCCGCTGCGGGTGATGACGCGGACGTGTTCTCCGGCTTCGGCGAGGAGGCGCGCGGTGGCGGTGCCGATCGCTCCGGCGCCGGTGACGACGTGCAGGGACATGGCCGTACTTCCTTACGGGGAGGGCGAGTTCGCGTGATGTGGATCAACCATCGTCGGGAGCGGGAGCGTAGGGTAGTGGCCGCAATGCCAAGAGTCCGGAGGTTCGAGCCATGTCCGCGTTCCCCCGCCCGCACCGCGTCGCGGTCGTCGCGGCCCCGCCCGTGACGACGTTCGACCTGTCGATCCCGGGGCTTGTCTTCGGGGCGGCGCTCGTCGGGGAGCGGCCGGCGTACGAGGTGACGATCTGCACGGCCGATCCGGGCGTGGTGGCGACGTCGGGCGGGATGGACCTCCTGCTCGCGCACGGGCTGGAGGCGACCGGGGCGGCGGACACCGTGATGGTGACGGGGACGGGTGATCGTGTCAGTACCGATCCTCGGGTGCTGGACGCGCTGCGTGCGGCGGCCGCCAGGGGCGCGCGGGTCGCCTCGATCTGCACGGGCGCGTTCGTCCTCGCTCAGGCGGGACTGTTGGACGGGCGGCGGGCCACGACGTTCTGGTACATGTCGGAGGAGTTCCGCCGCCGGTTCCCCGGGATCGCGCTCGTGCCGGACGTGTTGTTCGTCGAGGACCGGGGCGTGCTGACCTCGGCGGGGCTGTCGGCCGGGATCGACCTGTGCCTGCACATGGTGGGTCGTGACCACGGGGCGGCGGTCGCGAACGCCACCGCGCGCCTGGTGGTGGCGGCGCCGGTCCGGCCGGGCGGCCAGGCCCAGTTCATCGAGACCCCGCTGCCGCCCGAACGCGGCGCCCGGCTCGCCGCCACCCGCGCCTGGGCCCTGGCCCGGCTGGACGAGCCGACCACCCTGGCGGACCTGGCCCGGCACGCGGGCACGAGCGTGCGCACGCTGACCCGGCGCTTCCGTTCCGAGACGGGCCTGAGCCCCCTCCAGTGGCTGCTGCACCGGCGCCTGGACCGGGCCCGCGAGATCCTGGAGACGACGACCCTCCCGATGGAGCAGGTCGCCGCCCGCAGCGGCCTGGGCACGGCGGACTCCCTGCGCACCCACTTCCGGCGCAGCACCTCGCTGACCCCGACCGCCTACCGGGCGGTCCACCGCGCGGGGCGCGGCGGGGGGCTGCTTCCGTCGGGCTCCAAGGGCGTTGTCGGTGGCGGCGGTTAGCGTGGTGTACGTCGAACACGTTCGCGAACCAACGGGGGAAACATGAAGCACACGCACGCGTTCAGGGGCCGCGGGGCCGTCACGCTCGCGGCCGCCGGCGCGGCTCTGGCGATGACGCTCGGGGCGGGCCAGTCCCACGCGGACGAGGAACTCATCGGTTATCCGGGGCCGGACGGCCTGATCTGGGTCCAGGAACAGATCGGTGACGGCGGCTTCGTCTCGGGCGGGCTGGCGCCGTGGCTGGACAGCTTCACGACGTTCGCCTGCGAGGGCGGCGGCAGCATCGAGGTCACGTTCCGCCTCGAGAACCACCCCGACCGCAACCCGGCGCCCTTCACCCTGGACTGCCCGTCGGGAACCCCGGCCCGCGTCACCGTTCCCCTCGGCACCGGTCTGAAGGGCGGCTTCGTCGCCGAGGTGAGCGCCTCGTCCCCGTCCATACGCTGGGGCGCCACCGTGGTCCAGCCGGAGTAGCCGAACCGAGAGGCGCCCGCCCCCTCGATGCGGGGAGGTGGCGGGCGACCGGGCCACCGACCGCTCAGCTCATGCTTCCACCACCTTGAATCCCGCCCACGCCGATTTGCCGACCCGGTCGTCGCGGATTTCGAACTCGTCCGCGAGCGCGGTCACAAGCCAGAGCCCCCGGCCCCGCTCGGCGCCGGGTTCAGCGTGTTGCACGGTCGGGCAGCCCGACCCGCTGTCGCGCACCTCGATCCACAGAACCCCTGCCTCCCGGGTGACGCGCACGGAGAACTCACGCCCCCATGGCACCCCGTGCAAAACGGCGTTCGAAGCGAGCTCCGAAACACAGAGCCGCATATCGTCCCGCCGCTCGGACACACCCCACTCGGCGAGCGTGTCCCCGACGAACTGCCGGGCCGCACGCACCGAGGCGCGAGCGCGAGGAAAACGCTGCTGCCGGGACAAGGACACAGCCCCACCCACCTTCACTCTGTGCTTCCAGAACCACACCGAACGTATTGCTATTCGCGAAAAGCAGCAAGGTTTGCCACGGTGGGTTCACTCCATGGCGTCGCATACCGTGGGGGGTTGGAGCACGCACCACATCCAGGAGGCATCGTGAGCGGCAGTGAGTGGACCAGCACCTCGATGCCGTACCTGACTCCGCGCCCATCCGGCGCCACCGACGCATGGACCGAAGAGGCCGGTGCGGCGGGCCGCACCGGGAGCCAGCGCATCGTCCAGGCCGGAAGGATCTCGGCGCCCGAGGCCGCGGCTTTCCTCCTCGGACTGACAGAGGGGGATACCGTCGTCGTGCGCCGCCGAATCATCGAACTCGACGGCGTACCGACCGAGTTGACGGACACGTACTACCCGGAGGCCATCGCGTCGGGCACGGCACTGGCCGCCACGGGAAGGATCCGCGGCGGCGCCGTGACCCTGCTCGCCGCCCTGGGCCACGTCGGCGTACGGGTCGTCGAGAACGTGACGGCAAGGATGCCGCGCGCCGAGGAGAGCGAGCAGCTCCGCCTCGGTTCCGGCGAACCGGTGCTCCAACTCACCCGCGCCACCTACGACGCGGCAGACCGCCCGATCCAGGCGGACGTGATGGTCATGCCGGCCGCCCGTCAGCAACTGCGGTACGAGATCAGGATCGGTTGACCCTTGCCCAACTCCGAAGCCGAAGCACTCGATCCACGGCCGCTCCACGCCCGCATCGCCGCCGACCTCCGCGATGAAATCATGAGCGGCAGTCTCGCGCCGGGAGCGAAGCTGCCCTCGACCGTACAGTTGAAGGCCCGGTTCGACGCCTCCAACGCCACGATCCAGAAGGCCGTTCAGCTCCTGAAGGACGAAGGACTCGCCATCGGCCGCGCGGGAGCCGCCGTCACGGTACGGGAGAACCGGCAACGAACCCTCCGGCCCGCGAAGTCTCACACACGGGCGGTGGCCGGGGAGGCATACCCATGGCTCGCCGAGCTCTCCGAGCCACGTTCGGCCGCGCACAGCACCCTGCTCGCGGTCGAAGTGGTGGGCGCCACCGGTGATGTCGCCGGCGCCCTCGGATGCCCTGAGGGCAGTCCGGCCGTGTGCCGCCGCCTGCTGATCCGCATCGACGACGAGCCTGCGGAGCTGGTGAGTTCGTACTACCCGCCGGACATCGCCCACGGCACTGCGCTGGCCGAACCGCGCAGGATCCGAGGAGGCACGCCGACGCTCCTCGCGGAATTGGGATTCCCACCCCGTCACATCGTCGACCGGATCTCCGCCAGGGTCGCGACGCAGGAGCAGTACGCCGCCCTCCGGCTGCCCGGTGACCTTCCCGTCCTGCGCACCCTTCGTACGGTGTACGGGGACGGGGAGCGGCCCATCGAGGTCACGGTGATGGTGAAGGCCGGGCACCTCTACGAGCTGCGGTACGAGTTCGATCCCGAATGACCGGCCCCGAACGCCACGGCGCCCGTCATCCCTGGTCGGGGACATGACGGGCGCCGTGTCGGGGTTCCGCACTTCGTTGTACGGGCCGTATGAGGGGTCCCGCCCCGGAGGGCGGGGGTACCGCGGGAGGCGTTACACCATCAGGGAGCGGTCCGTCGGCTTGACCGGGTACGGGAGGGCGCTGGTGCCGGTCAGGAAGCGGTCGACGCCGCGGGCGGCCGAGCGGCCCTCCGCGATGGCCCACACGATGAGCGACTGGCCGCGACCCGCGTCACCGGCGACGAAGACGCCGTCGATGTTGGTCGTGTAGGAGGCGTCGCGCTCGATGTTGCCGCGCGCGTCCAGCGCCAGACCGAACTGCTGGACCAGCCCGTTCTCCTGGTCGGTGCCCGTGAAGCCCATCGCCAGGGTGACCAGCTGCGCGGGGAGGACGCGCTCGGTACCGGGCTTCTGGACGAGCTTGCCGTCGACGAACTCGACCTCGACCAGGTGCAGGGCCTTGACGTGGCCGTTCTCGTCGCCCTCGAAGTGGGTGGTGGAGACGGAGTAGACCCGCTCGCCGCCCTCCTCGTGGGCCGAGGTGACCTTGTACAGCATGGGGAACGTCGGCCAGGGCTGGTTGGCGTTCCGGTCCTCGCCGGGCTTCGGCATGATCTCCAGCTGCGTGACCGAGGCCGCGCCCTGGCGGTGGGCGGTGCCCACGCAGTCCGCGCCGGTGTCACCGCCACCGATCACGACGACGTCCTTGCCCTCGGCCGTGATCGGCGGGGCCATGAAGTCGCCCTCCTGGACCTTGTTGGCCAGGGGCAGGTACTCCATCGCGAAGTGGATGCCGCTCAGCTCGCGTCCCGGGACCGGCAGGTCGCGGGAGACGGTGGCGCCCGCCGCGATGACGACCGCGTCGAACCGCTTGCGCAGGTCGGTGGCCGTGATGTCCCGGCCGACCTCGATGCCCGTACGGAACTTGGTGCCCTCCGCACGCATCTGCTCGATGCGGCGGTTGATGTGCACCTTCTCCATCTTGAACTCGGGGATGCCGTACCGCAGCAGGCCGCCGATGCGGTCGGCCCGCTCGTACACGACCACCGTGTGGCCGGCCCGGGTCAGCTGCTGGGCGGCGGCCAGACCGGCCGGACCCGAGCCGATGACGGCCGCGGTCTTGCCGGACAGCCGTTCCGGGGGCTGCGGGGTGACGTGGCCGCTGTCCCAGGCCTTGTCGACGATCGAGACTTCGACGTTCTTGATCGTGACGGCCGGCTGGTTGATGCCGAGCACGCACGCCGACTCGCACGGAGCGGGGCACAGGCGGCCCGTGAACTCCGGGAAGTTGTTCGTCGCGTGCAGGCGCTCCGACGCGGCGGTCCAGTCCTCGCGGTACGCGAAGTCGTTCCACTCCGGGATCAGGTTCCCGAGCGGGCAGCCGTTGTGGCAGAACGGGATGCCGCAGTCCATGCAGCGGCCGGCCTGCTTGCTGATGATCGGGAGCAGCGAGCCCGGGACGTAGACCTCGTTCCAGTCCTTGAGGCGGTCAGCCACGGGACGGGAACAGGCGGTCTCGCGCCCGGTGGTGAGGAAGCCCTTCGGGTCAGCCATGGGTCGCCGCCTCCATCATCTTCTCCGTGGTCTCGGATTCCGAGAGTCCGGCCAGCTCGGCGGCGTCCTTGGCGGCGAGCACTGCCTTGTACGTGGTCGGGATGATCTTGCTGAACCGGTCCACCGAGGCGGACCAGTCGGCGAGGAGCTTCGCGGCGACGGTCGAGCCGGTCTCCTCCTCGTGGCGGCGCACCACATCGTGCAGCCACTGCTTGTCGGTGTCGGAGAGCTCGGTCTCGACCGCGCCCGTGTTGCCGACGTTGACGTTGTTCGGGTCGAGGTCGATGACGTAGGCGGTGCCGCCCGACATGCCGGCCGCGAAGTTGCGGCCGGTCTCGCCGAGGACGACGGCCTGGCCGCCGGTCATGTACTCGCAGCCGTGGTCGCCCACGCCCTCCGAGACGACCAGGGCGCCGGAGTTGCGGACGCAGAAGCGTTCGCCGGTGCGGCCGCGGAGGAACATCTCGCCGCCGGTGGCTCCGTAGCCGATGGTGTTGCCGGCGATGGTGGAGTACTCGGCGAGGTGGTCGGCGCCGCGGTCCGGACGGACGACGACGCGGCCGCCGGAGAGGCCCTTGCCGACGTAGTCGTTGGCGTCGCCCTCCAGGCGGAGCGTGACGCCCTTCGGCAGGAAGGCGCCGAAGGACTGGCCGGCGCTGCCGGTGAAGGTCAGGTCGATGGTGTTGTCGGGCAGGCCCGCACCGCCGAACCTCTTGGTGACCTCGTGGCCGAGCATCGTGCCGACGGTCCGGTTGATGTTGCGGATCGCGACCTGGGCGCGGACCGGCTGGGCGTCCTCGGCCGTCGCGGCGTTCAGCGCGTCGGCGGCGAGCTTGATCAGCTCGTTGTCGAGGGCCTTCTCCAGACCGTGGTCCTGCTCGATGAGGGCGTGGCGGACCGCGCCCTCGGGCAGCTCGGGCACGTAGAAGAGGGGCTCCAGGTCGAGGCCCTGCGCCTTCCAGTGCGTGACGGCCTTGCTGGTGTCGAGGAGCTCGGCGTGGCCGACGGCCTCCTCGATGGTGCGGAAGCCCAGCTCGGCGAGGATCTCGCGCACCTCCTCCGCGATGAACTCGAAGAAGTTGACGACGAACTCCGGCTTGCCGGAGAAGCGCTCGCGCAGGACCGGGTTCTGGGTGGCGATGCCGACGGGGCAGGTGTCCAGGTGGCAGACGCGCATCATGACGCAGCCGGAGACGACGAGCGGCGCGGTCGCGAAACCGAACTCCTCGGCGCCGAGCAGCGCGGCGATGACGACGTCACGGCCGGTCTTGAGCTGGCCGTCCGTCTGGACCACGATGCGGTCGCGCAGCCCGTTGAGCAGCAGCGTCTGCTGGGTCTCGGCGAGGCCGAGCTCCCAGGGTCCGCCCGCGTGCTTCAGCGAGGTGAGCGGGGAGGCACCCGTACCGCCGTCGTGGCCGGAGATCAGGACCACGTCCGCGTGCGCCTTGGAGACACCCGCGGCGACCGTGCCGACGCCGACCTCGGAAACCAGCTTCACGTGGATGCGGGCGACCGGGTTGGCGTTCTTGAGGTCGTGGATCAGCTGGGCGAGGTCCTCGATGGAGTAGATGTCGTGGTGCGGCGGCGGGGAGATCAGGCCGACGCCCGGGGTGGAGTGGCGGGTCTTGGCGACCCACGGGTACACCTTGTGGCCGGGCAGCTGGCCGCCCTCGCCGGGCTTGGCGCCCTGCGCCATCTTGATCTGGATGTCGTCCGCGTTGACCAGGTACTCGGAGGTCACACCGAAGCGGCCGGAGGCGACCTGCTTGATGGAGGAGCGCCGCGCCGGGTCGTACAGGCGGTCCGGGTCCTCGCCGCCCTCACCGGTGTTGGACTTGCCGCCCAACTGGTTCATGGCGATGGCGAGGGTCTCGTGCGCCTCCTTGGAGATGGAGCCGTACGACATGGCGCCGGTGGAGAAGCGCTTGACGATCTCGGAGACCGACTCGACCTCGTCGATGGAGATCGACGGGCGGCCACCCCCTTCGGCGTCCTTGAAGCCGAACAGGCCGCGGAGCGTCATGAGGCGCTCGGACTGCTCGTTCACGCGGTCCGTGTACTGCCGGAAGATGTCGTACCGGCGGTTGCGGGTGGCGTGCTGGAGGCGGAAGACCGTCTCCGGGTCGAACAGGTGCGGCTCGCCCTCGCGGCGCCACTGGTACTCGCCGCCGATCTCCAGCGCGCGGTGCGTGGCCGCGATGCCGGAGGCCGGGTACGCCTTGGCGTGGCGGGCGGCCACCTCCTTGGCGATGACGTCCAGGCCGGCGCCGCCGATCTTGGTGGCGGTGCCGTTGAAGTAGGCGCCGACGAACTCCTCGTTCAGGCCGACGGCCTCGAAGACCTGGGCGCCGCGGTAGGAGGCGACGGTGGAGATGCCCATCTTCGACATGACCTTCAGGACGCCCTTGCCGAGCGCGTAGATCAGGTTCTTGATGGCCTGCTCCGGCTCCAGGCCGGTCAGGAAGGTACCGGCGCGCAGGAGGTCCTCGACGGACTCCATGGCGAGGTACGGGTTGACCGCGGCGGCGCCGTAGCCGATGAGCAGGGCGACGTGGTGGACCTCGCGGACGTCACCGGCCTCGACCAGCAGGCCCACCTGGGTGCGCTGCTTGGTGGCGATGAGGTGGTGGTGCACGGCGGAGGTGAGCAGCAGCGACGGGATCGGCGCGTGCTCGGCGTCCGAGTGACGGTCCGAGAGGACGATCAGGCGGGCGCCGGCCTCGATGGCCGCGTCGGCCTCGCCGCGGATCTCGGCGATCCGGGCGGCCAGGGCCTCGCCGCCGCCGGAGACCCGGTAGAGGCCGGAGAGCGTGGCGGCCTTCATGCCGGGCATGTCGCCGTCGGCGTTGACGTGGATGAGCTTGGCCAGCTCGTCGTTGTCGATGACGGGGAACGGCAGGGTGACGCTGCGACAGGACGCGGCATTCGGATCCAGCAGGTTGCCGGCCGGGCCCAGCGAGGACAGCAGCGAGGTGACGAGCTCCTCGCGGATGGCGTCCAGCGGCGGGTTGGTGACCTGCGCGAAGAGCTGCGTGAAGTAGTCGAAGAGCAGCCGGGGGCGCTCGGACAGGGCCGCGATCGGCGAGTCCGTGCCCATGGAGCCGAGCGGCTCGCCGGCGGTGCGGGCCATCGGCGCGAGGATGACGCGGAGTTCTTCCTCGGTGTAGCCGAAGGTCTGCTGGCGGCGGGTGACCGAGGCGTGGGTGTGGACGATGTGCTCGCGCTCGGGCAGGTCCGTCAGCTCGATCTCGCCGGTCTCCAGCCATTCGGCGTACGGAGCGGCGGCGGCGAGCCCGTCCTTGATCTCGTCGTCCTCGATGATCCGCTTCTGGGCGGTGTCGACGAGGAACATCTTGCCGGGCTGCAGGCGGCCCTTGCGGACGACCTTGGCCGGGTCGATGTCGAGGACGCCGACCTCGGAGCCGAGGACGACGAGGCCCTCGTCGGTGACCCAGTAGCGGCCGGGGCGCAGACCGTTGCGGTCGAGGACCGCGCCGACCTGGGTGCCGTCGGTGAAGGTGACGCAGGCCGGGCCGTCCCAGGGCTCCATCAGCGTGGAGTGGTACTGGTAGAACGCGCGGCGGGCCGGGGCCATGGAGGTGTGGTTCTCCCAGGCCTCCGGGATCATCATCAGCACGCTGTGGGGCAGCGACCGGCCGCCGAGGTGGAGCAGCTCCAGGACCTCGTCGAAGGAGGCCGAGTCGGAGGCGTCCGGGGTGCAGATCGGGAAGATGCGGTCCAGGGCGCCGTCGCCGAAGGCGTCGGAGGCCAGCTGGGACTCGCGGGCCTTCATCCAGTTCCGGTTGCCCTTGACCGTGTTGATCTCGCCGTTGTGCGCGACGAAGCGGTACGGGTGGGCGAGCGGCCAGGACGGGAAGGTGTTCGTCGAGAACCGGGAGTGGACCAGGGCGAGCGCCGAGGCGAAGCGGCGGTCGGAGAGGTCCGGGAAGAAGGGCTCCAGCTGGCCGGTGGTCAGCATGCCCTTGTAGACGATGGTGCGGGCGGAGAGCGACGGGAAGTACACGCCGGCCTCGCGCTCGGCGCGCTTGCGCAGCACGAACGCCTTGCGGTCCAGCTCGATGCCGGTCGTCCCGTTGCTCACGAAGAGCTGGCGGAAGGCGGGCATGGTGGCGCGGGCGCCGTTGCCGAGGAGGTCGGGGGTGACCGGGACCTCGCGCCAGCCGAGGACCGTGAGGTTCTCCTGGGCGGCGATGGCCTCGATCTGCTCCACGGCGACGGCCTGTGCGGTGCCGTCGGCGGGGAGGAAGGCGATGCCGACGGCGTACGCGCCGGCCTCGGGAAGGTCGAAACCGGCCACGTCGCGCAGGAACGCGTCGGGGACCTGGGAGAGGATTCCGGCGCCGTCGCCCGAGTCCGGCTCGGAGCCGGTCGCGCCACGGTGCTCAAGGTTCCGCAGTACGGTCAGCGCCTGCTCGACGAGGGTGTGGGTCGCCTCGCCGGTGAGGTTCGCCACGAATCCGACGCCACAGGCGTCCTTCTCGTTGCGCGGGTCGTACATGCCCTGCTGGGCGGGGCGACCGTCCATGGGCGACCAGGCGTTGGTGCTGGGGCCGGTCGCGGAGTGCGTGGATGCGGAACGCATCGGCTCTCCCGTCGTCGTCGTGGCATATGTGCATAGCCGAGGGACGACGTTGGCCCTCTGCGAAATTTCGTGCAGGTTACATGATGACGGCAATCCCGAGAAGCGGATATTGCGTTCCAGCATGCGGACACCGCACGAGGCAGGAAGAAGAGGGACCTTCGCGGAGGCCGCAGCCGTTTCCGCAGGGCTTCTGCGGCCACGACCCGGGGCGGAGGTCCCGGCGAGGCGGGCATCATTGCCCGCGCGCCAAGGTGGGATGCCCGGTGGACACGGAATCGAAACCACCGGGTAATGAACTACTTATGTTGCGTACTGCATAGTGTCTCACTCCCGCGACGGTTAGCCTACGGCGCTGCCGATCCAGGTGCCCAGGATGTACGTCACACCCGCGGCCGCGCCACCCAGGACCAGCTGACGCATGCCGCTGTACCACCAGGACCGGGCCGTGACCCGGGAGACGATCGCGCCGCAGGCGAAGAGCCCGGCCAGCGCCAGCAGCACCGCGGGCCACAGGCTGGTCGCCCCGAGCAGGTAGGGCAGTAGGGGAAGCAGGGCGCCGAGCGCGAACGAACCGAACGACGAGATCGCCGCGACGGCGGGCGAGGGCAGGTCGTCGGGGTCTATCCCGAGCTCCTCGCGGGCGTGGATCTCCAGCGCCTGCTCCGGATCCCGGGACAGCTGCATGGCGACCTCGCGGGCCAGCGAGGGCTCGACCCCGCGCGAGACGTAGAGCTCGGCCAGCTCCTCCATCTCGTCGACGGGGTGCTTGCGCAGCTGCTGGCGCTCGACGTCGAGCTCCGCCAGGACCAGCTCGCGCTGCGAGGCGACCGAGGTGTACTCACCGGCGGCCATCGAGAAGGCCCCGGCCGCGAGACCCGCCAGTCCGGTGATCACGACGGTCTGCGGGGCGACGGCGCCGCCGGCCACGCCGGTCATCAGGGCGAGGTTGGAGACCAGTCCGTCCATCGCGCCGAACACGGCCGGCCGCAGCCATCCGCCGTTGACGTCCCGGTGGGTGTGGTTGTCACGGTGGGCGGTGTGCAGCGGTGCTTCGATGTCGATGATGGACATGCGTGGTTCCTCCCCATTTGTGCGAGCGGGTACGCGAAAGCCACGCGAGCCCGGCCCACGCGGGGCCACTCCCCCTGAACACCTCGAAACTACGCACGATTTTTGCCGTCCGCCAGCAAGGAAGGCCGTACTTACCTGGGGTTTCGTCCCTCGGCGACCGGGTGACGGGGGTGTTCGTGGGGTGTTTCGCGGCGACCGACAAACCACATGCCGTGGCACAAATCCCCCAAGGGCTCATCATGAGTCCCATCAAGTGGAGAGGCGCGCCATGGAGCTGATTGCATGCAATCCGCAGGTCCTCCTCGAACGGGCCAGGGGCGCTCTTCTGGGCCTCGCCGTGGGTGACGCGCTGGGCGCCCCCGCCGAGAACATGAAGCCGTCGGAGATCCGGGCGAAGTGGGGCCGGATCGAAGGCTTCGTCTCGCCCGATCCGGCGGGCACCGATGACACCGAGTACGCCATCTTCTCGGGCCTGCTGCTCGCCCGGCACGGCTCCGCCCTGACCGTCGCGCACGTCGAACGGGCCTGGCACCACTGGATCGCCGACCTCGACGAGGGACCGTTCCGCGGCGCCGGATTCTCCGAACGGGGCACCCTGGAGAACCTCCGCCGGGGCCTGGCCGCGCCGATCTCCGCGCAACACCGCCACGCCTGGTCGGACGGGCTGGCCATGCGGGCCGCCCCCTTCGGGGTGTTCGCGGCGGGCCGGCCCGCCGAGGCGGCCCGGCTCGTCGCCATCGACGGCACGGTCAGCCACGACGGCGAGGGCATCTACGGCGGCCAGGCCGTCGCGGCGGGCGTCGCCGCCGCGATGGCGGGCGGCTCCCCCGCCTCCGTCGTCTCGGCGGCCCTGTCCGTGATCCCGTCCGACTCCTGGACCGCCCGGTCCCTGCGCCGCGCCGTCACCGCCGCCCCGCGCGGCGAACGGGCGGTCCGCTCGGCGGTCGTGATCGGCGGGTACCCGTGGACGGACCTGGCACCGGAGGCGGTGGGCCTGGCGTTCGGCGCGTTCGCGGCGTGCCGGGGCGAGTTCGCGGACTCCGTCCTGACCGCCGTCAACATGGGCCGGGACGCCGACACCACCGCCGCGGTCGCGGGCGCCCTGTCCGGCGCCATGGCCGGCGTCGCGGCGATCCCCGCCGACTGGGCGTCGGTCATCGGCCCGGTGCGCGGCAGCTGCCTCCCCTCGATGCGGGGCTACCACGTCCTGGACATCGCGGACCTCCTCACCCCCGAATACGAGACCCCCCGATGACCCCGCCCCCGTACACCCCGGCCACCCCGGGCCCGACGGCCGAACCGCAGGGCCCGGCCTCCCCGACCGAACCGAACGCCCCGGGCACGACGGTCACCGCCCCGGGCTCCCGGACCGTACGTAACGCCCCGGGCACGAACCCGTCCGGCCCGGCCACCGCCGGCACGACGGCAGCACCGCCCCTACGCACCACCCCGGGCGCGACGGCCACCTCCGGCAGCCCTGTCGCAGCCGCGGCGCGGGCGGAGGTGCGGCCCGAACCCGGCGGGGGCGGCGGGCGGCTCGTGGTCGCCGAGCGGGCG
>NZ_JANFAK020000195.1 GCF_024721315.2 Streptomyces sp. Isolate_45
GGCCGCCGCCCCGCCGTGCTCGCCCCGCCGTGCTCGCCCCGCCGTGCTCGCCCCGCCGTGCTCGTCGGGCCCTGCCGCCGCGACCGGGGTCAGTTCAGGAAGCCGAGGGCGTCCCGCAGGTCCTCCGGGCGGCGGTAGTGCACGCCCGTCATCCCGAGCGCCTCGGCCGCCTCGACGTTCTCCCGACGGTCGTCCACGAACAGACATCGGCCCGGCGCGACCCCGGCCCGCGCGACCGCGATCTCGTAGATCTCCCGGTCCGGCTTGGCCACGCCGACGCGGGCGCTGCTGACGACGTGGTCGGCGAGGCCGGTCAGGCCCATCGCCTCCAGGTCGTCCTCCAGGTCCACGGTCGCGTTCGTGACCAGGACCAGCGTGAGCCCGGCAGCCCGCGCCTCCCGCAGCGCGCCGACCGTCGCGACGTCCGCCGAGAACGGGGCTCCCGCCAGAGCCGAGGCCAGCTCGTGCGCCAGCTCCGCGGGTATTCCGTGCGAGCCGGTCAGGCCCTCGGTGACGGACTCCACCCACTGGGCCGGGGTGATCCGGCCGCGCATCAGCGGCCCGTCCAGCTCCGGCGCGAACGCGATCTCCGCGGTGGTGCCCTCGGCCAGCCCCGAGCG
Source organism: Streptomyces sp. Isolate_45 (assembly GCF_024721315.2). GTDB lineage: Bacteria > Actinomycetota > Actinomycetes > Streptomycetales > Streptomycetaceae > Streptomyces. Next base: position 621 of record NZ_JANFAK020000195.1, read on the forward strand.
GCGTTCCAGCCCGGACAGGCGTGTGGGGTCGTAGAAGCGGATCACGTTGTCGACGTCGCACAACACTGCGTCGTAGGGCCGGGCCGTACCGAGGTCTTCGGAGATCGTCACCCGCCCTGCCTACCACGGGCCGGTCGAACCTCAGCCGAGCGGGGCCTGCTGGAGGGGGACCGGGCGGGCGGCCGGCTCCGGCAGCGGTTCCAGGTCGACGGGCGGCAGCGGGTCCAGGTGCACGGGCGGCAGCGGGGCGACGGGCTGGCCGAGGCTCATGACGCCGCAGGGGACCTCGGGGACGGCGTACGGGAGCCGCAGCCGGCCCTCCGCCGTCCACAGGCCGGTACCGCCCAGCCAGCCCGCCGGGGCCCCGAGCCGGAACACGTGCCGGTCGGCGGGGCGCCACAGGGCGAGGCCGGCCTCGCCCACGCGCAGCGCGACCCCGCAGGTCTCCGGCATCAGGACCTGGCCCGGCTGGACCGCGAACGGGGTCGCCCCCTCCCCGAGCCGCAGGCACTCGGGGAAGCGGACGGGCCGGGCGCTGCCCAGCACCCCCCAACCGAGCCGCGGTTCGCCCGGGGCGTCCGAGCGGATCACCAGCAGCCCGCTGTCGGGGGCGGCCAGCAGCAACCGGTCGTCGCTGTCCTCGGAGATCTGGAGCAGCGGGCTGACCGCCCCGGCCAGGTCCACGGCGACGGTCTTGGTGCGGCCGTCCAGTTCGCGGTCCAGCGCGAGCAGCCGTCCCGCCCGGTCCAGCCAGACGCCGCCCGAGCAGAGGCCCGGGACATGGGCGACCCGCTGCGGTCCGGACGGGTTCCCGGCCACCTGCCAGACGGTGCTGTCCTCGGGGCCCACCGCCAGGGCGTAAGCGCAGGCGCCGTCGGGTGACGGCGGCAGCAGGGTGACCCGAAGCCCTTCCCGCGCGTCGACGGCGCCGAGGACGAGTTCCCCGGTGCGGGGCGCCGCCTCCGTGCCCGTCGGGTACAGCAGGGCGAACACGTGCCGGTCGGCGACCCGGCGGTGGATCAGCACCCGCCCGTCGGTCAGCGGCAGCACCTCGCTGTCGGCCTCCTCCGGCTGCGCGAGCGGCAACGGCACCGCGTACGCCTCCGGCCCGGCCAGCGTCCAGCGTTCCGGGTAGCGCGCCTCCCCCTGACCGGCCAGCCGCGCGGCGTACGAGCCGTCGGCGGTGATCGTGAACGGGTCGGTCCTCGTGATCTCGATGGCGCAGACAGTCATCCGGGCCGTCACCTCCGCTGAGGAAGCTAGTTTCGTACCCCCTCCCGAACCACACGACGCAGCAGGCTTCACACGTACGGGTGGCCACGGGGCGGTTCGCGCTCGGAAGGCGGCGCGATTGTGCTGTTGCATATCGGGGCGTATGGGATACGGGGGCGGTCGCCCGTGCCCCACCCGGACCCGCACCGGTCCGGGCGCCCGACGGGAACCGCGGGCGGCGAGCGGTGTTCCGGGGAGGCGCACACCCCCTGGCCGGGCCCGGAGCGGCCCGGAGGCGAAGGGGGGCCCGAAAAAGGGGCGGTAGCCTTGGCCTGTGCCCCGTCTCTCTGAAGTCATCGCCGCGCTGGACGCTCTCTGGCCCCCTTCGCGGGCCGAGCAGTGGGACGCGGTCGGAACCGTGTGCGGCGACCCCGACGCCGCGGTGACCCGCGTGCTGTTCGCCGTGGACCCGGTCCAGGAGATCGCCGACGAGGCGGTGAAGCTGGGCGCCGACCTGATCGTCACCCACCACCCCCTCTACCTGCGCGGGACCACGACCGTCGAGGCGGGCACCTTCAAGGGCCGCGTCGTGCACACGCTGATCAAGAACGACATCGCGCTGCACGTGGCCCACACCAACGCCGACACCGCCGACCCCGGCGTGTCCGACGCCCTGGCCGGCGCCCTGGACCTGCGGATCACCGGCCCCCTCGTGCCCGATCCCACCGACCCGACGGGCCGCCGAGGCCTCGGCCGGATCTGCGAACTGGACCACCCCGAGACCCTGCGCGAGTTCGCCGCCCGCGCCGCCGCCCGACTGCCGCACACCGCGCAGGGCGTCCGCGTCGCGGGCGACCCGGACGCCGTCATCCGTACCGTCGCAGTCAGCGGCGGCTCCGGCGACAGCCTCTTCGCGCAGGTCCGCGCCGCCGGCGTGGACGCCTTCCTCACCGCGGACCTGCGTCACCACCCGGTGTCCGAGGCCCGCGAGCAGAGCCCGCTCGCCCTCGTCGACGCCGCCCACTGGGCCACCGAGTGGCCCTGGTGCGAGCAGGCCGCCGCCCAGCTCGACGCGATCTCCGAGCGCCACGGATGGGGTCTGCGGACCCACGTCTCGCGCACGGTCACCGACCCGTGGACGGCGCACGCGCCGTCCGTCACACCCCCTTCCCACACAGGAGCCCCCAACTGAACGCCGAGCCCGCCGACCAGATCCGACTTCTCGACGTCCAGGCCCTGGACGTGCGGCTGTCGCAGCTCGCCCACAAGCGCAAGTCGCTGCCCGAGCACGCCGAGGTCGACTCCCTGACCAAGGACCTCAGCCAGCAGCGCGACCTGCTCGTCGCCGCCCGGACCCAGGCCGGCGACGCCGCCCGCGAGCAGACCAAGGCCGAGCAGGACGTCGACCAGGTGCGCCAGCGGGCCGCCCGCGACCAGCAGCGCCTCGACACCGGCGTCGGCATCTCGGCCCGCGACCTCGCCAACCTGCAGAGCGAGGTCGTCTCCCTCGCCAAGCGGCAGGGCGACCTGGAGGACGTCGTCCTGGAGGTCATGGAGCGCCTGGAGGCCGCCCAGGAGCGCGTCACCGGCCTGACCGAGCGGGTCTCCGCCCTGGAGACCAAGCTGACCGACGCCACCGCGCGCCGCGACGCCGCCACCGGTGAGCTCGACGACGAGGCCGCCCGGATCTCCAAGGACCGAGAGGTCATCGTCGGCTCCATGCCGACCGACCTGATGGCCCTGTACGAGAAGATCCGCGTCAAGCAGGGCGGTGTCGGCGCCGCGCGCCTGTACCAGCGCCGCTGCGAGGGCTGCCGGCTGGAGCTGGACATGGCGGAGATCAACGAGATCAAGGCCGCTGCCCGCGACCAGGTCGTCCGGCACGAGAACTGCGGGCGCATCCTCGTCCGTGCGGCGGACTCGGGCATCTGATGCCGCACTTCGTCGTCGAGGCGGACGGCGGATCCCGGGGGAACCCGGGGCCCGCCGGCTACGGCGCGGTCGTCCTGGACCCGGCGACGGGTGAGACGCTGGCCGAGCGCGGCGAGTTCATCGGCGTCGCGACCAACAACGTCGCCGAGTACAAGGGCCTCATCGCCGGCCTGAAGGCGGCGCGCGAGCTGGCGCCCGACGCCACGGTCAGGGTCCGGATGGACTCCAAGCTGGTCGTCGAGCAGATGTCGGGGCGCTGGAAGATCAAGCACCCGGACATGAAGCCGCTCGCCGCGGAGGCCGCGAAGGTCCTTCCGCGCGCGCAGGTCACCTACGAGTGGATCCCGCGCGAGCGCAACAAGCACGCGGACCGGCTCGCCAACGAGGCGATGGACGCGGGCAAGCGCGGCAAGCAGTGGGAGCCCTCCGCCTCCACGGCCGTCTTCGCCGCCCCCGCGGCCCCCTCCGGTCCCCCCGGCGACGCGGCGAAGGGCGCTGCGGCAGTCCGTGCCGCCCTTGCCTCCGGCGGCGGTACGGGTCGCGCTCGCACGGCCGATACCGCCGCGGCGGGTTCCGTCGCGACCGGGCCGCAGGAGACCGACACCCTGTTCGGCGCCGAGGCCGCCCCGGGCGCCGACGAGGCGACCGGCAGTGCCGCGCACGCCGCCCCGGCCGACGGGCAGCGGCCCGGGACGACCGCCGCGGGGACCGGTACCGGCTGGGGCCCCGACATGGGAGCCCCGGCCACGTTCGTGCTGCTGCGGCACGGCGAGACCGCCCTCACCCCGCAGAAGCGGTTCTCCGGCAGCGGCGGCACCGACCCCGAGCTGTCGCCGGCCGGCCGTCGCCAGGCCGACGCCGTCGCCGCGGCGCTGGCCGCGCGGGGCACCGTACAGGCCGTCGTCAGCTCACCGCTGCGCCGCTGCCGGGAGACCGCCCAGGCCGTCGCGGACCGCCTCGGGCTGCCCGTCACCGTCGAGGAGGGGCTCCGCGAGACCGACTTCGGCGCCTGGGAGGGGCTGACCTTCGCCGAGGTGCGGGAGCGGTTCCCGGACGACCTCCAGGCGTGGTTGGACTCCCCGAGGGCGGCCCCCACGGGCGGCGGCGAGAGCTTCGCGAGCGTCACCCGCCGGGTCTCCGCCACCCGCGACCGGCTCCTCGCCGCGCACGCGGGCCGCACGGTCCTGCTGGTCACGCACGTGACCCCGGTCAAGACCCTGGTCCGCCTCGCCCTGGGCGCCCCGCCGGAGTCCCTGTTCAAGATGGAGCTCTCGGCGGCCTCCCTGTCGGCGGTCGCCTACTACGCCGACGGCAATGCCTCGGTCCGCCTCCTGAACGACACCGCGCACCTGCGCTGAGCGCGGGGCCCCGCGAACGACGAGAACCCCCGCCGTACCGGCGGGGGTTCTCGTACGTGCGCCGTCCGGCGCGAAGAGGAGTACGGCAGACGAGCCGGCCTGTACGCCGGGTTCTGTCGCCCGGAGACCTCGCGGTCGCCGGGGAGACGGCCATCCATCTAGGACCGGCGTTGCCACCGGTCTCGTGCGGTCTACCCGCGAACATCGGGCGGGCAGCCCTCGATCGTCCGCGCAGACCCGTCCGGGGACGGATCCTCTTGACCTTGCTCCGGGTGGGGTTTACCTAGCCGCCTGAGTCACCTCAGGCGCTGGTGGTCTCTTACACCACCGTTTCACCCTTACCGAGGACCGAAGTCCCCGGCGGTCTGTTTTCTGTGGCACTGTCCCGCGGGTCACCCCGGGTGGCCGTTAGCCACCACCCTGCCCTGTGGAGCCCGGACGTTCCTCGGCGGGATCCGGGGACCCCGACGCGGCCGCCCGGCCGACTCGTCTGTCGTGCCGACCATGCTACCGGCTGTCCGTAGCGGCTTGACCTTGCCGCAGCGTCAGGGTTTCTACTGAGGGGCATGCGGATCGGAGAGATCGCCGTACTCGTCGGGGTCACCACCCGGGCGATCCGGCACTACCACCATGTCGGGCTGCTCCCGGAACCGGAGCGGCGCCCCAACGGATACCGGGCCTACACCGTGCGCGACGCCGTGCTGCTGGCACGCGTGCGCCGGCTCACGGAACTCGGGCTGAGCCTGGACGAGGTCCGCGACGTGCTCGCGGACGACGCCGGGCGCGAACTGTCCGACGTCCTGCGGGAGCTCGACGCCGACCTCGCCCGGCAGGAGGCCGAACTGGCCGAACGCCGGCGCCGGCTCGGAGTGCTGCTCGCAGCCGACCCCGGCGAGGGCGAACCGGTTTCGCCCGCCCTCGCCGAGCTGCTGGCCCGTGCGCCGCGGACGGACTCGGCCGCGGCCGCCAAGGACCGCGAGCACCTGACGCTCCTGGACAACGTGGGCGCCGGGGGAGAGGCCGTGTACGCCGCCCTCGGGCAGGTCGCCGCCGACCCGAAGGTCCTCGAACTCTACGAACGGCTCGACGAGCTCGAAGGGGCCGCCGTCGACGACCCCCGGATCGGCCCCCTCGCCGACGCGCTGGTCGCGGCCGTTCCCGAGGAGGTGTTCGCCGCGATCCCCACCGACGGAGCGGTCGTGCCGGGCTTCACGGAGGCGCTCCTCGCGGACTACGCCCCCGCCCAGGCGGAGGTCGTCCGCCTGGTCATGGAGGCCTTCACCCGGCACCTGGGCGGGGGTGGCCGGCGATGAGCGCCGTCCGCGCCGCCCGCTTCGCGGTCGCCGCCGTCATACCGGGCGAACTGTCGCTCGTCCTCTGTGTCGTCTCCGGTGTCCGGCTGCCCGGCTGGGCCGTGGTCGCCGCCGAGGTGCTCGTCCTCGGGGTGCTGCTGCTGGAGGCCCGGGTCCTGCGCTCCCTGTACGCGGCCGCCCGAGCCCGCGGCGCGACCCCGGCCGGGGCGCGCCGGGAGGCGGTGCGGGCCGTGGTGCCGGTCGCCGTACGCCGCCTGCTGCTGCACGAGCTGCGCGCGGCCGCCTCGCTGGGCCGGTGGGTGTTGCGCCGCGAGCACGGGGTCCGCCCAGGCGACGTCGCCGCCGCCTACACCGGACCGCAGACGGCGATGATGTACGGCCTGGTCTTCGTGTCGGTGGTCGAGACCGTCGCGCTGGCCTTCCTCATCCCCTGGCCCGCCGTGCACCGGGCGGTGCTGGTGCTCGACGTGTACGGGGTCCTGCTGATGCTGGCCATGCACGCCGCCTGCGTGACCCGACCTCACGTGGTGCGCCCCGACGGGTCGCTGCGGATCCGGTACGGGGCCCTGTTCGACCTCACCGTCCCGGCGGACGCGGTGGCCTCGGTCCGCGTCGACCGCCGCTACCCGGAGGGCCGGCTGGTCAAGCTGTCCGGCGACGGGAAGGGCGACGGGAACGCCGGCGGCGACGGCGACGACACCGGGGACGGCCAGGTGCTCGACCTGATCGTGGGGAGCCAGACCACGGTGACCCTGGAGCTGAACCGCCCGCTGGAGTTCCGCCGCCCGCTCGGCGCCCGCGCCCGGGCCCGGACGATCCGCTTCCATGCCGACGACCCCCGTGCGCTGGTCACCGCACTGCGGCAACCCGCACCCCCGTGACGGGCCCCCACCCTCCGGGGCCTGCGGCCGGGCCGGGTCAGGCGGGTGCGAACAGGACCTTCGCGGTACCCGGGTCGGCCTCCGTCAGGCGGACCCGGATGCGGGCGCCGAGCGGGAGGTCTCCGGAGGGGGATTCCACCCGGCCGACGACCGCCGGGTCCGTCAGGTGGACGGTGCCGACCCGCGGCTCGTGTTCCTTGACGTCGATGACCGTCGCCTCGAACGTCTCCCCGACGCGGTCCTTGAGGACGGCCGCCTCGACGAGGTCCACGCACTCGCGTTCCACCGTGTTGGCCGTCCGCGTGCCCTCGGCCATCTCCCGGGGCAGCGTCGCCAGCGCGTCGCCGGCCCACCGAGGGGGCCCGGTGCCTGCCGAGGCCGCCAGGCACAGTTCGCCGGCGTACCGGTCGGCGAGGCGGCGCAGCGGCGCGGTGCAGTGCGCGTACGGGGCGGCGACGGCCGCGTGCACGGCCGGGTCGGGGGTCGCGCCGTCGGTGAACACGGTGTAGCCGGCGCCGCGGAGCAGGGCCGTGCATTCCTGGAGGAAGGCGGCGTGGGTCGGCAGTCGCGGGTCGAGGGAGCGTACGAGGCGTGCGTACGGGACGTGGTGCGGCCACTCGATCCGCAGGGCCTGCGCGGCGCGCCGCAACCGTCCGACCGCGCCGTCCGGGGCGGCGGGCAGGGTGCGCAGGATGCCCGTACCGGCGGCGAGCATGAGGTCGGCGGCGGCCATGCCGGTCATCAGGGAGATCTGCGCGTTCCAGGCCTCCGCGGGGAGCGGGGCCCGGTAGGCCGGCCCGTACGTGCCCCCGCGCTCGGTGATCTCCTGTTCGGGGACGTTCAGGGAGATGCCGCCGCGTTCGGTCTCCAGCGTCTCGCGGAGCCTGCCGATGTCCTTCAGCAGGAGCAGGGGGGCGTCGGCGGTACCGGTATCGAGGGCCTTCTGCACGCCGTCGTAGTCGAGGCGGGCGCGGCTGCGGACCAGGGCCCGGCGGACCTCGGTGGTCTCGACGCGGCCCTCGGCGTCCAGGTCGAACCGCCACAGGAGCGCCGGACGGATCCGGTCGGGCAGCAGGCTGCCCGCGTCCTCGGAGATCACGGGCGGGTGGAGGGGGACCCTCCCGTCGGGGAAGTAGAGGGTGGTGACCCGGCGGTGGGCCTCCGCGTCGAGGGCGCCCCCGGGGGTGACGAACGCGGCGACGTCGGCGATGGCGTAGTGGACGCGGTAGCCGCCGCCCGCCCGCGCCGCGAGGTGCATGGCCTGGTCGAGGTCGACGGAGCCCCGCGGGTCGATGGTGAAGAAGGGGATGTCCGTGGCGTCGAGGGACGGCAGCCGGGGGGCGGCGGCGGCCCGCTCGGCCTCGGCGAGGACCGCGGCCGGGAACTCCTCGGGCACGCCCAGGCGCGTGCGCAGGGCGCGCAGCGCGGCCCTCAGGGCAGCCCCGTCCGTGCCGGTGATGTGCATGAGGCGGCGTGGCATGGACCCGAGCCTAGGCCCTTTTTGTCCGGCAAGGGGTGATCTGCTCCTCCTTCGCGGGCGGTCGGGGCTTCCCGCGGCCGGGTCCGGGGCGTGCGTCGCGCCGTCTACCCTGGCTCGGGGGCCGCACCCCCTGCGCCGCGTCGTACTGAAGGAGAACCACCGTGCTCGTGCTGCTGCCGCCCTCCGAGGGAAAGGCCGCCGGCGGCTCCGGCGCACCGCTCGACCCGAGCTCCCTGTCCCTGCCGGGGCTGGCCGGCGCGCGCGCGGCCGTACTGGAGGAACTGGTCGAGCTGTGCTCGGCGGACGAGCTGAAGGCCCGTGAGGTCCTCGGGCTCAGCGAGGGCCTGCGGGGCGAGGTCGCGAAGAACGCCGGACTGCTGTCCGCGCCCGCCCTCCCGGCCGGGGAGATCTACACCGGCGTCCTGTACGACGCCCTCGGCCTCGCCGACCTGCCCGCTGCCGCCCGGGCCGCGGCGGAACGCTCGCTGCTGGTCTTCTCCGGACTGTGGGGCGCGGTACGGGTGACCGACCGGATCCCCTCGTACCGCTGCTCGATGGGCGTCAAGCTGCCGGCGCTCGGCGCGTTGGGCGCGTACTGGCGCACCCCGATGGCCGGCGCGCTGCCGGAGGCGGCGGGCGACGGGCTGGTCCTCGACCTGCGGTCCTCGGCGTACACGAGCGCGTGGAAGCCGAAGGGCGAGGCGGCCGGACGCACGGCCGGCGTCCGCGTGCTGCACTCGCAGATCGTGGACGGGGTGGAGAGGCGTTCGGTGGTGAGCCACTTCAACAAGGCCACCAAGGGCCGCCTGGTACGGGACCTGCTGCTGGCCGGAGCCGCCCCGGCCGACCCCGCCGAACTGGTCACCGCCCTGCGCGACCTCGGCTACGCGGTGGAGGCCGAAGCCCCTGCCAAGGCCGGCAAGGCCTGGTCGCTGGACGTGGTCGTGACACAGATCCACTGAGGCCCGTCCCCGCCGGGAGACCGGGGCGGTCCGGGAAGCGCACCCCGCACCGCCCCGGGCACGCCCTGGGGCCTGTCGTCGAACCTCCGTCCGCCTCGCCGCCCTCCGGGCGACGACGGGCGTTCGACGACAGCCCCTAGCGGCCCAGCGGCCAGGCCACCGCGGCCGGGGTGTGTCCGGCCTCGCCCGCGTACTGGGCGCAGGCGTCGGTCAAGGTCTCCAGCAGGGTCAGGGGGTCCGGGAGCGGGTGGCTCACGTCGCGCAGCCAGCTCACCGAGAGGTCACCGGGCAGGGTCGACGGGGGGATCAGGACGTAGCTGCCCCGGCAGTGCCAGCGCAGGCCCGGGTGCTCGTCCATCGTCTCGGGGTGGCAGTCCAGTTCGCAGGGCCACCATTCGTCCTCGTCCTCCGGCGTACCGCGGGTCGCCGTGAAGAAGAGCATCCGGGCCTGTTCGCCCGTGCCGGCCGATTCGGCGACGGGGCCGACCTCGATCCCGGCGGCCAGCAGGCGCTCCAGCGCGCCGCGGCCCGCTTCCAGCGGCACGTCCAGGACGTCGTGGACCATGCCCGTCGCGGTGATGAAGTTGGCCTGGGGCTGGTTGCGCGCCCAGCGTTCGATCTGCGCCCGGTCGGTGGTCGACTGCGTCTGCCAGGCGAAGGAGACGGGATGCCGCGCGGGGGTCGGACAGCCGACGCGGTCGCACGAACATCGGTATCCGGCTGGATGGGCGGCCGGTGAGATCGGGAGACCCGCGGCGGCCACGGCCAGGAGCAGCGCCTCGCGTTCCCTGCCGGGGTCTTCGGGAGCCGGTTTCGAGCGGCGGCGCAGCCACTGGGAAATCCTGCTCTGCTCGCCGCGTTTGACGCGGCCGGACTCAGACCCCATCTATCCCCTCACCTCACCGTTGCCCCGGCGGACTTTCCCCATGGTCCCACCATCCTGCGGCCCGGGTGACCGCACCCCTCGATCCGGGACCCCGTCGCCCGGCCCGATCCGGCCGTACGTTCTCGGCCGACCCGGGCCACGGCCCGCCCGCGCCGGGCCGGGACGCCCCGGGGCCGTGACCTATCCCACGGTGCCGGGCGTCGGCCCCGGGCTCCCGTCGGGTCCGGCGACCGACCGCAGCACCGCGTCCACGAGGGCGTCGGCGTAGGCGTGGGTCAGCGGCGCGGTGCGCATCAGCCAGCGGTACGTGAACGGCCCGAGCAGCATCTCCACCGTCAGCCGCAGGTCGGTGTCGGGGGCGATCAGTCCGGCGTCCCGCGCCGACCGCAGCCGCGCCTCGTACAGGGCGAGCTGCGGTTCGAGGAGCTGCTCGGTGAACCGGGCGCCCAGCTCCGGGTCGGTCGCCCCGGCGGCGGTCAGGGCGCGCGTGGGTGCCTCGTACTTCTCGTCGTTGAACTCGTCCACCGTGGCCCGCAGTACGGACTTCAGGTCGGCGGCGAGGTCGCCGGTGTCGGGGAAGCCGGTCCACTCCGCGTCCGTTCCGGCGTCCCCGGCCAGTGCGAGCGAGGCGTCCAGCAGGACGGCCGCCTTCGAGGGCCACCAGCGGTAGATGGTCTGCTTGCCCACACCGGCGCGGGCGGCGATGGCCTCGATGGTCAGCTTGTTGTAGCCGACCTCCCCGACCAGCGCGAGGGCGGCGTCGAGGATGGCACGTCGCGAGCGGTCGCTGCGGCGGGTGGCGTCGGGAGTCTTGCTCATGGGTCCAACGTACCAATTCGAGACGTCTCGTCTTCCGGTGATTCGCTGAACCACCCGGTCAGTTCACTGCGCGGTTCCCCTGGAGGAGAGACGATTCTGTCCACACAACGCACGCCTCGTGAGTTCGCAGTCGTGAGGAGCCTTCTTTGCGCAGAGACGCCACACCCCGGCGCTACCTGATGTGCCCACCGGCACACTTCAAGGTCACGTACTCCATCAACCCGTGGATGGACCCCACGAAACCGGTGGATCTCCCCCTCGCCCAAGCCCAGTGGGAAGACCTCAGGGACCGCTACCGCGCCCTCGGGCACACCGTCGAGACCCTCGTCCCGCACCCCGAACTGCCCGACATGGTCTACGCGGCCAACGGGGCCCTCGTCGTCGACGGCCGGGTGCTCGGGGCCAGGTTCGCCCATCCGGAACGCACCGCCGAGGCGGAGATCCACCTCGACTGGTTCCGGTCGAACGGCTTCCGGGACGTCCGCGAGCCGTCCCACGTCAACGAGGGCGAGGGCGACTTCGCCGTCACCGCCACCTACATCCTCGCCGGCCGGGGCTTCCGCTCCAGCCCCCTCTCGCACGACGAGGCCCAGGAGTTCTTCGGCCGCCCCGTCATCGGCCTCGACCTGGTGGACCCGCGGTTCTACCACCTGGACACCGCCCTGTGCGTGCTCGACGGCGACGAGATCATGTACCACCCGCAGGCCTTCTCGCCGGGGAGCCGGGCGGTGCTGCGCCGGCTCTTCCCGGACGCCCTGCTCGTGGACACCCCGGACGCCGAGGCCTTCGGGCTGAACTCCGTCTCGGACGGCCTGCACGTCCTGCTCCCGCAGGCGGCGGCCGGACTGCTCGCACCGCTGCGCGACCGCGGCTTCGATCCCGTCCCGATGGACCTGGGCGAACTGCTCAAGGGCGGCGGCAGCGTGAAGTGCTGCACGCAGGAACTGAGGCCCGCGCCCATCGGGGAGGACTGACCGCCCCGCGGGGTCCGCGGACGTACGGGGCCCAAGGGGCCCGCGGGGCCTACGAGCCCTGCGGGTCCCCGGCTCCGGCCGGCGGCCACTGGTGGCCCCAGTCGGCGTTCCGCGCCGCCTTGTAGAGGTCACCGTGGCGCTTGGTCACGGTGGCCCGGGTCAGGCCCTCCTCCTGGGAGCCGCACAGTTCCAGCTGGACGAGCCCCTTCCGGATCTGCGGCCTCCGCGTGATCCGGGAGGGGACCGGCGCCACCGGGAACCGGGTCGCGGCGACGTAGCTGAACTTCTCGTCCTCGTACGCGAGGGAGCCGCCCTTGACCTGCCGGTGCAGGGAGGAACGGCTGACCCGCGTCGAGAAGTGGCACCAGTCCTGCCCGACCGCGATCGGGCAGGTCCCGTCGTGCGGGCAGGGCGCCGCCACCTTCAGCCCGGCCCCGATCAGCTGCTCGCGGGCCTCCCGGATGCGCAGGTACCCCTCGGGCGTGCCCGGCTCGACCAGGACGACGGCCTGTCCGGCGCGGGCCGCCTCCGCGACGACGGCCCGCCGGGCCGGCTCCGTCAGCTCGCCGAGCACGTACGACACGGTCACCAGGTCGGCGTCCGGCAGGGCGATCCCGCTCCCGATGACGGCCCGGCGCCACTCGGCGCCGCGCAGCACCTCGGAGGACGATCGGCCCGCCAGCTCCTTGCCGAGGGCCAGCGCCGGCTCCGCCCAGTCCAGGACGGCGGTCGTCCGGGGGCCGTCCCAGGTGGCGTCGACGGCCCAGGTCGCCGCGCCCGTGCCACCGCCCACGTCCACGTGCGAGGCGGGAGCCCACTCCGGCGCCGCCACGGCCAACCCGTCCAGGGCGGACCGTACGGCTTCGAACGTGGCGGGCATCCGGTACGCCGCGTACGCCGCGACGTCGGAACGGTCGCGCAGCACGGGGGTGTCGGTCGGGATCGTGCCCCGGTAGTTGGAGATCAGCCGCTCGACGGCGGCCGTGGCCTGCTTCGGAGGCAGCCCGTCGAGCAGCCCGCCCAGCGCGGACCGGAGGGTTTCGGCGGTGGTCGGGGCGGAGGCGGGGACGGAGACGTTCACCCGGGAAGTTTACGGCGCCGCGAGGGGCCGCCCGGCATCACCGGCACGGCCCCCGACGGACGACGGACGACGGGCGGCGGATCGGACCGGGGGGGGGGGGGGGGGGGCGGCGGCGCCCCCCCCCCCCCCCCCCCCCCCCCCCGCCCCCCCTCCGCGCCCCCCCCCACACGAAC
>NZ_JANFAK020000196.1 GCF_024721315.2 Streptomyces sp. Isolate_45
CCCCCCCCCCCCCCCCCCCCCCCCCCCCCCCCCCCCCCCCCCCCCCCCCCCCCCCCCCCCCCCCCCCCCGACAGGGTCACGCCCGTGAGCCTCCAGGAGTCGCTCGGCCCGGAGGGATCCTCCCGAGCGGGTCCCGCCCACCACCAGGTCCGGCGGGGTACGGCCGGGGCCGGCAGCGACCAAGGCACCTGCGGTGCTGCGGGTCGGCCGGCGGTTCGAGGTCGTACCCGTGCAGGGTCGGCCGGCCGTCGAACTCCCGTCCGAGGCGTGTCGCCCTCAGGGTCGGAGCGTGGGTCGGACCGCCGCATCCAGGCGGTGACGGCGGGGCGCGGAGGCGAATCGGCCGTCGCCTCGGGGCGGGAGAGCGAGCGTCATACGAAGGAGGCCGCGCCGGGGCGCGGTTCGACGAGCCCTTCACGCTCCGGCACCCGGCACACCGAGCCGCAGGGCCCGTTTGGCCTGCGTGACGGGCTGCGGACAGATGACGGCACGTCAAATCGGCGGAATGTGACCGAACCGTCACAGTCGCTGAGGGACGGAACGCGCAGGCCGTCGCGGACCTTTACGTCAACGGAGGGCCATTTGAAGGCCCTTGATGTCGCCGAAGAACCGGCGCGGGCCGGATGCAAGAGCAAGGTGGGGCGCGGGATGGACGCGGAGACGGTGGCGGGCGCGGGTGTGAAGGGGCGGAAGCCGGAGGAGGCTCCCGCCGTGGGGGAGAAGCACGAGGATCGAGGGTTCGACCCCAAACGACCGGTCACCCCCGCGGCGGACGCCGAGGCGCCGGACCCGGACCTGGAGACCGATGAATCGGAACCCATCTTCGAGGACGCTCCGGATGCGGATGCGGATGCGGATGCGGAATCGGAATCGGAATCGGATGAGCCGGCCGGGGTCGAGGGCGCGAAGGGTGACGAGGAGCCGATGGTGGAGCCCTCGCACAAGGGTGATGTTTCGGGAGGGAGAGAAGAAGCGACGGAATGCGCGTCGGAGACGTCGCCGAAGTCGGAGTCCGAGCGGGAGCCAGGGACCACGGGCGAGTCCGGTACGGAAACCGAACCGGAAGCCGTTTCCGGGCTGGGGTCGGATGCCGAACCGGAGGGCGCCGGATCGGAGGGCGACGAGCCGGAGGCGTCGGATGCCGCACCCGCGAGCGACGCCGACACCACCGCGGAGTCAGAGCCGGACGAGGAGACGGAACGGGACACCGATGAGCCCGCGGAACCCGAGAGGGTCGCGAAGGCCGATGAAGCCACCCCCGAGACTCCGGAGATCGCGGAGGAGTCCGAGGCCCCGAAGGGTGACATCGACGACGACGGCACCGCCGCCACCGTCGAGCACGACGCCGAGCACACGAGCGAGTTCCTCTCCCTCAAGGACCTCGCTCCGAAGCCCGCCCCGAAGCCCGAAGCCACGCGCGCCCCCGAGCCCGAGGCCAAACCCCGGCCTCAGCACCAGCTCCAGCCCCCTGCGGAGATGACGCGCGAGGCCCCCTTGCCTCCCCAGGAGTTGTTGGCCGAGCTGACCAACACCGTTCCCCCGCCGGAGACGCCGCGCCGTACCCTCACGCGTCGCGTCAAGGTGTGGACACCGATCGTGCTGCTGCTCGCCGCTTCGGCGGCCGGTGTGCAGTTGCTGCGTCCGCTGCCCGAGCCGCAGCTCGTCGGGGTTCGGGACGAGCACGTCGTCGACGGTACGACGACGCTTCCCTGGCCGGCGAAGGGGCAGGCCGCCGTGCGCGTCTCGGGCTCCGGGGACGTCGGCGTCTTCGGTGAGCAGAAGCCGGTGCCCACGGCCAGCGTGGCCAAGGTGATGACCGCGTACGTGGTCCTCAAGGGGCATCCGCTGCGCAAGAACGATTCCGGTCCGCGGATCGAGGTGGACGCCAAGACGGTGGCGGACGGCATGGCCGAGCACGAGTCCCGCATTCAGGGGCTGAAGCAGGGGTCGAAGTACAGCCAGTCGGACATGCTGAAGATGCTGATGATCCCATCGGGCAACAACATCGCCCGCCTGTTGGCCCGTTGGGACACAGGTTCCGACTCCGAGGCCGCGTTCGTCGCGAAGATGAACGCCGCCGCCAAGGAGCTCGGCATGAACGACACGACGTACACGGACCCCAGCGGTCTGGACGCCGGCACCGTCAGCACCGCCGCCGACCAGCTCAAGCTGGCCGAGGCGGTGATGAAGGAGGACGCGTTCCGCGCGGTCGTCGCCCTGCCCCAGGCCTCCATCGAGGGTCTGCCCGAGCCGCTCATCAACAACAACGGCAATCTGCTGCTCGCGGACGGCCTGAGCATCAAGGGCATCAAGACCGGTTCGAGCACCCCGGCGGGCGGAACGCTGATGTGGGCGGCGTACAAGACGGTCGGGGACCAGACCGCGCTGATCCTCGGCACGATGATGGACCAGCACGTGGACGGCCCGGACGAGGACGGGGCGAACAGCCTGCTCCTGGTGAAGGAGAACAGCCGCAAGGTGATCGAGGCCGTGCGGGCGGCCCTCGCCTCGACACCGGTCATCCGCAAGGGGCAGCTCGTGGGCCATGTCTCCGACGGCCTCGGCGGTTCGACGCCGCTCGTCGCGACGAACGACGTCGCGGCGAGCGGTGTCCCGGGCCAGCGGCTCCGTTTGACCCTCGGCACCGGCGCGAGCCCCGGGGGTGGTGCGAAGTCGCTGCCGCGCGAGGCGAAGGCGGGCGCCGTGGTGGGCGTGCTGACGGTCGGCGACGGCGCCGGGGCCAAGAGCGTGCCGGTCGCGTTCGGTTCGGCCCTCGTCGCGCCGTCGTTCACGGCGCGGATCACGCGCCTGTCCTGACCTGCCGACACCGAGCGCCCGCGCGGATCCTTCCCGCGCGGGCGCTCTCGCGTACGCCGGACGTCTGCGAGCCAGGCCGTGTCCGCCATGTCGGTCGATACTCAGTTCGTGGTGCGACGCGGCAGGCGCCGCGCCGCCCTCCAGTCCCAATGGATCGTCCGGAACAAGATCGGCGCGCATCCGGACACTCTGTTGACCAAGATCGCGGAGCGCAGGACCCGCAGTTCGGCACCCAGAAACGCTCAGTGGGCCCGCTCCCGCCTCGGCGCGAGATTCGCGAGGGGACCACGGCCGGGTCGTCGCATCGCGAGGGACCGTAGGAGAGGACGAGCCTGATGAGGTACACCGCGCCCGAGGGGTACACCAGCGTCGCACCGTGGGTGGTCACCGATGACACCGGTGCGCTGCTCGACTTCATCACTGCCGCGTTCGGTGGCGAGGAGATCGCACGGGTTCCGGTGGAGGACGGCACCATCGGCCATGGTGAGATCCGTGTCGGCGACACGGTGGTGCCGGCCTTCAAGCAACGATCCGACTGGCCGGTCATGCCCTCGCGCCCCACGGCGCCCGAACCACTGAGCCTTTCCGGGCTCGCGGTGTGGAGCGTTGCACACCGCCTCGGCGCCGATCCCGCGGTGGTCCCCGGAACCCTGCTGCACGACTACGCGTACGAGATCGACGGGGTAGGCGTCTTTGACCTCATTGACCGCTGCGGATCTCGTCGATGTGCTTCGCCAGAGCCTGTGTCTCCGCGACCAGCCGCCCGTGCGCCTTCTTCTGCTCCTCGGCACCCTGGGCCCTGAACGCCCCGCTGAAGTGGGGTTGGAGCTGGGTCCACCAGCCG
Organism: Streptomyces sp. Isolate_45; assembly: GCF_024721315.2. Lineage (GTDB taxonomy): Bacteria > Actinomycetota > Actinomycetes > Streptomycetales > Streptomycetaceae > Streptomyces. The sequence continues at coordinate 3,662 of NZ_JANFAK020000196.1, forward strand.
TAGTCCAGCATGGCCCACGCCTGTGGGCAGAGGGGGGCGCGGGTCTTCGGGAGATAGCCGCTGTCGACCAGGGACTGCTGGTACTTCTTCGGGTCGCTGCCCTCCAGGTAGCACAGGAAGTTGAAGGCGCGCTGCTGGGTGACGGGGTGGTCGCTCGACATGCCCTCCAGGGTCGGCGTGCCTTCCTTGCGTGCGATCTCGTCGAAGAGGATCGCGGCGGCCAGCGACGGGCCCGCCCCGACCTCGTTGACGGTGTAGAAGGACGCGAAGCCGTCCGCCGCGTCCTCTTCGAGACCGAGGTTTGCCAGGAGGAGCTGGCGCTGCAGGGCATGGCCCATCTCGTGGCCGAAGATGAATTCGGTGGACAGCACGGTCAGGTCGTCGGTGTTGTACTCGGACGCGGGGAACGGGGCGGGCCGTTCGACGGTCTTCACGACGTCGGCGAGGGCCTTCTCGATCTCGGTCAGGAACGGTGGCGGGACGAAGATCGTCCTGCCGTCGGGCTGGGTGACGGGGTCGGTGACGCCTGGCGGCACGGCGGCGGTGACCTTCACGACCATGTCGTGCGGGAGGGTGAGTGATCTGTTCACCCAGTCGGCCGTACGCTCCAGCACGCGGGAGTTCCGGATCAGTGCCACGGCCTCCCGGTCCTCCGGCTTGACCGTTCGGGCCTCGTAGACGATGGTGACCCTGCCGGAGCGCGCCGCCTGGGGGCGGGGCCCTGCTCCAGGCCCCTGCCCGGCGTCGCGAGCGTCCCCGCCGCACCCGGTCGAGACGACCCCGGCGAAGAGCAGCACACCTGACAGGACGATGTGCGCCCTCTTCGAGCGACCGGCGGTGTTCGGCATCCTTGATCGGCTCCCGTCGCGTGTCCCCGCACTGATCCTCCGGCCGTCCGGAGGCGGGTGCCCGTCGAGTCGCCCGTACGGGGGACTGTTCGCCGTGTGGGCGACCTTCGGGAGGCCGCTGGGTTCGACCCGTTCGACAACCGCAGCATCAGCGATCCCCGACGAGGACGACCAGGACGTGCCGTCGCATTGAGCGAGATCATGCTCGCGCTCGACCCGCACCGCTTCCTGTTTCTGCCCGGCCCACGACCCAGGAGTGGCAGCCGACGCCGGCGCTGCCCGCGGTCCGTGCAAGCGCCGCAAGGAGACGCTCCACGACCGGCACCAGGGGATCGATAGCGGCACGGTGTTTTCAGCGACCAAGGCTTCTGCGGTGTTGAGGGTCGGCCGACTGTTCGAGGTCACACCCGTGCAGGGTCAGCCGGGCGCCGAACTCCTGTCCTTCGTGTCGCCCTCAGGGGCGGAGCGTGGGTCGGATCACTCACGCCGTTTCCTGTCCGAACGGTTCGGGTCGGCGGGCACCTGAGGTCGACGCCCTGCACGCCCGGGTGACGCCGCAGCCCGCGAAGTACGTGAAGGCGACGATCGAGTACTTCTTCTGCCCACGCCGTCCGCGAAGACGACCCGGCCGGCGACCCACCTGGTCCAGCGTGCGATGAACGACGGCAAGAAGATCGAGCTGATGATGCCTCTGCTTTTGTCCGGGCACCGGTAGGACGCCTTCGTCCCGGAGCTGGGCGAGGTGGGCGCGTGGTGTCGTTGCCAGTCCACTGTCCAGCCCTTCTGGCCGGGGTTCCAGGCCCGATCGAGGACGGGGTCATTGCCCAGCCCTCGGGGCGGCGGTTGTTGGTGAGCCACTTCCGACGGCCCGGTCGAGCACGGTGGCGTGCCGCGTCGCGCAGACCGTTCCGTGGAGGTCGTAGTGGGCCCGGGCCGCGGCGAGGTTCTCGGCGGACCCGGCGTCGGCGGTGTCCCACGCAATCCCGGGGGGTATCGCCCCTTGGCGTGATGATCGGCTTCGTCACCTGATGATCTGGTCCCCGTCAGGCACGTCCTCGACCGTGACAAGGCCGCGGGGCAGTCCAAGACCCCGCGACACCGCCTGGGCAATCCCGTTGAAGTCCGGGCCTTCCGGGATCGGCACCCGCTCCCCCTCGCCGTAGCTCTCCGGCGCTTTCACGAAGTAGCTCGGATGCCATGCGCCAACGGCCCCCCTGACCTCGATCGCGGCCACAGGGCGCCCACCGACGAGTTGCTTGAGCGCGCCCAGAATCTCATCGGAGCGCAGTTCACCCGGTACCCGAAACAGACTGGCGTGAGCACCGGCGAGGCCGCCGCTCCTCAACCGCACGGTCACGGTGAGGCAGCTGGTGACGCTCGGATAGGTGATCACGCCCCCGGATGCGACCTCTTTGACCTGCCCTTCCGTGACCGTCGCGCCGGCGGGTGCCTCCAGGCTGCTCGCCGCGCGCGGCCCTGCGTAGGTGGGCTCGTACGGGGAGATACCGGCGGCTGCACTGGGTGGGGTGAGGGTCGCGGCGCCGACAAGGGCAACTGCGAGGGTCGCGGTGACGCGCTTGAATTCGATCACAACCTTCGCAACGATCGCGAGGTGCGGCAGGTGCCCGGACGCGGCCAACTGTCGCTCCACTTCGGCGGCACGACAAGCCCAGTCGTGGCCGCGCGGGCCATGGGCGCCGTCGCCGCAGGAACGACGTTTCCACTTCGGCCGAGGCAGGGCGGGGAACAGGTCGTGGACGGGATGGTGCATGGCCCAGCGTGAGACGACGGTGTCATCGAATGCCGGCGGCTCGGCATCGGTCGCGGGGGAGCCCGAGACGAAGCCGGAGGAGTTCACCGCGGCGAAGAGCCTGGGGGTCGTCAAGTCGATGATCCTCGGCGACGAGGAGGGCGGCTTCGGCCCGCTGGTCCGCAAGTACTACGGCGACACCACCGCGAAGTTCCCCAAGATCAACCGCTTCGGTCGAGCGCGTCCGGCGCCGTCGAACACGACCTGACCGGGACGGGGTGCGAGCGCGGCGGAGTCCGCACCCCGAGGCCGACATACACGGTCAGCGTGGCAACGGCGACGAGCTCGGGCAAAGCGAGAGCGAAGGTGCCCTCCACGATCACCAGCGGAGCTGCGCCGTGCTCGGCGAGCACGGCCTTGATGCGGAAGCTGTACAGGGCGAGCGGGTCGCTGAAGTCGACAACCCGACCCGGACCGTCGAAGCGGGGCACGTTGGGGGCCAGGCCCGGGTCGGTGTGATGGCAGGTACCGAGGTGGACCGGAGCGGTGCCGGGCACCGTGGCCGCGAGGGCCCGGGCCAGGGCGGTCTTGGCTGTGAGGTGCGGCAGGCGGTGGCGGCCGGTGTCCGCGCAGGTCAGCCGAGCACGGTGGTCACATCGCGGCGGGCCGCCTCTGACAGCAGGGGGGACCAGCGGGTGAACAGTTCGAGCAGACCGTCCCCGTTGCGTTCGCGGAAGGACGCGTTCACCTTTGCCAGGTCCAGTTCGTTGGCTGCCGTGAGTTCGGCGAAGTCGCGGCGCTGCTGAGGGGACGGAGTGAACTCCGCGCCCGTGAACCGGTCCCGGAAGACCACCGACGCGTCGTCCGGTGAGGCGAGGCCGGGGTAGGTGGCCTTGCGGTCGCAGCTTGCGTAGAAGTAGACGAGCTCCTCGGCCTCCTTGCCGATCGCCTCGGTGAGGCGTGCCCGTTCGGAAAGGTCCAGGAGTACCAGGGGCAGCCCGTCGGTGCCGTAGAAGGCGTGGCACAGTGCCGCGGTCTGGAGCGCCGGCCGTCCGCCCCAGGCGGCCACCAGTGCCTCGACGCGCAGCAGGTGGGTCAGGAGCGTACCTCCTGAGTGCTTGGTGGTCTGCGCGCCCGTCTCCTTGAGCAGGGCGATCGCCGGTGAGTCGGTGTGTGCGTGCTTGTCCTCGGTGTGCGTCATGCGCTCATGATGACGAGGCCCGCGCATCCGGCGCCGGGCGTGATCGGTATGCGGACACCGTGCGGCCGTCCACAGGTGGCAAACCGTACGACCGGCGTCGGAAACGGCCGCGGTCGTGCAGCGAAACGGTCTGGTCCGCGTTCTCGCGCACCGGGTGCATGCCGATCTCGGCGACGTCGAGGGGGCGGCCGAGCCGTTCGCCCAGCGCACGGGCGATCAGGGAGGGCACCGGTGCCTTGGGGGCCATGCCACGGCGGGTCCAGTTCACGACACTCGTACTGCTCATGTCTGATCACCGGGCGTACGGCCCGGAGGGTCGCTCCGACTACGAGCCGGCCGAACCGGACGCCGACGGGGGCTTCGGCCGGTTCGTGTGGCGGGGCGACTTTCCCTGACTCGCGTACAGCGAGGACCGCCCGGAGTCTTCCGTGTGGCGGTCGACGCCAGGGCGGAAGGCTCACCCGCCGCGAACAACGCGAATTACCGTCGCACTACAGGCAGGACGGCCCGGCAACCTCATTCCGGGTGGCGCTGGCTCCCTTGGCCAAGGGAGCGGCCCGCCCGCAGAAGGCCACACAACTCTTGATGATCACGCGGTGGCCGTACCCGGATCGGCTCCGCTCGCCAGCCGATGCCAGGCGTGATTACACACTCGGACGCAGAATCGCTCCCGACGACGGTCGTCCGCGACCCCCAGTAGCGCGACCAACAGGCGAAAGGACTTCACGCGTTCGTCCTGCGGCAGAGCAATGATCTTTGGCAGCTGCACGTTCGGCTGCCCCCGCGTGATCAGCACCGCCGGGGTATGTGTCGGCCGAAGGCCGGCGCGTCGCACGCTTTCGGGCCCGTCCTCCTCCGTCGCGGCGGCTTGGATGCAGTACTCGCGTAGATCTTGCAGGACCTCGAACCGGGTCTCAGCCGGCAGAGCTTCGAACCACTCGACACCCTGCTCGATCGGCCGCAACTCCTGCGCGAGCATGTTCAACATGACCGTGCGCTCGTCCATCTGTCATCCTCTGCGATTCGGCTGAGGCGAGTCGCCCCCGTGGGCCGTCGAACCAGATCGCGAAGTATGACCGGAGCATCAAGCCCCGTGCCCGCGCTTCGCGGAGGCAGACCACCGAGCCGCCCGAAGGCTCACCGGTTCACCAGGACCGCAGAGCGGCCGCGGAACTTTCGTCCAAGACAAGGGCCCGCGATGTCAGCGAGTCTGGGGGCATGCCCAGAGACGACGCGGGGGACACACCCCCGGAGCGCACTGCTGACGACTGCTGGGAGGTCGCCCGCCCTCTGGGCGGAACCTCTCTCGCCGGCGTACGGATGGCCGGGTTCAGGGACCTTACGGGCAGCGGGCTGGACATGCGGGTGCTGCCGCAGCCCGCCGTGATCGTCGTCATCGGGCTCGGAGCCGGCCCGGTCACGGTGGAGAACGCCTCCGGGCATCGGGCACTGAGGGGTCTCGTCGCCTCCCTGTCGCCAGGTCCGGCCCGTATCCGCGGCGAGGGCGTCGAATGCGTCGAGGTGGCATTGTCACCCCGAGCCGCCTACGCCCTGCTGGGCGTTTCCCCGCTCGAACTGGACGGCTCCATCACCGGACTCGAGGACCTCTGGGGGCGGCACGCCCGGTTGCTGCGAGAACAGTTGGCCGACACCGCGTCCTGGCAGGAACGCCTCGCGCTCACGGACGGATTCCTCAGACGGAGGGCCGCGGGAGCCCCACCCATGGCGGCCGAGGTCGCCGCAGCCTGGGACGCCATCGTGGCCGGCCGGGGCCGAGTGCGGGTCGGCGACCTCGCCGCGTCCTGCGGATGGAGCCGCAAGAGACTCTGGGCCAGGTTCAGCTCCCAGGTCGGCCTGACCCCCAAGCGCGCCGCCATGCTGGTCCGCTTCGACCACGCCGCCCGGGCGCTCCTCGCCGGCGAGCGCGCCGGCGACGTTGCCGCGGCATGTGGATATGCCGACCAGCCCCATCTTCACCGTGACGTCCAGGCCCTCGCCGGGTGCACGCCCGGTGCACTGGCCGGCCTGACCGCGTCCACCGAGCCCTGACTGTCAGTACCCAGACCGGTCGGTGATCGGTCGAATCGAAGGAAGGAAGCAAGACCTGTGATGAACACTGAGGTCCGAGCGGCACAGACCCCGGCAGGCCGGGAGCTCGTCGTCCGGCTCGCGTTCGGGAGCATGGCCGCCCACACCCTGCGCGCGGCGGTCCGCCTGGACGTCGTGGAACTGATCGGAGACGGGCCGCGCACAGCGGCCGAGGTGGCCGCCGGAGCCGGGACCGCGCACCAGCCCATGACACGCCTGCTGCGCGCCTTGAGCGCCCTCGGCCTGCTCGCGGAACACACCCCCGACACGTTCTCGGTAACCCCGGCGGGCGCGCTCCTCGGCACCGGCCACCCCGCCTCCCTCGCGTCGTTCGTCCGCATGTTCACCGATCCGGCGATCGTGCGCGCCTGGGAGCACCTGGACAGCAGTGTCCGTACGGGGGAGATCGCGTTCGATTCCGTCTTCGGCACGGACTTCTTCAGCCATCTCGCCCGACACCCCGCGCTCTCCACGGACTTCAACGCGGCAATGAGCCAGGTCGCCTCCGAGACCGCCGCCGTGCTGCCGCGCGCCTACGACTTCAGCCGGTTCGCCTCGGTCACGGACGTCGGCGGAGGCAGCGGCACCCTCCTGGCCGCCGTCCTCGAAACGCACCCGGGTCTCGCCGGCGTCGTCTTCGATACCGCCGACGGCATCGCGCAGGCCGCGGAGACACTGGCGCGGCACGGACTGGAGGGACGCTGCTCCCTCATGGCCGGGGACTTCTTCCAGTCGGTTCCGCGGGGCTCGGACGTGTACCTCCTGAAGAGCGTCCTGCACGACTGGACCGACGCCCAAGCGGTCACGATCCTGCGCCACTGCCGCGAGGTGCTGCCGCCTGGTGGCGTCGTTCTGATCGTGGAGCCCGTACTTCCCGAGGTCGTCGGAGCGGAGGGCGAGGGAACCTACCTGAGCGACCTCAACATGATGGTGAACGTCGGCGGCAGGGAACGCACCCGCGCGGACTTCGAGGAGGTGTGCCGCCGGGCGGCCCTGCGCGTCACGTCGGTCACCCCGCTCGCGGAAGCCGCCCCGTATTTCCTGATCGAGGTCATGGCCGGCTGACCACGGTCCGCGCGCCGAGCACTTGGTGAAAGCGGCGCGGGTGGTGCGGGCTTCAGCCCGCAGTGCAACTCCGAGGCCGGCGTCCAGATGCCCGTGAGGGGCTTGGGGGGCCGACGGCGATGCCGATGCGGGGCGCTGGGACCCGGGTCGGGCATCCGCGAGGGGCCCCAAGATCGCCGCTGCACGCCCGCATTCTTGATGGCCCGCTTCGGCGGCTGGAGCCCTTACCGCCGAAAGCCCGCTGAACACACCCGCCTCGACCGGATTCCCGGGATTCCTGCGGAGCCGGCCCGGTGATCGTTAGGGTCATACCCAGTCCGCGCCGGCATGGGGCGCGGGTCAGGACCGGTACCCAGAGCGCTCTGGACTACGCCGGGACCGCCCTCGGCCCCTGGCGTCCCCATCCGTGCGGGATGCCGGGGGTCGCGTCCCGCCCCAGGGCCCCCTGTCGCCGGACCGCGAGCCCTGAGGCAGCGCTCCCAGCCTGCCCTGCCGCTTCACAGTGCGCGGTGTCCGTCGTTGGGCACGGGTGAGCGACAACAACTCCCGCGCCGACAACGTCCAGCCCTACGGTCGGCCGTAGGGGCTGACACCGCCCCGCCGGCTGTCTCCGACTCCGACTCCGACCGGCCCCCCGTCGAATCGGCACCCACCCACACCGCCGAACTCGGGGTGTCGGGCTTGACGCGTGCACCCGGCCAGGTTGCACTATCGGGAATCCCGTTCGGCGCGTCAGCCGTAGTTCGGGAACCACGAACAGGCCGGATCTCGGCTCGCCTCGGGCCGGTGCGGCGCGCACCGCGAGGCCCTCGGATCGCCGTGACGCCACCGACGTAGGGCTTTGAGGTTGGTTCGACCTGGCCCCGCCCTTGACCAAAGGTTCCTCAGCCGGTGCCGGCTGGGTAAGACCCGGTTGCGCGTTCGGGCGATCAAGTTGAACTCTCCCACGACCAACGCAGGGCGTGGGTTGGCACGCCCTGCGTTGGGGCCTCCTGAGGTGTCGTCGATAGCGTCCGGGTCAGGTGCCGGCTTCGCAATGCAGCGTCACCGTGAACACCGCCGACGAGACGCCCTGCTCCGATCCCTGCCGGGGGACCAGGAGTTGGGCCTTCACTGTGGGTCGGGGTTCCGCGGGGTTCGCGCGGGCGGGGGCGTTGACGACGAAGGCAGGGGTTTTGGTGCTCGGGCCGGTGAACTTCATCATGGGCTCGGACCGCTTACCGGTGTCCGAGCTGACCCACACGACCTTGATGTCACCGGTACCCGTGCCGCTGAGCGTGCCCTCGAACGTCACGGGAGTCGCCTGGCTGCAATTGACCGTAGGGGTGTTCGGTTTGGTCGCGACCAGGTCGGCGTCGGCGATGTTGACGCTTACAGGTGCGGGCGCATCCTTGCACGTGACGTTGGAGCCGCGACCACCGTTGCGTGGTTTGACGTTGTAGGTTCCATCGCGCAGGTTTTTCGCGTTGAGGTTGCCCTGCGCGTCGACCTGAGCGGGCGACGTCTTACCGCCGGTCCGGCTGATGGTGATCCTTTGGTTCGACGGGAAGCCGCTGATCACCACGTTGACATTGGGTGAGGAGCCGCCCACGGGTTGCAGTTGGCATGCCGGGGCGGCAGGGGCTTGCACGGTCGAAGGAGCGGCTTGGGCCGCCATAGTTGGGGGCAGGGCCATCGCGGAGGCCAGGAGTGGGACGACCAGTGCACAACGATGTTGCCGATTCATGTGCTCTCCCTCCATGGCAGAGATGCTGCCGGGGTGTGTGGGAAATCAGGGATCGGGCTCGCCATGGCGGGTGACGCGAGTGCGTCGCGGCAAGAGGGGGCGCGGCCAGCCGGCCGGACGGGCCTGAATCAACCCTCGATGTCGACTGTCGGCTAGCGCGGACGGGGCTGACGGGCCGTCGTAACGACCTGCGGCGGCCTCGCGCCATGGGGCTCCTTTTCCGAGAATACCTGCCGTTGCCCGGGGCGGCTCGTCAAGAGCACCCCAGGGCCGCCGAGCCATGGTCCGACGTAGATCGCAGATCGCAGATCGCAGACCGGCGATCCGTCCGGCCGGACGCCGGGCCGGCCCTGCCCCCTCCCGCATCCCCAAGCCGTCTCCTCCGCCCTACCCGTACCCCACCCAGGGGGATGACCCGACCCGGCCGCAGCGGGACCACCCCACCACAGGCGGCCGCTCGCCCCGCCGCCAAGGGCTGCGTGCCGTCTACCTGGGGTGGAATGTGACGGGTCGGTGTACGGGATGAGTCCGCACCTGCCAGAGGGGGCTCGAAAACGGGCCTCAATCGGCCTCCAACTGACCCGCTTCCGCTGGGTCGTCCGAGTCCGTGCCGGTGTGGGTGCGTGGACCAGGTTTCGGCCGCAGCATCACCACGCGCTTCCCCCGGGGTTCCGCCAACGGCGGCTCGGTGATGAGGGTGTAGCCGCCGCCCACTGGTTCAGGGTGTCCGCGAACTCCATGGCAACGCGATCCTGCTATCCGACCGCAGCCAGCCAGCCAGCCAGCCAGCCAGCCAGCTGGCCAGGCCGAGTGCGAGGCCGACCGTCCCTCAAATCGAATGACCTTCGATGACGGGCCGTGGCGCGGTCGTCGCATGTCCGATGACACTGCTTATCCCGTCTTCCGTACTCCTGACGTCGCACTCGCTCCGAGCACTGCGCGCCGCCTCATGGCGTTCGGCCGCTTGGAGTAATCCGAGGTTTCCGTGTGCGCCAAGATCGGGTCGGCCGCGGAGGCGCGGCGTGTCGCGAAGGCGCTGCCTGCGGGGTGGTTCCGGGGGAGTGGGAGGGCTGGAGTTCGAGGGGGTGCCGTGGGAGGACCAGCCCGCGCTGGTCGTCGGCGTTCAGGGCCCCGATCTGCCGTCCGACCCGTCTGCGTACGAGGGGCGCCGCCGGTGGAGTGCGAGCTGCTCGACCTGCCGGTCGGCAGCATCGAGGACGCCTTCACGGCGGCGATCGAATCGAATGTGGGCGAGATCAACTGGGAGAACCTGTCGTGGCCGGACGCGCCCGAGTTGG
>NZ_JANFAK020000197.1 GCF_024721315.2 Streptomyces sp. Isolate_45
GGCATCCGCCGCCCGCCCGCCGCGCGCGACCATCGATGCGGGCCCTGCCCGGCGGTCCGTGCGCGCGGGCCGCGGCAACGGCATCGGCATCGGCATCGCGGGCGGCCTGCTCGGCGGTTGGCTCGGCAAGGCCATATTCGGCGTCGAGTCCATCGGCTTCTTCCACCTGTCCACCTGTCCACCTGGATCGCCGCCATCGTCGGCTCCGTCATCCTCCTGATCGTCCACCGCCTCATCCCCGGCAGCCGTCCATCCCTCGTCCGGATCTTGAACCGCGGAAATGTGGGAACGGTGACAGGAGACATCGATTCTCCGTAAGCTGCCGCCGCACAAGGAGCTGCCCCCCATGAGCACCACCCCGGCCCGGCTCGCCCGCCAGTCGCCCCAGTCATCCGCCCCCATATCCGCCGCCCTGCCCTACTCGTGGGGGTTCGACGCCATGCTGGACGCCGTGCACGAGACGCACCGCCGCTTCCGGCACGGCGCGTACGCCGTGCCGTGCCCGGACTGCCACGCACCGGCCGGCGAACTGTGCCTGGCGCGACGGAGCGTGCACTCCGCACGCAGGCAGGCCCACCGGGACCGGCCGGCCCGGAACGCGCAGACGCCGGTCACGGCAGCGGTGGTCAGCCTCCGCTCCTACTGATCGCTCGCAGGGACCGTGACCGCTCCGGCCCCGCGTTCCGCCGCGCGGGCCTCCGATCAGGAGGTGGGGGGTGTCGCGGTGTGGTCCGGATGGCCGGGAGTGCGACGCACCGTCTTGAGGTGGGCCTCCATGAGGTGGTCGCGTCCGCCGGCGAGCTCTTCGACGATGTCACGTTCCACGGCGGCGAAGGGCCGGTAGTAGGTGGAGTTGTAGGCCTCGACGATCTGGAACGTCCAGTGGCCCGGGATCACGTTGCGGCCCACGATCTCCCGCTCCACGCGCCGGGCGTGCTCCTCGTGACCCGCCTCGCGCAGCAGCCGGACCGCGTCGCCGAGTTCGAAGTCCGCCGTCCCCGTCAGCTGGTGGAAGCCGTAGAGGTGGCCACGGGCCCGCTCCGTGGTCTCCAGAGCCTTGGAAAGCGCGCCCAGGGCGCGCACCGTCTCCTCGTCGACGCCATCGGGTACCTGGTGTGCCGGGTCCATCCCGCGATTGCTGTCCATGAGGGATGTTCTGCCCGAGGAGCGCTTCGCCGTGCGGCCCGTTGGACCGAGCGGCCTAAGGACCGCCGTACCGGACGTTCGGTCCGAGGGGCGTGCGGACCGATTTCACGCCTGCCTGGGTCCGGTTTCGGTCTGTACTGGGACGTAACCGGGGCGGTCCTCCCCGACCGTTGTTCAATGCGCAAGTACAGGCGGAGACCGAGACGGGAAACGGCCGATGGCCTTATGGGTGCAGCAGCGCCACCAGGACCTCCACGAACACGCTTTGGACCACCTCCACGCACTCCACCGCTTCGCCGGGCTCGATGATGCGGCCGCCCGCTTCTGCTGGCACCCCGACCAGGCCCACCGGGCGGCGGCGCAGGGCCTCGTCTACCCGATCGACGGCCTCGACCACACCATCGTCCTCCACCCCGGCGCTCCGCCGGCCGCAGCGATCCGCGCCGCCGACCGGCCCTGGACGCTCATGCTCCACCACCACGGCCTGACCGCCCACCACGCCTTCGACGCGTCCACGACGCCGGAGGCGTTCGCGCGGATCGTCACGACCCTCGACCGCACGTTCCACGACCAACAGGCCGACTGCCCGGCCGGTTCGTAGCCGATCCGCCGCCGGATCCCGCGGGACAGCGGGATCCGGCGGCGGATCCGAGCGGCACGCCGGTCGGTGGCGCGGCTCACGGGCTCGCGCGCAGGGTGCGCATGCGGCCGTACGCGTACACGCATCCGGCGAGGGCGAGGTCGGACAGCAGCATGAAGCCGATCGAGTACGAGCCCTTGGCGCTGTAGATGGCGCCCATCAGCAGCGGTGGCACGAATCCGCCGAGGCCGCCGACGGCGCCGACGATGCCGGTGACGCTCCCCACCTGCGATTGCGGGGTGACCTGGGAGACCAGCGCGAAGACGCTGCCGCCGGCAGTGCCGAGTCCGGCCGCCATCAGCAGCAGGGCGACGGTCCCGTAGGGGTCGAGCGGCGGGTCGAAGGCCTGCACCACGGCGAACAGCGCGACGACCGCCAGGGCGGCGGCGGTGACGAGTGCCGGGTGGAACCGGTCCGACAGACGGCCACCGATGGGACGGAAGACGACGGTGACCAGGGCGAAGCCGGCCGCCTTGGTACCGGCGTCGGTAGGGGTCAGCTCGTACCAGGTCTTCAGGTAGGTCGGCAGGTAGACGCCGAACGCCACTACTCCCCCGAACCCGATCGCGTACAGGGACGAGAGCTCCCACGTGACCCTCAGTCTTCCGGCCTGCTGGAGCCGGGAGGTCACGGAGCCGGTGGGCACCGGGCGCCCGGGCCGGTCGGTGATCAGGATCGCGGCGAGCACCGCGTACACCGCGAGTGCGGCGGCGACCACGACGAAGGGCAGGTTCTCGCCGTGCGCGGCGATGCGCGGGGTGAAGTAGCCCGAGAGGGCCACGCCTCCGGTGCCCATGCCGAACACGCCGAGCGCGAACCCGCGCCGCCCGGGCGGGAACCAGGAGTTGACCAGGGGAACACCGATCGCGAACGTGGTGCCGCCCAGGCCGAGCAGGAGGGCGACCACCAGGAGCAGCGCGTAGTCGTCCTTGACGGGGATCAGCAGGAGCACGGGCACGATGGTGAGCGCGGACACCAGCGGGAACATCAGCCGGGCGCCGTAGCGGTCGGTGAGGGCACCTGCGGGGATGCGTCCCAAGGATCCGACCAGGACCGGGATCGCGACGAGCAGGGCCTGCTGGAAGGAGCTGAGGCCCAGCCGGTCCTTGTACCCGGCGGCCAGCGGAGCGATCAGATCCCACGCCCAGAACGTGAGCCCGAAGCCCACCGTCGCCATGATCAGGTTTCGGTACGCCATGACGGAAGGCCGCTGGTCGCTGTCCACGACCCCAGTCAAGACAGCACGGTCCTCCCCGGCACGTCGAACGCCGCCGTACAGGTCTGCCGCGCCGCGAAGGCACGACGGCCGGCGCGGGGCGGGCGGTCCGGGGCGGCCGGCGGCGCGCCGGTGCCGGGCCGAGCGCCGCGACCGGCCGGGGCGGGTCGAGATTGACATGCAGGCATTTGCCTGCATGATTGAACGCATGAGCGGCGACGACATGGACCGGGTCTTCAAGGCCCTGGCCGATCCGACCAGACGTCTCCTGCTGGACAGGCTGCGGGAGAACGACGGCCAGACCCTGGGCGAGCTGTGCGAGTGCGTACGGATGGCCCGGCAGTCACTGACCCAGCACCTGGGAGTGCTGGAGGCCGCACACCTCGTCAGCACGGTCCGCCGGGGCCGGGAGAAATTGCACTACCTCAACCCGGTGCCCATCCACGAGATCCAAGAACGCTGGATCAGCGGCTTCGACCGGCCACGCCTCGACGCGCTGGGCGCCCTGAAACAGAGAGCGGAATCCCTCATGAACGCGAACACCGACCCTGACACCAACACCGCCACCGATCCCCACCCGGAATTCGTCCACACCACCTACATCGCCGCCACCCCGGAACTGGTGTGGCAGTGCCTGATGGACCCGGAGGCGACGGCCGCCTACTGGGGTCACCACAACGTCTCCGACTGGCAGCCCGGCTCACCCTGGGCGCACCGGCGCCTTGACGACTCCGGCATCGACGACGTCGTGGGCACCGTCGTCGAGACCGACCCGCCCCGCCGACTCGTCCTGACCTGGGCCGAGCCCGGTGAGGAGCGCCCCGGCGGCGCCTCCCGGGTGACCTTCGACCTCAAGCCGTACGGCGAGGCGGTCCAGCTCACCGTCACCCACGTCAACCTGCGGGACGAGCAGGAACACCGTCGGATTTCCGGTGGCTGGAGCTTCGTGCTGGCCAACCTCAAGACCTACATCGAGACCGGCAGGACACTGCCCGTCCCGGCCTGGCGCCCTTGAGACGAGAGCGCGGCCCCGTTCGGGCCCGCCACCCCGCCCGCGCCGAGATCGGCGCGGGCGGGGTGGTCGCAATTCCGGGGACGGCGTGCGTCACGGGTGGAAGGATCGGGACCATGACAACGGCATCCGGTGATTTCGAACTGACCATGGACGAGCTGCGCGTCGTGACGCGCTACGCGGCGCAGAGCGCGCAGGAGGTCCTTGCCGTCTTCGAGGCGGCCGTTCCCGGTGATTCCCGTCCCCGCGCCGCCGTCGAGGCCGCCTGGGAGTTCGCCAACGGTGCGAAGAGGAGCAACCTGCAACGCGTCACGTCGCTGGAGGCCCACCGGGCCGCGAAGGAGGCGGAGGCGGAAACCGCGCTCCTCGCGGCGCGGTCCGCCGGTGACGCGGCGGCCGCCGCGTACCTGCACCCGATCGCGCGGGCCACCCAGGTGGGCCACATCCTGCGCGCCGCGGCGACCGCCACCCGTGTCGCCGAGTTGAACGCGGGCGACGACCCCGCCGTCGGGGAGATGCTGATCGAGCAGGCTCGGCAACGCGCCACACCCACGCTGATCTCCGTGCTGTGCCGGTATCCCCCCGCCCCGACCGGCCGGAATCGAGTGGCGCAGCTCATGTCCGCCCTGGACGCCTCGCTCCGCGCCTCGCGTTGACGCGGCGGTCCGGCGCCGGTCAGCCGGTCAGCCGGTCAGCCGGTCAGCCGGTCAGCTGGTAGAGGCTCCTGCCGACGAGCCACAGTCCCAGCAGGAGGCAGATCACGACGATCGCCGGCTCCTTGTGGTGTTCGAGCCACCCGCGCAGGCGCAGCAGCGCGTGCTGGGCCCTCTCCGGCGAGAACACCACGTACAGCTCCATGGCGATCAGGGTGGAGGTGGCCAGAACGCAGAAGGCGGTGAGGGACAGGAAGGACTGGGCGTGGGAGAGGTCGGCCTGGACGACCGTGGCGGCAGCGGCGGCGACCATCCCCCAGGGCTGGAGGAGGACCGCCAGGGCGGCCGCGGACCATCCGCTGACGTCGTCCATGCGGGACCTCATGGACGGCCCGGCGGCCGCCTGCGCGGAGGTGTCCGCAGCGCTGCCGCGGCGACGCCGGTGCCCGCCGTAAACGACCAGGCCGACACCTATGAGCAGGGTGGCGACGAGCGCCGCGACGGAAGGCGGTGAGCGCGGCGGTGGCGGCTGTCCGTCGGTGAACAGCAGGACGACAGCCATCACGGCCACGAGGCACGCCAGCCAGGCGAGGATGAACGCCAGGCCCGTCCACACCCCCCGAGGAGCGGACACCACCAGCACGAAGGCCATGATGGGCAGCGGGAACAGCGTGACCGCGAGTGCGATGAGGAGCAGGTCCAGCACCATGGCAGCACACCCGTGGGGTCGGGCGGCCCTCGTGGCCCGGCCGCGTTCCGCGGCGGGGACGAGGGCGGCGGTGATGCCTTCATCGTCGACTTTCCGGTCGGGGCCCGCCAGGCGAACGTCCCTCCGCCGGTCGGCGAGCCGTCCCGGCACGGCCTAATATGAACTGCACGATCGAACGCGGGATTTCCGGCGGCTCCACATGCCCCTGCGAACCGTCGGCCCGCCCGGGAGGCGTGATGACCGGATCCCCCGACACGGCCCCGCAGTACACGCACGGTGACCCCGAGGACTTCCTGAAACAGCTCGGCGGCTCGTGGCGCTGGGCACTCGGCTTCGCCCTGGCGACCCTGATCCCCGGCATCCTGGTACTCGTCTGGCCCGACGGGACGCTGCACGTCCTGGCCGTGATCATCGGGCTGCAACTCCTGGTGGCGGGCGGCTTCCGGTTCGTGACCGCCTTCTCCCGGGACAGTGACCGGGGCGGCAGCAGACTGGCGAGCGTCCTGATCGCCCTGCTGGCGTTCCTGGCGGGCGTCCTGGTCCTGCGGCACCCGATGCAGACCATCGGCGCGCTGTCCCTGATCGTCGGGGTGTTCTGGTTGATGACCGGCGTCCTGACCGTGTACGTGGCCATCGCCGATCGCGGTCTGGTCCACCGCGGCATGCTCCTCGCCCTGGGCGCACTCGGTGCCGTCGCCGGGATCGTCGTGCTCTGCTTCCCGGTGAACTCCGCGATCGCCCTGACGCGGCTTCTGGGACTGTGGCTCGTCCTGCTCGGTGTGTTCGAAGTGGTGATGGCGTTCGCGCTGCGTTCCGCCACCCGCCGGACCCTGGATGGGGCCCGGTAGGCCGTGTCGGCCGACGGCGGAGCGGTCGTCGTTGCTTGGATGGCGGCATGAGCCCCGTGCACTGGCTGTTCGGCGACCAGCTCGGCCCGCACTTCACCGCCACGGCCGCCGGCGGGACGCCGAGGAACACCCGGTGGCTCCTGATCGAGTCCAAGGCCGTCTTCCGGCGGCGGCGCTTCCACCGGGCAAAGGCCCACCTGATGCTCAGTGCCAT
This sequence comes from Streptomyces sp. Isolate_45, assembly GCF_024721315.2. GTDB lineage: Bacteria > Actinomycetota > Actinomycetes > Streptomycetales > Streptomycetaceae > Streptomyces. The sequence goes on from NZ_JANFAK020000197.1 coordinate 6,439, forward strand.
GCGGCACCGGGCAGCCGACCTCGGCGGGAGCGCGCTGTACGTCACGGCGGAGACCTACCGGGAGGGCCTGGCGCGGGCAGCGGGCACGGATCCCGTTTCCGTGCACCATCCGACCACGCGCGCCGCCCTCGCCCTGGTGACCTCGTTGCCGCGGGTCACGGTCCATCCTGCCCGCGGGTACGTGGTCAGCCACCGGGAGTTCGCCGAATGGGTCGCGCGGCAGAAGGGCCGACGGCTGCTCCAGGAGAGCTTCTACGAGAACACCCGCCGCGCCCACGACATCCTGATGGACGGCGACCGGCCGGCGGGCGGCCGTTGGAACCTGGACCACGAGAACCGCGAGCCGCCGCCCCGGGGCCTGGACACCCTCGGCGCGCCGGCCCCGTACCGGCCGCGTGAGGACGAGATCGACGAGGAGGTCCGGCGGGACCTGGACCGCTGGGAACGGGAAGAGGGAATCGCCTTCGTGGGCCGCGACGGCCCCCGTCTGTTCCCCGCGAGCCGTCGCGAGGCCCTGGCCGCGCTGGACCACTTCGTCACCCACCGTCTCGCGGGCTTCGGGGCCCATGAGGACGCCATGCTGGCCGGCGACCCCGTGATGAGCCACAGCCTGCTGTCCTCCTCCCTCAACCTCGGCCTTCTCGACCCGTGGGAGTGCGTGACCCGGGCCGAGGACGCCTGGCGGGCCGGGCGCGTCCCGCTGAACAGCGCCGAGGGGTTCATCAGGCAGGTGTGCGGCTGGCGCGAGTACGTGTGGCACCTCTACTGGCACCTGGGCGAGGAGTACCGGCACCGCAACGCCCTGCGGCACACCGCACCGGTTCCCCCGTGGTTCCAGGAACTGGACGCGGACGCCGTGGGGGCCCGCTGCCTGTCGACCGTGCTCGCGCAGGTCCGGGACTCGGGCTGGACGCACCACATCCCGCGGCTGATGGTCCTCGGCAGCTTCGCCCTGCAGCGGGGCTGGAACCCGGCCGAGGTGACGGACTGGTTCCACCGGTCCTTCGTGGACGGCTACGACTGGGTCATGCTGCCGAACGTGGTGGGCATGTCCCAGTACGGGGACGGTGGGCTGATGACCACCAAGCCCTACACGTCGGGCGGGGCCTACATCCACCGGATGAGCGACCTGTGCGGCGGCTGCCGGTACCGGCCCACCGACCGTACCGGTGAACGCGCCTGCCCCTACACCGTCGGCTATTGGAGCTTCCTGGACCGGCACCGTGCACGGTTGGAGGGAAACCCTCGCATGGCTCGGGCCGTGAGCGGACTGGACCGGCTCGGCGACGTGGAGCAGCTCGTCCGCGCACACCGCGACGCGGGCGCCGCACCGCCCTGAGGGCCCCGGGCGACCGTCGGTTGCCCCGGGTCACTCGGGATGGGCCACGGCGTCCCTCTGCAGTTCCGCCGCCGCGAGCAGGCTCAGCTGCGGTTCCGCCCGGCGCAGCGCCTTCACGGCGGAGGCGGAGTCGACGTCCCCGGTGTAGCCGACGGCGGCCAGTCGGGAGCGGACCCAACGGGCGCGCAGCTGCGGGTCGGTGTCGTCGGCGTAGGACCCGACGAGTGCGACGGCCCGTTCCAGGCCCGCGCGTTCCTCGGGTGCGGCCTCGGCCAGGGCCTGCCGAAGGGCCGACGCGACCGTGTCCGCGTCCCGGATGAGCAGCACGAAGTTGTGCTTGGTGTTCTGTCCCAGGAATCCAGTCATGTCGGCCATCGTGGCCGTCGTTTCGCTTGAGCGGCAAGGGACTTGAGGATCCGCAGAGGTTCGCCCGATCGGTGACGGCTCGATCGCGTCGGGCGACTCGTCGGCGGTCGCCCACATGTCCGCGGTCGCCGGGAAGCCGTCGGCCGACGACCGGGCCGTCCTTCCGCGCCGCGGAACCGACCGCCCCGACCGCCCCGACCGCCCCGACCCGCATGATCGGCGCCGTGCGGCCCGACTCAGCGGCGCAGGGCTCCGCGCAGGGTGATGCCGTGGCGCACGCGCAGGCGCCGCAGTTCCCACATCGCGACGACGGTGACGGACAGAGGTCCTCCCAGCAGGAATGCCATCCGCACACCGAGCGGCACGCCGTCGTAGGCATCACGGAACAGGTCGAACAGGGCGACTTCCCACACCAGGAGCATCGCGAGCAGGGGCGGCAGAGTCTCGTGGAGATCCGCCGTGCGAAACACGTGGACCAGCGACTGTGCGATCCCGTAGAGCACGAACGGTGCCAGCCACAGCAGGAAGGCGCCGAGGGCGAACAGCAGGGCCACTCGTCCGGTGGAGGCCGTCCAGTCCGTCTCCTCGTCCACGTACCCGAGCCCCGTGATCAACCGCGGCACCGCCAACGCGACGGTGAGCGCGAGCAGTGCCCCGATGGGTTTGCCGGCCCGGCGCAGGAACAGCCGTCGGTGGGGCGGGCGGGCCGCGAGGACGAAGGCGGCGACCGCGACCGGGAAGGTCACCGCCAGCACGATCAGCGTGGTACGGATCTGCCCGAAGCGATCGTCCACCACCGCGTCGGCGTCCGCCGCCAGGTCGTAGGACAACAGCATCCACGTCACCGCGACGAGCCCGAGGACCGTCCGCAGGACCTGGGCCCGTTTCACCGCCGGATCGTGCACGCGGTCGGGCCTCGACGGCGTGAACACCGCACGTGCCACCGCGATCGGATTGAACAGGCCCCCGAACGTCAACCGCCGCCGCCCATCCGGCGCTTGTCCTGCTCCGTACGGGTTCCATGGCGTCTCGCCACCGCCCCCACCCACGCTCATCCTGACGCCCCCGTTTCGCCACGTCCAACCGACGCCACGGGAGAGCATAGGGCTGGGCGGCGCGTTCGGGCCGCCCTACCCGGACACGGGGTGGAAAGCGGGTGCGTCGAGGGGCGCGGCGTAGTACTGCTGGAAGGCCCGAAGTCGTCTGTTCCCCTTGGAGTATCGATGGCCGTTCGCCGTGTCGTGCCCAATGTCCGGTCGGAAGCCGTGCGCGAGAGCCGGGAGTTCTACGGCCTGCTCGGCTTCGAGGAAGTCATGAACCACGGCTGGATCATGACGCTCGCCTCCCCGTCGGCCCCGGCCGCGCAGGTCAGCTTCATGGCCGACGACAAGACCGCGCCGGTCGTCCCCGACATGAGTGTCGAGGTCGACGATGTGGACGCGGCCTACGCGCTCGTACGGGACGGCGGCGCGGAGATCGTCCACCCGCTGCAGGACGAGGAGTGGGGCGTGCGCCGGTTCTTCGTCCGCGACCCCAACGGCCTGGTGATCAACGTACTGGGTCACCGCTGACGCCCTTGTCCACCGGGCCGATCACCGCCGGCCCCTCGCTCTCGCCCGGGGCCGGCGGCGCCCCCGCCGTCCAGTGATCGACCGGTCGGCGTCCGGTGGCACGGCCCTACGTACGCGGGGCCTCGCCGACGGTCTTGTGACGCTCCTCCCGGGCGAGGGCGCTGGGCCACCAGCTCCTCGGCCCGATGTCGATCACGAGGGCGGGAACGAGGAGCGACCGGACGACGAGGGTGTCGAGGAGGACACCGAAGGCGACGATGAAGGCGATCTGGAACAGGAAGGCGAGCGGGATGACCATGAGGGCGGCGAAGGTGGCGGCGAGGACCACGCCGGCCGAGGTGATGACGCCGCCGGTGGTGGTCAGGCCGCGCAACACCCCCTCACGGACGCCGTGGGTGAGGGTCTCCTCCCGGACGCGGGACATGAGGAAGATGTTGTAGTCGACGCCGAGGGCGACGAGGAACACGAATCCGTACAGGGGGACGGAGGCGTCCGTGCCGCTGAACCCGAGCAGGTGCTGGAAGACCAGGGCGGAGACACCGAGGGTGGCCATGAAGTTGAGGGCCACGGTGGCCACGAGCAGGACGGGGACCAGGACTGAGCGCAGGAGCAGGACGAGGATGAGCAGGATGATGGCGAGGACGACGGGGACGATGACGGTCCGGTCGCGGGCCGCCGTCCGTTCGGTGTCGTACTGCTGGGCGGTGTAGCCGCCCACCAGGGCGTCGGCTCCGGGTACGGCGTGGACGCGGCCGCGGAGTTCGGCGACGGTGTTCTTGGCGGCGTCGCTGTCGGCGGCCGCGGTGAGCGTGGCGTCGATGCGGATCCTGCCGTCGACGACCAGGGGCTCGCCTCCGCCGCCGGGTCGGCCCGGGGCGGTGACGGGCGCGGCGGAGGCGACTCCGTCGGTCGCCCGGGCCGCCGCCTCCACTTCCTCGGCCTTGGCCGCGTCCGCGATGATCACCGCGGGCTGGCCCGATCCGCCGGGGAAGTGTCGGCCGAGGGCCTCCTGGGCGGCGACGGAGGGTGCGTCCTTGACGAAGATCTCGTCGAGGGGAACGCCCCGGGAGGTGAGCGTCGGCGCGAAGGCGGCCAGGACGACCAGGAGCAGGGTCGTCGAAACCCAGACGCGGCGCGGAGCCCGGTCGATGAGGCCCGCGACGCGTCGCCAGAGCCGGTGGCCCTCCGTGGTGGCGTCGGCAGGCTTCGGCGTGGCCGGCCAGAACGCGGCGCGGCCGAGGAGGACCAGGGCGGCGGGCAGGAACGTCAGCGTGGACAGGACCGCGCAGACAATGCCGATCGCGCCGACCGGCCCCAGGGCCCTGTTGTTCGTCAGGTCGCTCGCCAGGAGGGCGAGCAGGCCGAGGGCCACGGTGGCGCCACTGGCGGTGATCGCGCCGGCCGAGCGTCGTACCGACGCCACGGCCGCGGCCACGCGGTCGTCGCGGGCGGCGAGTTCCTCCCGGAAGCGGGCGGCCAGCAGCAGCGCGTAGTCGGTCGCGGCCCCGATGACCAGGATCGAGAGGATGCCCTGGACCTGGCCGTCGACCCGAACGACTCCGTGGTCCGCCAGGGCGTAGACGACCGCGCAGGCGAGCCCGAGGGCGAACACGGCGCTGATGATGATCACGATGGGCAGTAGCAGGCTTCGGTAGACGAGCAGCAGGATCAGCAGCACCGCGCCCAGCGCGACGCCCAACAGCAGCCCGTCGATGCCGGCGAAGGCGTCCGCGAGGTCGGCCTGGGTGGCAGCCGGTCCGGCGATGCTCGCGCTCAGCCCGGGTACGGTCCTGGCGGCCGCTCGGACGTCGTCCAGGACCGCGGGCAACTCATCACCGAGGTCGGGGGCCAGGGGCACCACCGCCTGCAGGGCCCGGCCGTCGTCGGAGCGCAGGGCCGGGGACGGCGCGGAGACGACGCCCTGCCGCCCCGCGAGGGCGGCGACGGCCCGGCCCGCTTCCTGCTGCTGAGCATCGGTGACGGGCCCTCCCCCGGGAGCCTGCCAGATGACGATCGCGGGCACCGACTCTGAGCGCTCGAAGTCCCTGCGCGCTTCGACCACCTTGGTGGACTCGGCGCTCCGCGGCAGGAAGGCGGCCTGGTCGTTCGTGGCCACCTCGCCGAGCTTGCCCGCGTACGGGCCGAGCGTTCCGCCGATGCCGAGCCAGATCACCAGCAGCACGACGGGTACCAGCCAACGGGCCCATCGCGGTGTGTGCTTCATGAAGGTTCTCCCCGGGTTACTCAATGAGTAAGTATCTCAATCATCGAGAGATCATATGCTGGTGCCATGCGAAGCGCTGACACGCCCCTGCCCGTACTTCCGTGCGACGACCCGATCGGATTGCAGTCCTTCGCCGTGCTGCTGCGCGGGATGAACGCGGAGTTCAACCGCATCGCCCAGGAGTTCGCCCACGCCCAGGGGTTGCACCTGACCGACGTGCAGGCGCTCATCGCGGTGCTCGACGCCGAACACGAGGAGGACGCCGGACCGATGACGCCCGGGCGTCTTGCCACGCGGATGAACCTGACGTCCGGGGCGGTGACCGCGTGCCTCGACCGGCTGGAGAAGGCGGGTCACGTCCGCAGGGTGCGCGCGGCCGACGACCGGCGCGTGGTGCACGTGCACTACGCGCAGGCGGGCCGGGAGGCGGCGCGCGAATACTTCCGCCCGCTGGCCACGTCCACCGATGCCGTCCGGGCCCGTTTCGACGCCGCGGAACTGCACGTGGTGGTGCGCTTCCTTGCCGAGATGAACCGCAACCTCGCCCTCGTCCGGCGCTGAACGCGGGTCGTCGCGGCGGTCACCAACCCCAGACGCGGGCGATGAAGAACCCGGCGACCATCAGGGCCCCGATCACGATGAGGAGCACGAACACCCCCGGGTGCTCCCACAGTCCCCCGTCCGCGCGCTCGGGGTGCGCGGACGCGGTCGAACCCTCGGCGGGCGGCGTCTCGCCCGGCGGCACTCCGGATGTGGATGTGGACATGGTTTCCTCCGCCTCTCGGCTGATCACGGGGCCTCGGGCGCCCGCCGGAGCCTCACCGACCGGGCAGGTGGGCGTCGAGGGCCGTGAGAGCCGTCCGGGGCTCCCGACCGGCTCCGGGACCGGCGGCCCGACCGGGGTGGCGCTTCTGCCAGTAGGGGTTGTCGTGGGGCAGGCCGCCGCTGACCCGGCCGTACATGCCGAAGGTCATGACCAGTAGGCCCATCAGGAAGCTGAAGATCACGTTCGACATCCCGAAGTCAAGGATGTTGCCCGGCCGCCCGAGAAGGAACAGGTGGACGAATCCGCTCACCACGAACAGCACGCCGACGCCGATGTTGACGGTCGACGCGAAGTTCCCCCCGATCAGCGCGGCGACGAACAGCAGCAGCCCGACGAGCACCGAGATGGCGCTGAGCAGCCCGTTGGTGGACAGTCCGGCGACGCTTCGGCCCGCGGTGTCGAAGGCGGAAAGGCTGTCGGCGAAACCGAGGCAGCCGAAGACGAGCAGGAGGAGTCCGCACAGCGCGGCACCGATCCGGTGGACCCGGTTGAGGGGATGGTCGACCGGAAGTTCGTCTCGCAGGTCCATCAGCACTCCTACGGATCGTGACTCTGATCCCGAGGAAACCAGAGTGACGAAGCGAGTCGCATCAGGACAAGTTGCAGTGTTTGTGCATCGGATCGACACGCCCCCCGGGCGTCGCGAACAACAAACTCGCTCATGGACGGTGACGTTCGGTGAGTTTCGGGCGGCTCCGGGGTGAGCCGTCCCATAGGACCCACGTCACACACGAACCGGGATAGTAGCCGCCGGACGACCCGAAAGACCCCCGTGA
>NZ_JANFAK020000019.1 GCF_024721315.2 Streptomyces sp. Isolate_45
CCGCGCCGGTGTCGCCCGTCCTGCGGCGCGCGGCGCGGCCCGGCTCCGACACCACCGGGGTCAGCTGGGTCGCCGCGTCGGCGAACGAGGCCGCCGCGACCGGGGTCCAGCCGGCCGAGACGGCCGCCCGCACGCCCGCCAGCAGCGCCGCCGTGACGGGCACCAGGGCCAACCCGGCCAGCAACCCCTCCGCGGGCACCAGTCCGTTCCACAACCCCGAGCAGCGCAGGCACTCGCGGGCGTGCCGGGCTATTCGCTTGCGCCACAGCGCCGAGGGGCGCCCGTCCCAGCCGGCCGTCATCGCGCGCAGCCCGTCGCACGGGGGCTGCGCCTCCAGTGCCCGCTCCACGACCCGGGCGGCCTCCAGCTGCGCCTTCATCCGCTGCACCCGGACGGCGGTGTGCTGCGGCGTCAGCTCCAGCGCCGAGGCGACGTCGGCCCGCGTCACCTCCCCGGCGCACTCCAGCCACCACAGGGACAGCAGCGCCCGGTCGTCGGGCTCCAGCCAGCGCGTCGCCCGGGCGGTCTCGCGACGCTGACCCGACAGGTGGAGGCGTACGACGGTCAGGTCGGCGAAGTCGGCGCCCGGGTCGGCGACGTCACCGGCCTCCTCCAGTCCGCTCTCGCCGGGGCCGTTGCTGCGGGCCTGCCAGTGGGCCCGGATCCGGTTCATCGTGATGGCGACGAGCCAGGAGCGGAAGCTCTCGTCCGACCGCAGGGCGCCCAGCCCGTCGAGCGCGCGCAGCATGGTGTCCTGCACCACGTCGTCCACGTCGCAGGACCCGTTCAGGGCCCGACCGACGATGTTGTAGACGAGCGGCAGGTGGGCGCTGACGAGCTCGTCCTGCGCGCGGGGATCGCCCGCGCGGGCCGCTGCCACCAGTGCTGCCGTGTGCTGTGTGCTCATGTGAAAGTCCCTGTCCGTACCGGCGGTCGATGATGCCCAATAACTGGGAGACCGTCGAGAGGGGCCCCGATAACACTTATCCGGAAGAAGTTTCCGGCGCCACTTCCGCGACCCCCGCCGGGGCGTCCCCGGCGGGCCTGGGCCGGTCACAGCAGGGGTGTCAACGCCTCCGCGGCGGCCCGCAGGGCCGGGGCGTACGCCTCGATCTCCTCGCGGGAGACCAGGAACGTGACGGTCGTCACCGAGACACCGCCGACCGGGCGACCGTCGGCGTCGAGTACGGCCGCGCCGATGCAGCGGATCGTCGGCTCGTTCTCCTCGTCGTCCACGGCGAAGCCGCGTTCCTGCACCGCCTCCAGTTCGGCGGCGAGGGCCCGCGCGGTCGTCAGCGTACGGGGCGTGCGCGCGGGCAGCCCGGTGGCGTCGAGCAGCTCCCGCAGCTCCTCCGGGGGGAGGTGGGCGAGGACGGCCTTGCCGATCGCCGTGGTGTGCAGCGGCACCCGCATGCCGATCCGGGAGGCGGTGCGGAAGGGCTGGCCGCTCTCCAGTTTGTGGATGTAGGTGATGGTCTCGCCGCTGTGCAGGGCCAGGTGCACCGTCTGGCCCGTCTCCCGCCGCAGCTCGTCCAGGATCTGCTGGACGCTCGCCGGCTCCCCGCCGCCAACCATGGCGGACAGCCCGCGCAGCCGCGGGCCCACCCCGTAGCGGCCGTCGCCGTCGGAGCGTACGAAGCCCTGCTCCACCAGCGCCGCCAGGATGCGGAAGGTGCTCGACTTCGGGACCGCCGCCGCCGTCATGACGTCCGTCAGCCGGTGCGGACCGCCGGGCGCCGCGACGGCCTCCAGGATCCGCAGCGACTTCTCCAACGCGGACCCGGCCGCCGACGTCCGGCCACCGGACCGGGGGGAGGGGCCGCTCGGGTCGCCGGGGCCGGCGGGCCCGCCCTCGTGTGCCGGGTCCGCCGACGGTGCTCGCTCCGTTGACACGCGGGCTCCCTGGGTGTGTAAGGTCTGGACCACTGAGTTCCATTACACGATATGCAGTTCCGCTACGTGGAACAAATCGGGGGGTCCGATGTCCTGCCATCCGTACGCGGTGATGGCCGCCCAGCGCCTGCTGCCGGTACTGCGCGACCCCGGCCCGGACGAGGCCGTCCGACGCACCGGCGCCCTGCTCGCCGCGGGATGCCGCGCGGTCGAGCTGACGACATCCACCCCCGGCTGGGCCGCGGCCGTCGCCCGTACCGCCCCGCTCGGCGACGCGCACGGCCGCCCCGCCCTCATCGGCGTCGGCACCGTCACCACCGCCGCCCAGGCGGAGGAGGCCCTCGCCGCGGGCGCCGGTTTCCTGGTCTCCCCCTACCCGGCCCCCGAGGTGCGCGAGTTCGCCGCACGACACGACGCCGTGTTCGTCGAGGGCGGCTTCACCCCCGGCGAGATCGCCGCCGCCGCCCGCCACGCGGGAGCGGCGAAGGTCTTCCCGGCGCACGTGGGCGGCCCCGGGTTCATCCGCTCCCTCAAGGCCGTCCTCCCCGACGCACTGCTCGTCCCGACCGGTGGCATCCGGCCGGGCGAGGTCCGGGAGTGGCTCGCCGCCGGAGCGAGCGCAGTCGGCATCGGCAACGGCCTGCCCGACGACCCGGACGAACTGGCGGCCGTCTTCGCGGAACTGGCCGGACCGTGCTGCGCCGACTGCTCCCCGGAGCGCTGACCGTGCCCCCCTCCCCGCACTACGACGTCCTCGTCCTCGGCGAGGTCCTGGTCGAGATCCACACCGACACCGCCCCGCGCGAGGCCGTCGACGGCACCCCGGCCCGCATCTCCTACTCCGGCGACGCGCTCAACGCCGCGGCCGCGGCGGCGGCCGCCGGAGCGCGCACCGCCCTGCTCGCCGTCGTCGGCGACGACGACCTCAGCGTCCCGCTGCTGCGCCGCGCCATCGAACTCGGAGTGGACGTCTCCCACGTCCGCCGGGCCCCACGGCCCAACGGCGCCTACCTTCTCTGCGCCGACACCGAGGGCGAGCGTGAGTTCGTCTACTGGCGCACCGCGGGCGCCGGCTCCACCCTCGCCCCGGCCCACGTCGACGGCTGGCGCACCCTGCTGACCGGTACCCGCTCCCTCATCACCAGCGGGATCACCGGAGCCCTCTCCCCGACCGCCCGCGAAGCCGTGCTGGACGCCGCCCGCACCGTCCACGCGGCCGGCGGGCACCTCACGTACGACCCCAACTACCGCGCCCGGCTCACCGGACGGGACGAGGCCCGGGAGCTGTTGGCCCGGATCGCCCCTCTGACGGGGCTGCTCAAGACGTCCTGCCCGGGGGACGCCCTCGCCCTGGTGGACACCGACGACCCGGCCACCGCGGCCGCCCGCTGCCGCGCCCTGGGTGCCCGTACCGTCGCCGTTACGGCGGGCGCGGGCCGGCTGCTCCTGGACGACGGCGGCGGGCCGACCCACCACCCCGTCCCCGTCAACCCGGATCCCGTCGACGCGACCGGTGCCGGGGACTGCTTCACCGGCACCACCACCGCCCGCCTCGCCCTCGGCGACACCCTCGCGGACGCGGTGGCCTACGGCACGGCCGCGGCCTCCCTGTCGGTGTCGGGCCGGGGCGGCACGGGCCACGTCCCGGCCTTCACCGAAACGGCGGCCCTGGCGGCGGCCCACCGGAGAGATCCGAAAGAGACGGCTCAGGGCATGTCGTGAGAGTCTCGCCCGGCCCGCGGTCAGGACCGGTCGGGACGTGCGGCGGACCGTGAGGAAGGCGCCGTGGGCCGGTTGACCGTCCGTGGCGGCGAGTTCCCCGTACGGGCGGGCCACGTGGTGGGCGCCGCCGGGCCGGTGCGATTTTCGCGGCCCGGCGGCGCCGGTAGGTGGGGCCCGGTCGGCTCGTGGACCCGGAGATCCGTCGGCCGGATCGAACCGTCAGCGGCCGCGCAGACCCCGGTCGACGGCCTTCGTCAGCTCGCCGTCGGCGGTGTCGCCGTCGAGGGACCAGAACATCGCGCCGCCCAGGCCCTCTTCGCGGACGTACTCGGCCTTCGCGCGCAGCACCTGCGGGTCGTCGTACGTCCACAGGGTGGTGCCGTCGAAGAGCCACGCGTGCCCGCCGCGCCGGTCACGGTGGACCTCGTAGGTCCCCGAATCCGCCAGCTTCTTCAGGGCCTTGTAGTCCTCGTACCCTGCCGCCCACGTCGCCGGCGCCGGCCCCGTCGCGGGCTGCCCGATGCCGTCCCCGCCGCCGCGGACCCCGGTCCAGCCCTGACCGTAGAACGGCATGCCGACCACCAGTTTGTGCGCCGGCGCGCCCCGGTCCCGCCAGGCCCGGACCGTGCCGTCCACGCTGAAGTCCTTCCGCGCGTAAAGCGCCGACTGCTGGGCGGTGTTCTTCTCGCCCGACACGTGGAAGTCGTAGCCCTGGAGATTGACGAAGTCCAGGTCGCGCATGATCCGGCGGCAGTCGAAGCCCGCGTCGATCTTCGCGGGCGCCGTCGGGACGAAGGCCGTCAGCTCGTACTTCCGCTTCTGCGCGCGCCCGTAGGCGTCGAGCTGCGTACGGAACTCCTTGACCAGCTCGGTGAAGTTGCGCTTGTCCTCGGGCCGGAACTTCGTGCCGGCGTTGGCCTCGGACCCGGGCCACTCCCAGTCCAGGTCGATGCCGTCGAAGACCCCTGCCGCGGCCCCGGCCCCGCCCCGCGCGCCGTCCTGCGGCAGGTTCCCCTTGATGTACAGGTCAATGCAGGACCGCACGAAGGCCTTGCGGGAGGCCGGGGTGAGGGAGGCGTCCGAGAAGTGGGTCGACCAGCTCCAACCGCCGAGCGAGATGAGCACCTTGAGGTTCGGGTGCTTGGCCTTCAGCTCCTTGAGCTGGTTGAAGTTGCCGGCGAGGGGCTGCTCGGCGGTGTCGGCGACCCCGTCGACGGAGTTCGCGGCGTCCAGGGGGCGCGCGTAGTCCGCCCAGGCGTCCGCCTGGCCGGCCACGTTGCCGGTGAAGCACTTCCCCTCGGCGCTGACGTTGCCGAAGGCGTAGTTGATGTGCGTGAGCTTGCCGGCCGTGCCGTTCGCGTCGAGGTCCTGGACCTGGAAGTCACGCCCGTAGACGCCCCATTGGGTGAAGTACCCGACCTTCTTGTACGTGCGACCGTGACCGGCGGCGTCGTCCGGCGCGCCGGTGGCGGCGGGCGCGAAGGCGGTCAGCAGGGAGAGGGAGCAGGCGGCGACGGCGAGTCTGCCGATCGTGCTGCGGCGCATGGGCTTCCTTTGCGGATCCGGGGAGTGGTGCTCATGGGCCGTGCGTAACGCGTGCGCTGTGCAATCCGGAAACTATTGGTCTGGACCATCTGGGTCAAGGGGGTGTCCACCTCGGATTACGCCCGTCGGGAGGTCCGTCCCAAATTCATCGTTCACGGCCCTGGGCACCTCATGAGCTCCTCGCTACCCTCCGCGCATGATTTCCACGGTGGTCTGGGGCACGGGCAACGTAGGCCGCGCGGCGATCCGCGCCGTCGAGGCCCACCCGGCGCTCGAACTCACGGCAGTGATCGTCCACAACCCCGACAAGGTCGGCCGCGACGCGGGCGAACTCGCCGGACTCGACAACCCGTTGGGGGTGGCGGCGACCGACGACGTCGAAGCGGTGCTCGCCGCCCGACCCGCCGCCGTCGTGTACGCGGCGTCCGGCGACGTCCGCCCCGACGACGCGCTCGCCGACCTGGTCCGCGCCGTGTCCGCCGGCGCGGCCGTCGTCAGCCCCGCCCTCTACCCGCTCTACGACCACCGCAACGCCCCGCCGGAGTTCCGCGACCCGCTGCTCGCCGCCGTCGAGGAGGGCGGAGGCTCCCTCTTCGCCTCCGGCGTCGACCCCGGCTGGGGGAACGACGTCCTGCCGCTGCTCCTCAGCGGCCTCGGCACCACCATCGACGTGATCCGCTGCCAGGAGATCTTCGACTACTCCACGTACGACCAACCGGACTCGGTCCGCTACCTGGTCGGCATGGGCCAACCGATGGACTTCGAGCCCATGATGCTCATGCCGTCGGTCCCCACCATGGTGTGGGGAGGGCAGGTCCGCATGATGGCCCGCGCCCTGGGCGTCGAACTCGACGAGATCCGCGAGACCTCGGACCGCCGGGCCCTCGACACCACCGTCACCACCCGCACCATGGGCGACTTCGAGGCGGGTACCCAGGGGGCCATCCGCTTCGAGGTGCAGGGCGTCGTCGAGGGCGAGCCCCGCATCGTCATCGAACACGTCACCCGCATCCACGCCTCCTGCGCCCCCGACTGGCCCACCCCGCCCGACGGCGCCGGCGCCCACCGCGTGGTCATCGAAGGACGCCCCCGCATCGAGGTCACCATCGAGGCGACCGACGAGGGCGAGAACCGCTCGGCGGGCGGCAACGCCACCGCCGTCGGCCGGCTGGTCGGAGCCATCGACTGGCTCGTGGCCGCCGAACCCGGACTCTACGACGCGCTCGACATCCCGCTGCGTCCCGCAGTCGGCAAACTCGGAAGGAAGCAGCCGTGAACATCGACATTCCCGAGGGCCAGCACCCCATCGAGTACGTCTGGGGGGACATGGTCCCCGGCATCGGCATGGCCGCCGCCAACTTCTCCCTCTCCGTGTACGCCCACACCACCCTGGGCCTGCGGGAGTTCGAGGCGGCTCGGCTGCGCATCGCGCAGATCAACGGGTGCGTCTTCTGCCTCGACTGGCGCACCGACCGGGACGGGGAGAAGGTCGAGGAGGAGTTCGCCGACGCCGTCACCGAGTGGCGCACCACCAAGGCGTTCGACGACCGCACCCGGCTGGCCGCCGAGTACGCGGAGCGCTACGCCCTGGACCACCACAACCTCGACGAGGACTTCTGGGAGCGGATGACCGCGCACTACAGCCAGTTGGAGATCGTCGAGCTGAGCATGAGCATCGGCTCCTGGCTCGCCTTCGGACGCCTCAACCACGTCCTGGGCCTCGACAGCGTCTGCATGCTGCCGGGCAGCTGAGACGGCACGGGGCGATCGACATGGTGCGGGGCCGGCCGGAGAGTCCGGTCGGCCCCGTCGTCGTCGGGCCCCCGCTAGAGGTCCGTGGCGATGATCTTCTCGATGTTGCGCTCCGCGAGCGCCGTGATCGTCACGAACGGATTGACGCTGGTGTTGCCGGGGATCAGCGCTCCGTCGATCACGTACAGGCCGGGGTGTCCGTGCAGACGGCCGTAGTTGTCCGTGGCCTTGTTCAGCACCGCACCGCCGAGCGGGTGGTACGTGAGGTGGTCGCCCCAGATCTTGTTCAGGCCGAAGAGGTCGGTCCGGTAGATCGTCCCCTCCTTCGAATTGATCTTGTCGAAGATGCTCTTCGCCATGTTGATGGACGGCTGCTTCCAGGAGGTCTGCCAGTTCAGGCCCACCTTCTGTGCGGCGGCGTCCCAGGTGAACTCGGCGCGGTGCGGGTTCTTCGTGATCGAGAGGTAGAACGAGGCGTACGTCTCGATCCCGGTCGGCAGCGGGGCCACTTCGGCGAAGGCGCCGCCGGCGTCCCAGTTGTCGATGCCCCCGCAGGGGATGGAGGCCTGGACCTTCCCGGTCGCGTCCCACATGTGGTTGGCGCGGCCGCACATGACGTTCCCGTTATCGCCCCAGCCCTTGCCGATCTCGTTGTTGAGGTTCGGCAGGGCTCCCGTGGCCTTCAGCTTCACGAGGAGCTTGCTCGTGCCGACGCTCCCGGCGGCGAAGAACACCTTGTCGGCGACGACGCTCTTGGTGGCGATCGTGGCGCCGGTGGTGTTCAGCTGCTCGATGACGACCGTGTAGCCGCCACCGGCCGAGGGGGAGACGGTGGTGACCCGGTGCAGGGGCGAGATGCTGACCTTGCCGGTGGCGCGGGCCGCGGCGATGTACGTCTGCTGGAGGGACTTCTTGCCGGCGTTGTTCCCGTAGAGGATCTCGCCCGCCACCGCGGACTTGGGGACGGTGCCGGCCACCTCCTTCTTCATGTAGTCCCAGTCGTAGACGTCCGGGACGAAGACGAAGGGGAAGCCGGAGCGCTGGGCGTGCTTGCGGCCGACGCGGGAGAACTGGTAACAGTCCACGGTCTCGAACCAGTTGGGGTCGATGAGGCCGACCCCCAGGCCGGCGTTGGCCCGCGGGTAGTAGGTGTCGTACATCTCGTCGGCGTTCACGGACGGCAGGATCGAGGCGAAGTTCTGCCGCTTGGGGGTCACCGCCATGCCACCGTTGACGAGCGAGCCGCCGCCGACGCCGCGCCCCTGGTAGACGATGATCCCGCCCATCTCCTCGGCGTCCAGGATGCCCGTGTACTTCGGGACGTCCTTGTCGATCGGGAAGCCGAGGAAGTTGCTGAGCGGGGCCTTCGTCCGCGTGCGCAGCCAGTAGGAACGGTAGTCCGGCTTGGTGGTGTTGGCGAAGATCTTCCCGTCGGTGCCCGGGGTGTCCCACGCCATGCCCATCTCGATCATGTGCACGTCGACACCCGCCTGGGCGAGGCGCAGCGCGGCGACGGAGCCGCCGTACCCGGTGCCGATCACGAGGGCCGGGACGTGGGCCCCGGACTCGATGGGTGTGTTCGCGACGGCGGTTCCCACGGCGGCCCTCGCGTGGGCCGGAGTGGCGTTGACCGCCAGGGCCATGGCCCCAAGAATAGAACCAGTTCCAGCGATAAATCCACGACGTGAGACACCGTTGGATACCTTGCTGTTCAGGCCTTTGTCACTCATGTGACGTTCCTCACTCTCGACGGAGTGAGAACAAGTTCTACTGCCGGGGGGCTGGTAAGTCACTACATACGTCGAGGTAACTTGTGACTGATTCCGGTTGCTGCGGCGTGCCGGGGCCGGGGAACCGGAGGCTCGGGGGTTCGAGGAGTCGGGGTCTCGGGGGCTCAGGGGAGACCCCAGTGGCCGACGTCGTCGGCGAGGCCGGCGTCGAGTGCGAACTGCACCGCGGCCGGGCGGGCGTCGGAGGGCAAGCGGAAGGTGACGGAGCCGTCGGCCGAGTCGCCCGGGGCGAGGACGAGGGGCGCGGGGAAGCCCGCGCCGGCCGGGGTCGGCTCGTCCGTACCGGTGAAACGGCGGCCGTCGGTGTCCAGCAGGTGGGTGGCGGGCGCGGGGGAGTCCTCGTAGGGAACCGTGCCGGTGTTCTCCAGGCGCAGCGTCACGGACACCAGGCGCTCGGCTCCGGTGCCGGTGCCGTCCGTCGCGGGCACGGCCGGGTCGACGACCCGGGTGAGGGTGACGTCGAGGCGCGCGCCCGACCGCTGCCCGTCGAGAGGGATCGTCTCGCCCGAGCCGCCGGGCTCGGCGGCCAGCAGGATGAGCGCGAACGGGGCGCAGAGGAGGCGCGGGAGGAGAGCGCGGCGACGGGGGCGAGGATGGTGGCGGCCGGGGCTGTGGTGGTGCACGGCGGGACCTCACTCCCTCCCCCCTCACGTCCCACGATCCTCCGCGCCCGCCCCTCCTGCCACCGCCGGCGCCCGCGCGGGAGCCCGTAGCCTGGACGGATGCTGCCACTCGAATCGGACGACCCACGGGCCATCGCCGTCACGGCCGCCATTCGCGGCGGAGACCTCCCGGCGCTGCGACGGCTGTTGGACGCCCATCCCGGGCTCGCGACCACCCGGATCGTCCGGCGCGGCGAGGCCGCGGGGGAGCGCGGCCTGTTGCACATCGCCACCGACTGGCCCGGCCACCACCCTCGCACCGCGGAGGTGATCCGGACCCTCGTGGCAGCCGGCGCGGACCCCGCGGCGCGTTTCGTGGGCGCCCACGAGGAGACCCCGCTGCACTGGGCCGCGAGCAACGACGACGTTCCCGCACTCGACGCCCTCGTCGCGGCCGGCGCCGACATCGAGGCCCGGGGCGGCGTCATCGGCGGCGGCACCCCGCTCGCCGACGCCCGGGCGTTCGGTCAGTGGCGGGCCGCCCATCGGCTCCTGGCCCACGGAGCCGAACCCGACCTGCACGACGCCGCGACCCTGGGGCTGCTCGACCGCGTCACCGCCCTCCTCGCGGCCTCCCCCGCACACCCGGACGACATCACGAGCGCCTTCTGGGGGGCCTGTCACGGTGGGCAGCTGTCCACGGCCCGGTACCTGCTGTCCCAAGGCGCGGACATCAACTGGATCGGCCACGACGACCTGACCCCCTTCGACGCGGCTCTGACCAGCGGGGACACCTCCCTGACCGACTGGCTCCGCACGCGTGGCGCTGTCACCCGGGCCGAAATTTCATCCGGTTGAACCCCCAAAACATGTGGATCTTCGGGCGGCGCCGTGTCATGGTTGGTCTCGCCGAAGGGGTGTAGCTCAGATGGCCAGAGCAACGGTCTCCAAAACCGTAGGTCGCAGGTTCGACTCCTGCCGCCCCTGCCAAGCGTGAACGACGCAGCAACAGGCAACACGAACGCCCGTGCGGGAGGTACTCCCGCACGGGCGTTCGTTGTTGGCCGTTCCGTGCCCATCGGGCACCTTCCGGTCCCGGACCGCCATGACCGGGCACACGGGGCCGTTCGCGGTCGCACGCGCCGATAGCCTGGCCGCACACCGAACCGGGGGATCACCATGAGCGACACCACCGCGCTGGGCGACCGCATGAAGCGGTACGAGGCCGCACACAGGACGGTCCTGCCGCGCTCCACCTACACGATCCTCCGCCTGGACGGGCGCGCCTTCCACACCTACCTGCGGGACGCCGACAAGCCGTTCGACATGGCGTTCGTGGCGGACATGGCCGCCGTCACCGAAGCACTGTGCGCGGAGGCGGCGGGTGCGGCGATCGCCTACACGCAGTCCGACGAGATCAGCCTGCTCCTCACCGACTTCGCGACACCCACCACCGAGCCGTGGTTCGGCGGGGTCGTGGCCAAGCAACTGTCCGTCTCGGCGTCCTTGGCCACGGCCGTTCTCAACGAGCGACGCCCGGGGCGTCGGGCGCTCTTCGACGCGCGCGTGTTCACCATGGCGGACCCGGTGGAGGTGGCGAACTACTTCCTGTGGCGCCAGCGGGACGCCGTCCGCAACAGCGTCGCCATGGCGGCGCAGGCCCACTTCCCGCACGAGCGCCTCCACCGGGTGTCCACCGGCGAGATGAAGGGGCTCCTGCGGTCGGAGAGGGGCGTGCACTGGAACGACTACCCGGACGCCTGCAAGCGCGGCCAGGTCGCGACCAGGTCCACCGGCGAGCGGACCGTCGAGTACGTCGACAAACGCACCCGGGAAACGATGCGGACCACCGCGGTCCGTTCGTGGTGGGAGGTGTCGGGGGCCCCGCGGTTCACGGCCGAGCCCACGGGGTGGTTGGCCGGGATGATCCCCGACCTGCCGGCCCTGTCGGTGACGGGCCGGTAGAGGCTGACGGGCCGGTGGTGCGGTGTCGGGCCGGTGGTGGTCGGTATCGGGCCGGTGGTGCGGACGGGCCTGTGGTGGTCGGTGTCCGGCCGGCCGGGCGCTGGTGGAAGGCCCGCCGCCGCCGGGTGCGGTGACGGGCACCGGCGGGCCGCCGCACTCCGTACGGCGGCCCGCCGGACTACCGGGGGGACGGGGTCTGCTGGGTCACCTCGTCACGGATGAGGTAACGGTGCTGCTCGTAGACGAGACGGGCGTCGTCGCTGGGAAGCGGATCGCTCCGCAGGCCGCAGGCGCAGGTCACGGTGGTGAGGCCGGACAAGGGCTGGTGTGCCTGACCGAGGCTCTCCGGGTAACTGTCACCCTGGTGGTTTTCGAGGCGGAGACGATGACGGGAGGCAGGGGGCTTGCTCATGGACCCATCATCGCTGCTGGGACGCCCGGGTACCGGCTGCGGCTCGGTCGTGCACGCCGAGCGGCGGCACCATCCCCCTCCGCGGACGGGGTCGGCGAGGCCCGCGCCGGGGAGGCCGGTCCCGGCGAACGGGAGGGTCGCGGGGGACCCTGACGGCGCGGGCTCGACCGAAATGGCTCGAAGACGACGGCTCAGCCGCCGTACGGGCGGGTGATGATTTCCATCCAGTGGCCGGAGGGGTCCGGGAAGTAGACGCCGCGGCCGCCGTCGTTGTGGTTGATCTCGCCCGGCCGCTTGCCGTGCGGGTCGGCGAAGAACGGAATTCCCGCCGCTCGGATCCTCTCGAACGCCGAGTCGAACTCCTCCTCCGGGATCAGGAACGCGTAGTGCTGCGCCGCGATGGACCCGGCGGGGATGGTCGCGAAGTCCAGGGTGACCCCGTTGCCGGTTTCCACCGCGATGAACGGGCCCCATTCGGCGCCGACTTCGAGACCGAGGATGTGCGCCAGGAAGGTGGCGGACTCCCGGTTGTCACGGGAGTGGATGATCGTGTGATTGAGCTGGACCGACATGAGTGAATGCCTCCGCAAGGCATGTCACGGACACCTCCATGCCTCACCCGGTCGGTGACCGACACGCGATGCCGTCGGACCGACCTTAGGCGGCACCTCCAGGTGAAGTCCAGGGATATCGATCCGTCGAACCCCTCCCCCCCCAGGGCCTCCGTGTCGCGCGGACATGATCCAAGCCGTCCGTGCGCAGGCCCCGACGTCGGAGCGACGCCTAAGCTGCCCTCCGTACGGATGATCGCCAACTGCCTTCGGGGGGACGCAAGATGACATCTGGAACGCCGCCGCACGAAGGGGCGCACACGCCGGCCACCATCCGACAGCTGTGGCAGCTGCTCGAACCGATCCATGCCCTCGTCTACTTCGCTCCAGAGTCCTACGACGAGGCGGGCTCCCTCGGCTACGACACCGCTGAACGGTGGCCCCTCTACTTCGCCTTTCGCGCCGCGCCCCTCGGGGAGGTGGCCCCCGCGTTGGTCACCTCCCTCTTCTACAGCTTCACCCCGTCCATGGTGGAGACCTACGTGGCTCAGGCATGGCACACCGCCCCGGCCGAGCGGGTCCTCACGGCTCGGGCGAGCGCCGTCGACAGGGCCTTGCGCTCCGTGCTCGGTGGCCGGATCGACTCCCCGGAGCTGGCGGAGGCCGCCCAGCTCGCCCGCGGAGCGGCCGAGGCCACCCCGACCGCGGGCTGGCCGCTGGCCGCGGCCAACGCCGCACTGCCCTGGCCGGAGACCCCGCACGGGGTGCTCTGGCACGCGGCGACGATCCTTCGCGAGCACCGCGGCGACGGCCACCTCGCCGCCCTGCAGGCGCACCACCTCGACGCGGTCGAATCGTTGGTGCTCCAGGCCGGCGTCGGTGCTGCCCCGGTGGCGGCCTTCGAGAACCGGCGCTGGTCCGCGCGGGAGTGGGGCGCGGCCCGGGACCGGCTCGCCGCCCGAGGGCTGCTGGCCGAGGACGCCTCGGCCACCGAGGCGGGTCTCGCCCTGCGCACCGCCGTCGAGCGGCTGACCGAGGAACTCGCCGCCGCTCCGTGGGCCGGGCTGACGGCGGGAGAGACGGCACGACTCGCGGAACTGCTCCTGCCTCCCGTACTCGATGTCGTGGGGACCGGACTGCTGCCGACCCAGGGCACCCTCGGCATCGGAATGAAGTACGACTACGCGAACTGACCCTCCGCACGGCCCTACCCGTCCCTTTCCCGCCTGAGCCGCGCCGTGACCGTTACCCCAGACGGACCACCACCTGCTGAGTGGACCCGGCTGTCGCGTTGAGGCTCCCGAACTCGATCCGCAGCCGGGTTCCCGTGACCGCCGAGACCACGCTCGGCGGCCGGGACAACACCGCCGCGACCGGCCGGTGCCACACGAGGGTCAGCGCCCCCAGTGTCCGGGTGGGGTCCGCGACGCACAGGGAGGCGGTGCCGTCGCCCCTCAGCCGCAGCACGACCGAACAAGGACCGTCGACCTCCAACGGGCCGACGGCGCCGGCCTGCCAGAAGTTGACGCCGGTGAAGCCGAGCGAGGCGACGGACACCCCCTGGCCCGCCGCGGAATTGGCGAGCGGCGTCAGCCATGCCGACGCGGCGGACCGTGCCGCCGTCTGCGCCGCGCTCGCCCCGGGCAGCAACTGGTACAGGTACCGGGCGTCGACCGGGTCCCTGCCGTGGTCGTACCAGAGGGTGGCGTAGCGCCGGGTCAGCGAGGTCGTCGACCCGCCCCGGTTGATGTCGCTCCACCGGCCGCCGCGGTCCTCCCGCAGGGCCTTGAAGGAACCCGGCCCGTGCAGGACGTACCCGCCGAAGCCGGCCAGATGGGCCCAGCCCGGGGCCGCGAAGGCCCCCGACCAACCGGACCGGGCCGGCTGGACGATGCCACCGATGGTCAGGGCGTGGGTGCCCGCCGCGCCCAGGTTGCGATTGTCGACCACCGACTCCACCGGGACACCGTCGGACGCGCGGATGCCCGCCCCCAGGCAGACGACCGTATCCGAGAGGAAGAACCAGGACTTGCGGGCTTCGAGCGTGCTGCCCAAGCCCCGCAGGTGCTGACCCACCGATGCGAACTCCCCGTCGGTGCTGCCGCCCACCCAGGTGGCGTCCGGCCGTGGGGAGCCCCAGTCACCTCCCGCCCCGTCGGCGAGGATCTTGCGGACCACCGTCGTGCCCGGCAGCCGGAGGGGATCGACCGTGGGCCAGAAGGCGTCGGAATACTGGCCGTTGCCGTACGTCGAACCCCACCAGGAGAGCATTCCGCTCCCGGTGTGCCAGCCTCGCAGGTGCTCACCGTTGCCCGTTTCGTAGTGGGCGATCCGCCGCGAGGCCATGGACAGGGAAGCGGCCCAGCCCGGCCGCCGGTGCGTCACCCGGTCCATCGAGGCGAAGATCCGGTGACCGACCGGCTCCGGCGCGGCCGGCACCGTGGCGTCGGCCTGGAGTTCGGCGAGCCGGGCGAGAGCGGACAGCCCGAGCGTCCTGTCCGCCAAGGGACGGCTGTAGTAGGCGCGGTCCGTCCATCCCTTCACCAGTCCCCGCCAGCGGATCCGCTCGGTTGCGCTCGCCCCCTCGGCGAGCAGCAGGATCCCGGCCAGCACGGCGTGGCCCCGGGTGTGGTCGTCCTGCTGGACCTGCCGGGCGTCCGCGACGAGCAGCCCCCGGCTCACGGCCCGCCCCGATACGGAGTCCATGACCAGCCCGTTGAAGAGGAAGGGCGCCCAGGCCCGTTCCACGGCATCCAGGACGGTCCGTGCCCCGGGATCCGTGATCTGCCACGGGGTGTCCTTCAGGAGGGCGAACAGCATGCCCAGCCCGCCGAGGAACACCGCACCGTACGTGCCCGTGTAGGGCACCCACGTGTGCTGGACGAAGGAACCGTCCCGGTACAGTCCGTCGCCCGTGGTGACGTACGGGAAGACGGGGGAGAGGGCATCCCGTGCCAGGGCCGTCTTCGCGTCGTCCGCGCCGACCACCCCGCGCAGGGCCAGCACCCGGCACAGGTCCACCCGGTTGGCGCCCGTGCTGGTACCGCTGTACGAGGCGACGGCGGAGTCCGGCACGAAATGGTCCACGGCCGCGCAGGACCGGGCGAGGCGGTCCGCGCCCAGCCGCTCGTACAGCAGGACGCACAGGTCCAGCAGCGCCTGAGGGGCGCCGATCTGCCAGCAGTACCAGTTGCCGTACCGCACCTGACCCGCGTGGTAGACCTCCGAGTGCAGGTGGTCCACTCCGGCCAGCAGAGACGACAGCAGCCCGCTGTCCCCGGTGAGACCGGTTCCGGGACGCAGGAAGGCCTCCGCCATCGTCCGGAGCCGGTAGTAGCTCTGCATCATCTTCTCGGGGTCGGTGGCGAATCCGAGATCCGGCCAGAGCGAGCCGGGCGAAGGCGCCATGGTGGCGGCCCACCCGCCCGCCTGTTCACCGAGCTCCGTGAGCCGTGACCGGAACGACTCCTCCGCGGCGGGGAATCCGCCACCCAGGAGGAGGCCGCGCCAGGTCGCACGCATCGTCTCGTGGACGTCACCCGCGGGCCCGGCACCCGCTCGTTCCACGGGCCCGCCGAACACCAGCGCACCCCCACCCGCCGCAGAAAGGAAGGAACGCCTGCTCCACACCCTGTTCACCGCAACCTCCTCGTCCTGTCCGTACCGTTCCCGGTGTCACCGCACGGTCCCGCTCGCCGCCTACTCGACGTGTCGCCGATAGCGCTCGACCACCTCCTTGAGCACCTCGGAGCCGTCCCGCGCCCACAGACCCGGATGGAAGATCTCCACCTCCACCGGTCCCCGGTAGCCCGCCGCGTCGGCCAGCTGCCGGAACCCGCGCAGGTCGACGCAGCCGTCGCCCAGCTGCCCCCGGCCGAGCAGTGCCCCCTCGGGGAGCGGGGTCACCCAGTCCGCCAACTGGACCGACGCGAGCCGTCCGCCGGCACCGGCCCGCCGCAGATCACCGGACAGCCGCTCGTCCCACCACAGGTGGTAGGAGTCGGCGACGACCCCCACCCGCTCCGCGGGGAACTCCTCGGCGATGTCGAGGGCCTGGCCGAGGGTGGAGACCACGCAGCGGTCGGAGGCGAACATCGGATGAAGCGGCTCGATCCCGAGCCGCACACCGAACCCGGCGGCCCACGGGGCCAGATCGCCGAGCACGTCGACGACCCGTCGGCGTGCTCCCACCAGGTCACCGTCCCCTGCGGGAAGACCCCCCGCGACCAGGACCAGGACGTCGGCCCCCAGCTCGGCGGCTTCCTCCACCGCGCGCCGGTTGTCCTGGAGCGCCGCTGCCCGGCCCGCCGGGTCGGCGGCGGTGAAGAAGCCGCCCCGGCACAGCGAACTGACGCGCAGCCCCGCCCCGGAGACGAGCTTCGCGGTCTCCCGCACGCCGAACCCGCGTACCGGCTCCCGCCACAACCCCACCGCGCCCACTCCCGCCGCCGTGCACCCGGCGACGAGATCGGGTAGCGACCACTGGCGGATCGTCTCCTGGTTGAGGCTGAGGCGGGCCGGAGCCTTCGCGCCGGTCACGAGGTCACCCCGTGCAGGTGGAGGAGTCGGCGCATCCGGGCCTCGGCGAGTCCGGGATCGGGGAACAGGCCGAGCCGATCGGCCAGTTCGTAAGCGGTTGCCAGGTGGGGGAGGGAGCGGGCCGAGTGGAGCCCGGCCACCATCGTGAAATGGTTTTGATGTCCCGCCAACCAGGCGAGCAGGACCACCCCCGTCTTGTAGTAGCGGGTGGGTGGTGCGAACAGGTGCCGGGCCAGGGGGACCGTCGGGTCCAGCAGTGCGCGGAAGCGCGCCGGGTTTCCCTGGTCGAGGGCCATCACGGCCCGGGCGGCGATCGGGGCGAGGGGATCGAAGACCCCCAGCAGAGCGTCGCTGGCCAGCTGTCCGTCCCCCGCGATGAGCTCGGGATAGTGGTGGTCGTCGCCGGTGTAGCAGCGGACCCCTGCCGGCAGTCGCCGCCTGATCTCCACCTCCCGTTCCGCGTCCAGCAGGGAGACCTTGATGCCGTCCACCTTCTCGGGAAACTCGGAGACGATCTTCAGGAAGACCTCCACGGCCGCGTCCTGGTCCTCGTGGCCCCAGTAACCCGCCAGCTCGGGGTCGAACATCGGCCCCAGCCAGTGCAACACGACCGGTTGGGCGCTCTGCCGGAGCAGTGAGCCGTACACCTCCAGGTAGTCCTCGGGGCCGCGGGCGGTCGCGGCCAGGGCCCGCGACGCCATCAGGACGGCCCGGGCGTCGCACGCCTCGGTGTGGGCGAGCTGTTCCTCGTACGCACCGGTGATGGCGGCGAGGGAATGCGGTTTCCCCGGGGGGAGCTGGTCCGTTCCCGCCCCGCACACGATCCGGCCTCCCACGGCGTGGGCCTCGGCGGCCGAGCGCCGGATCAACTCCGCCGCCACCGGCCAGTCGAGGCCCATTCCGCGCTGGGCGGTGTCCATGGCCTCCGCCACTCCGAGCCCCTGCTCCCACAGGCGGTGCCGGAACGCCAGTGTGCCCTCCCAGTCGATCACCGGGTGGCTGTCCGCCGACGCGGCGAGCGGGTCGGCCACGACATGGGCCGCCGCGTGGAACACACGGGTGCGGGCCGGGCCCGAGACCAGGGGTGGCAGCGGCGCGGTGTTGGGCCGGTGCAGCCGCAACGCACCATCCGCGGAGGGGAGCCGGATGCCGTTCACAAGATCACCTCGGGCACCGCGAGCCGCCGCCCTTCGGCAGAGGACCGTAGGCCGAGCCGGGCCAGCTGTACCCCGCGGGCTCCCGCGAGCAGGTCCCACCGCCAGGGCTCGTCCCGCACGACGTGACGCAGGAAGAGTTCCCACTGGGCCTTGAATCCGTTGTCCGGTGGGCTGTTGTCCGGAACCTCCTGCCACTGGGCTCGGAAGGGTTCGGCCTGTGGAAGATCCGGATTCCACACCGGCTTCGGCGTCGCGACGCGGTGCTGGATCCGGCAGCCCCGGAGGCCGGCGAGGGCCGATCCGTGCGTCCCGTCGACCTGGAACTCCACCAGCTCGTCGCGGTGCACCCGCACCGTCCAGGAGGAGTTGATCTGGGCGACGGCGCCGCCCTCCAACTCGAAGATGCCGTAGGCGGCGTCGTCCGCGGTGGCCTCGTACGGCTTGCCCTCCTCGTCCCAACGGCGGGCGATGTGGGTCCGGGCGAGAGCCTGCACCGTACGCACCCGGCCGAAGAGTTCGTGCAGCAGGTACTCCCAGTGCGGGAACATGTCGGCCACGATCCCCCCGCCGTCCTGCGACCGGTAGTTCCAGGACGGGCGCTGCGCGGTCTGCCAGTCCCCCTCGAACACCCAGTAGCCGAACTCCCCCCGCACGGAGAGGACCTCTCCGAAGAAGCCCCCCTCGATCAAGCGCTTGAGCTTCAGCAGGCCCGGCAGGAAGAGCTTGTCCTGCACCACGCCGTGCTTGACCCCGGCCGCCTCGGCGAGCCGGGCCAGCTCCAACGACGACTCGAAGGTGAGCGCGGTCGGCTTCTCGCAGTAGACGTGCTTCCCGGCGGCGATGGCCCGGCGGACCGCCGGCTCGCGGGCGCCGGTCACCTGGGCGTCGAAGTAGATCTCCACCGCGGGATCCGCCAGTACGGCCCCCAGGTCGGTGCTGAAGTGTTCCAGGCCGTGCCGCTCGGCGATGGCACGCAGCGCCGTTTCCCGGCGGCCGACCAGAACCGGCTCCGGCCAGATCACCGACCCGTCCCCGAGGGCGAGTCCGCCCTGCTCGCGCAGCGCGAGCAGGGACCGGACCAGATGCTGCCGGTATCCCATCCGTCCGGTCACGCCGTTCATGGCGATCTTGATCGTCCTGCGTTTCACGGGGCCCTCCGTCGGTTCGTCGCTGTTCCCATCGACATCCGCGCCACTGTAGAAAGCGCTTTCTCATCCACCAGGCTAGGACTCGCATCCATCTGCTGACAACCCTCGTTCGAGTGATAGAAAGCGCTTGCTGAATCCGTCATGATGGAGATCCACACCGGATGAGACGATGACCGGGGGCGGCCCGCGAGGGCAGAAGGAGAGGTTCGGCATGGCGGTCACTCTGGCCGAGGTCGCGGCGCACGCAGGTGTATCGCCGGCCACGGTCTCGCGCGTACTGAACGGCGGCTACCCGGTGGCGGGCGGCACCCGAACCAGGGTGGAGCAGGCCGTCGAGCAACTGGGCTACGTGGCCAACGGCCCCGCCCGGGCGCTCGCCGCGGCCACCTCGGACCTGGTCGGCGTACTCGTGCACGATGTCGCCGACAGCTTCTTCGGTGTTCTGGCGGGCTCCCTCCAACGGGCCCTGGACCCGGCCGGCCGCGCGGAGCCGCGCCGCCTGGCCGTCGTCTGCAATACCGAGGGTGCCCCCGCCGCCGAGATCGCCTACCTCACCCTGTTGGAAGGGCAGCGGGCCGGGGGCGTGGTCCTCACCGGCGGGGCCGTCGAGGATCCGGACCACATCGCCGCGCTCGCCGCCCGGGTCTCGCGGATAGCGGCCACCGGGGCGCCCGTGGTCCTCTGCGGCCGCCCGCCCCTGCCCGTCGACGCGGGGCTGCCCGTGGCCACCGTCGTGTTCGACGACCGGGGAGGAGCCTTCCGCCTCGCCGAGCACCTCCTGGCCCTCGGGCACCGTCGCATCGCCTACGTGGCAGGTCCGCCGGGTCTGAGCACCTCCCGTGAGCGCCTCGCCGGACACCGGGACGCGCTGGCGCGCCACGACCCGGCCCTGCCCGATACCTGCGCCCCGCTCACCGTGCACGCCGGATTCGAACGGTCCGCCGGCTATGACGCCGCCCGGGAGTTGCTCCGGCGCGCCGAGCCCTTCACCGCCGTCGCGTCCGCCAACGACGCGGTCGCGACGGGTGTCGTGGCCGCGCTGCGCGAAGCGGGCCTGCGCATCCCCGAGGACGTCTCCGTCGCCGGCTTCGACGATCTGCCGTTCTGTGTGGACACCTCTCCCGCGCTCACCACGGTGCGCGTGCCGCTTCGGGAAGCCGGGATACTCGCCGCGAACCTGGTGACCGGCCGCAGATCCCCACCCCCGGGCGGCATCACCACCCTGCCCACCGAGCTCATGGTGCGAGGCTCCACGGCCCCGCCACCCGAGGGGAGCAGGCCGTGAAGTACGCATTCTCGACGCTGGGGTTGCCCGGAACCCCACTGGCGCGGAGCGCGGCACTGGCAGCCGAGCACCGGTACGACGGCCTTGAGCTACGCGCCCACCCCGAGGAGCCGTTGCACGCGGGGAGCCCGCGCGGTGATCGGGCCACAGGGCTGCGGGCGGTGACCGCGGCGGGGGTGAGGGTCCTCGGGGTCGCCGGCTATGCCCGGGTGGCGGCGGCCGGTGAGGACGAACCCGTCCTCGATGAGGTGAGGGCCCTCGTGCGGCTGGCAGCCGATCTGGAGGCCCCGTTCGTACGGGTCTTTCCCGGCGGCGGGGGTCTGCCACCCGACCGGGCCGACGCCAACGCCGTGCGCCGTTTGCGCGAGGCGGCTCCGTTCGCCGATCGGCACGGTGTGCGGATCCTGCTGGAGACCCACGACTCCCATCGCGGCGCGGCGGCCACGGCCCGGGTGCTGCGCGAGGTGGGGCACCCCGCCGCGGGTGCCTTGTGGGACGTACTGCACACCTGGTTGGAAGGAGAACCGGCGCCGGAGTCACGAAGACACCTGGGCGAACACCTGGGCTACGTACAGGTCAAGGACGTGGCCTCCGCGCACGACCTCACCCCGATCGGTCTCGGCGACGGAGTCCTGCCCCTGGCCGAGGCGGTGGCCTCGGCGCCGACCGCGGGCTGGTTGTGCTGGGAGTACGAGAAGCGCTGGTACCCCGACGCCGCCGAGTTCGCCGGCCGGCTGGGTGAGGGCAGGGAGTACCTGGAGCGCCTAATGACCCACGGCCATCGGGCCGAGTAGGGGAGGGGAGGGGAGGGGAACGGATGGGGAGGGGAACGGAGGTGGAACGGGCCACGGCATGACGGATACCGAGGCTGGCGGGCGTGGCCGGCCGGCTCACCGCCCGAGGAGTGCGGTCCGACCAGGATCTCGGGCATGCGCCGCCTTGGGCCCACCGGGCGCGTCCCTGTGAAGGAGCCGTCCGGGTCGGGTCGTCGCTTTCGGATCCTGCCCGACCTGTGGGGGCCGGGCCGCGAGATGATCGTTTTGATCGGGTTGCGCACATGCCGGGCCGGGGTCGGTGGGGTGCTGGTCGTGCTGATCACGGGCGTCGTCGACACTCGGTAGGTCTCGAACATGGCGAAGACCTCCGGCGTGGGGGGAGCTGTCTAGGAACCCATGGCACAACGGAGGTCTTCGTCCGCCACCGTAACGCCCGCCTGACCCTCTTCGGAAGACACCCGCTGATCGAACGCGTCGCCTGGGGCCGTCCGGTCACACGTGTCGTGGCCGAGAAGGGCATATCGAGGGCCACCGCCCACAAATGGGTCCGCCACGGAGCCGGGCGCCGCGGTCCGGGCGGGACTTTCGCCACACGCCTCAGGCGCGGATGTTCAGACGGGGGAGGAGTTCCACGTGCTGGCGGGGGCTTTCGTGTGCACCGCCCGCGAGCCGTTCGAAAAGCAGGGTCGCGGCCCTCGCCCCGACCTCGTGTTTGGCCGGGGCCACCGCCGAGAGCGGTACGTCGGCCAGCCCGGCCACCTCGTCGTCGTAGGTGATCACGGCCAGGTCCTCCGGCACCCGCACGCCCCGGGCCTGGAGGCGCGGGATCAGCATGATGGCGTCGGTGTCGCTGTGGATCAGGGCCGCGGTCACGCCGCCGGAGGTCACCGCGTCGCACAAGTAGTCCAGGGTGCGGGCGAAGCGGTCGGCCACCGAGAGCCCGGCGATCTCGGATCCGGCCGTGCCCGCCCCGGACCCCGCCGCCCCGGACCCCGCCGCCGCGAACCCGGCGGCCCCGGACCCCGCCGCCCCGAACCATGCGGCCCCGGACCCCGCCGTCGTGGGCCACGGCGGAGCCGGTTCCAGTCCGAGGGCGTTCACGGCCGCCTCGAACCCGGAGCGCAGTCGCGCGGTCGTCGGGGTCTCCTGGCTGGCGAGGGCGATCCGCCTGTGCCCCTGTTCCACCAAGTGCTGGACGGCCCGCGCCGCTCCGTGGGCGTGGTCGGACACCACCCGGTCCAGCGCCGCCGCGGGGTGTCCCGGCGGGGCGGTGCGTTCGACCAGCACGGTCGGCACGTCCAGCTCCGCGGTCCAGGCGCCCTCGCCCGGAGCGGCGGAACCGGCGTCCCAGTTCGGGGTCAGGAGCAGCCCGTCCGCCCCGGTGGACAGCAGTCGGTCGGCCTGGGTGCGGTCCTCGCCCGGCAGGTAGCGCGTCAGCCCGACGGTGAGGCGCGCGCCCCGCGCCTCGACGACCTCGCGGGCTCCCCGTACGACCTCGGCGTAGTAGTACTCGGTGGTGGGGACCACCATCCCGATCACCAGACCCGCTCCGGGACCCGCTCCAGGACCCGCCTGTGCCTGCGCTCGGCCGGACCCGGCCGCTTCGGGGGAGACGTGCCTCATGGCCTCGACCCGGCTGATCACCCCGTGCATCCGGTGGATCTCGCCCCGGGCCGCCATCGCCTCGATGTCCCGGCGCAGGGTGACGGGCGAAACGCCGAGTTCATGGGCCAGGTCGGCCACCCGTACGCTGCCGCGGGCCCGTACGAGTGCGAGCACCTGCGCCTGACGCTGGTCCACATGTGGTCTCACGAGGTCCCCCTGGTTTCCGGCGGGTCCGGGCCGTGCCGGCCGGCGGCTCCCCGGACGGGCTCCGTACGATCCGTCCGCCCGGCCATCATAGGCAATCGAATCGATCGATTCGATTGATTCCGTTCAACCGGACATTGACTGTGCGGACGGGGCGTTCATATATTCGGCGTGATCCCCGCACCTCACGGCATCTCGACCTCTCCCGGGAGTCAGCGCATGCTCACGCACGACCAGGACGGATTCCGCCGGGCAGGGCGCCCCCACCGCATCGTCTCGGGTGCCCTGCACTACTTCCGGGTCCATCCCGACCTGTGGGAGGACCGGCTGCGGCGGCTGCGGGCCATGGGGGCCAACACCGTGGACACGTACGTCCCCTGGAACTTCCACGAGACCGGCCCGGGCAAGGCCGACTTCACCGGCCCGCGCGACCTCGGCCGGTTCCTGCGCGTCGCCCAGGACATCGGGCTCGACGTCATCGTCCGGCCCGGACCCTACATCTGCGCCGAATGGGACTTCGGCGGGCTGCCCGCCCGCCTCCTCGCCGTCGACGGGCTGCACCTGCGGTGCTCCGATCCCCGCTTCCAGGCCGAGGTGGACGGCTGGTTGGACCTCGTCGTCCCCGAGCTGCTGCCCCACCTCGCGAGCCGCGGGGGCCCCGTGGTCGCCGTGCAGATCGAGAACGAGTACGGCTCGTACGGCAACGACGCCCGCTACCGCGCCCACCTCGACGAGGCCCTGACGGAACGTGGAGTCGACTGCCTGCTGTTCACCGCGGACGGCGCCGAGGACGCCATGCTCCAGGGCGGCACGGTCCCCGGCCGGCTGGCGACGGCCACCTTCGGAGCCCGGCCCGCGGAACGCCTCGACGTCCTGAGGCGCTACCAGCGCACCGGCCCGCTGACCGCCATGGAGTTCTGGATCGGCTGGTTCGACCACTGGGGCGACGGCCATCACGTCCGCGACGTCCGGGAGTCCGCGGACTCCCTCGACGAACTCCTCGCCACCGGAGCCTCCGTCAACCTCTACATGGCCCACGGCGGAACCAACTTCGGTTTCTGGGCGGGCGCCAACCACACCGGGTCGCGCCCCACGGACCCCGGCTACCAGCCCACCGTCACCAGCTACGACTACGACGCCCCGATCGGCGAGGCCGGCGAACTCACCGACAAGTTCCACGCCTTCCGCGAGGTCATCGGCAAGTACCTCCCGCTCCCCGACGGCCCGCTGCCCGCCCCACCGCCGCGGATGACCCCCGCCCGTGCGACCCCGGCCGGCGCCGCCCAGCTCCTCGGGGCGCTCGGGATCCTCGGCGGCGCTCCCGTCCGCAGGCCGGCGCCCGAGTCCATGGAGAAGCTCGGCCAGGCCCACGGCCTGATCCACTACCGCACCACCATCACAGGGCCGCGCCCCGCCATGCCCGTCAGGATCGACGGACTCGGGGACCACGCCTACCTCTTCGCCGACGGTCGCCCCCTGGGCACCCTCGACCGCAACGCCCCCGACGAGGGCCTCGACCTGCCGGTCGGCGAGGCGGGCGTCGTACTCGACATCCTGGTGCGGGCCATGGGCCGGGTGAACTACGGGCCGTTGCTCGACGACCGCAAGGGCATCTGGCGCGGCGTGCGCCACGGCCATCAGCACCTGTTCGAGTGGGAGATCACCTCGTTGCCGCTCACCGACCTGACCGGCCTCGACTGGTCGACGCCGGCGGACACCAGGGCCGAGGCGGTCACCAGGGCCGAGGCGGTCACCAGGACGGACGCGGCCACCACGACCGACGCGGCCACCCCGACGGACCCCGCCGGACCCGCGGCGGCGACGGAGCCCACCTTCCACCGCTTCTCCCACACCCCGGACGAACCCCCGGCGGACTCCTTCATCGACCTCTCCGGCTGGGGAACCGGCCTGGTCTGGCTGAACGGGTTCCTCCTCGGCCACTACGACACCCCACGCGGCCCGCAGCGCACCCTGTACGCGCCCGCACCCCTGTGGCGCGCCGCCGGGAACGAGATCGTGGTCCTGGAAATGGAACGCCCCGGCGCGGAACTCCGGCTGAGCGACCGACCCGAGCTGGGCCGTCCCACCGCCGTCACTCCCCAGTGAGAGAAGATCGGTACGTGAAGCGCACGAGCACCCTCCTCGCCGACGGCCGCGAGATCTTCTACTACGACTCGGACTCGGACACGGACCCCGCCCCGGTCCGCACCGTTCCCGACACCCGCCCCCTCGAAGCCGGCGACACCGCCCCCACCTCCGAGGTACGCCGCGACCCGCTCCTCGGGGACGCCGTCGTCATCGCCTCCCACCGCCAGGGCCGCACCCACCTCCCGCCCGCCGCCGACTGCCCCCTGTGCCCCTCCACCGCCGTACGCGCGAGCGAGGTCCCGGCCCCGGACTACGAGGTGGCCGTCTTCGAGAACCGCTTCCCGTCCCTCGCCGGCGACACAGGGCGCTGCGAGGTCATCTGCTTCACCCCCGACCACCGGACCTCCTTCGCCGAACTCGACGAGGCCCGCGCCGCACTGGTCCTGGCCGCCTGGACCGACCGCACCGCCGAACTCGCCGCGCGCGAGGGCGTCCGGCAGGTCTACTGCTTCGAGAACCGAGGCACCGAGATCGGCGTCACCCTCGCCCACCCCCACGGCCAGATCTACGCCTTCCCGTTCGTCACCCCGCGCACCACCCGGATGCTCGCCACCGTCGCCGCGCACCGGGACCGCACCGGCGGCAACCTCTTCGAGGAGGTCCTCGCCGCCGAGCGCGCCGAAGGCACCCGCGTGGTGCTCGAAGGGGAGCACTGGACCGCCTTCGTCCCGTACGCCGCCCGCTGGCCGTACGAGGTCCACCTCCATCCGCACGACCGGGTACCGGACCTGCCCGCCCTCGGCGACGCGGCCCGCGCCGAACTCCCCGGGCTCTACCTGGAACTGCTGCGCCGCTTCGACCGACTGTTCGCGGTGCCCGACCCGACCCCCTACATCTCCGCCTGGCACCAGGCGCCGACCGGCGAGGGGCGCGAGGACTTCGCGCTCCACCTGGAGCTGTTCACCGTCCGGCGCACGGCGGACAAACTGAAGTACCTCGCGGGCACCGAGTCCGGGATGGAGGCCTACATGAACGACGTCCGGCCCGAGGACGCGGCCGTCCGGCTGCGGGAGGTGGCGAGCCCGTGAACCGAACGGAGCAGGAGTTCCGGGACCTGTACGGGCGCCCGCCCGAGGGGGTGTGGGCGGCGCCCGGCCGGGTCAACCTGATCGGCGAACACACCGACTACAACGACGGCTTCGCGCTGCCCTTCGCGCTCCCGCAGCGCACGGAGGTGGCCGCCGCCCGCCGCACCGACCGCAGGCTCGGGCTCCACTCCGCCGACGTGCCCTCCGGTGTGGTCACCCTGGACCTCACCGACCTCGACCCCGACCGCACCCCGCGCGGACCCGCCGGCTGGACGGCGTACCCGGCCGGGGTGGTGTGGGCGCTCCTGGAGGCGGGTCTGCCGGTCGGCGGGGTGGACCTGCACGTGCGGTCCGACGTACCGGCCGGCGCGGGCCTGTCCTCCTCCGCCGCCCTGGAGGTGGCCACCGCGCTCGCCCTGACCGAGTTGTACGGGATCCCGCTGCGCGGCCCGGAGCTGGCGGCCCTCGCCCGCCGCGCCGAGAACGCGTACGTCGGAGTGCCCTGCGGGGTCATGGACCAGACGGCCTCGGCCTGCGCCACCGAGGGGCACGCCCTGCGCCTCGACACCCGCAGCCTCGAACAACGTCACATCCCCTTCGACTGCGCCGCGTCCGGGCTGCGGCTGCTCGTCCTCGACACCCGGGTCAAGCACGACCTGGCCGACGGGGCCTACGCGGAGCGCCGCACATCCTGCCACCGGGCCGCAGACGCACTGGGACTGCCCGCCCTGCGCGACCTGCCGTACGCGGACCTGCCGGAGGCACTGTCCCGGCTCGCCGACCCGATCGGACGCCGCCGCGTCCGGCACGTCGTCACCGAGAACGAACGCGTCCTGCGGGTCGAGGAGGAGCTGCGCGCCGGACGGCTGCGCGCCGTCGGTCCGCTGCTCACGGAGGGACACGCCTCGCTGCGCGACGACTACGAGGTCTCCTGCCCGGAGCTCGACCTCGCGGTGGCCACCGCCAACGCGGCCGGCGCGTACGGTGCCCGGATGACGGGCGGCGGCTTCGGGGGCTCGGCCCTGGCCCTCATCGACGCGGACGCCGAGACCGAGATCACCCGCGCCGTCGTCGGGGCCTTCACGGCCGCCGGATTCGCCCCTCCGCACGTGAGCCGGGCCGTGCCCTCCGCGGGTGCGGGTCGGATCGTCTAGTGCTGTGGCCGGAAAGGTTCGCCGGGTCGCGGTGTCCGGTGCGGTGCGTCGCGAGGCGGAGGGCCTCGACCCGTACCCGGACGTACCGGCGTGGTCCGACAACGCGGCGAGGTGCCGTGCCGGGCGCCGTGACACGGCGAACCCGTCCGGTCACAGCACCAGGCGCGCCCGGGAGTTCCGAGCGTGCGGCCCCGCGGGCAGCGGGGCTCACGGCACGGCGGTCCGGCGCGCGGACGAGGGCCGGGCCATCGGCGAACGCCCCGCCGTCCCGTTCCGACCGGCCCGTCCCGTCCCGTCCCGTTCCGTTCCGACGTGCCCGCCCCGTTCCGGCCCGCCCCGTCAGTGCTCCACCCGATCCGACCCGACCCGTCCCTCCCGCGCCCGAAGGGCGTGACGAAGTGTTCACGGGAGTCCGTACCACCGCCCGACGGGGCGGCCTAGAGTGATCACCTGCCGTTCCGGCACCGGACGATCGCGGAGGAGCGAAGCACATGCACCACAAGCCCCTGGGCCGTTCAGGACTTCAGGTCTCCGCCGTCGGCCTGGGCTGCAACAACTTCGGCGGCCGGCTCGACGCCCGGGCCACCCGCGCCGTCGTCGACGCCGCCCTCGACGCCGGGATCACCCTCCTCGACACCGCCGACATCTACGGCGGCAGTGGCGGCTCCGAGAGCCACCTCGGCCAGGCCCTCAAGGGCCGCCGAGACCAGGTGGTCCTCGCCACCAAGTTCGGGTACGACGGCGTCGACATGGGGTACGGGGCCGCCGCCGGAGCCCGCGGAGGCCGCGCCTACATCCGGCGCGCCGTGGAGGCCTCGCTGCGCCGCTTGGAGACCGATCACATCGATCTCTACCAGCTGCACAGCCCCGACCCGGCCACCCCGATCGCCGAAACCCTCGCCGCGCTCGACGAGCTCGTCACCGAGGGCAAGATCCGCTACATCGGGCACTCCAACCTCAGCGGCTGGCAGCTCGCCGAAGCCGCCCACGTCGCCCGCGAGACGGGCGCGACGCCCTTCGTGTCGGCGCAGAACGAATGGTCGCTGCTCCAGAGGTCCGCCGAACGGGAACTCGTGCCCGCCGCCCTGCACTACGGAGTCGGCGTCCTGCCCTACTTCCCGCTCGCCAACGGCCTGCTCACCGGCAAGATCCGGCGCGGCGCGGCCGTCCCGGCCGGCTCCCGACTCGAAGGGCGCGACGCGTACCTCACCGAGGAGCGCCTCGACACCGTGGAAGCGCTCGCCGCCATCGCCGAGAAGTACGACCGCACGGTGCTGGAACTCGCCATCGGCTGGCTCTCGGCCCAGCCCGGCTGCGCCTCCGTCATCGCCGGCGCCACCTCCGCGGAGCAGGTGCGCGCCAACGCGGCCGTCGCCGACCGCCCGCTGGACGCGGAAATCCTGGCGGAGATCGACACCGCCGTGGGGAGCCCCGCATGACGGACGCCACCGCCGCGGCGGAGCCCCTGCGCTGCGCCGTCCTGGACGACCACCAGGGTGCGGCCACCACCCTCGCGGACTGGTCAGGAGTCACCGCCCGGGGCGTCGAGGTGGTCACGTACGCCGACCACCTCGACGACGAGGACGAACTGGCCGCCCGCCTGGCCGGGTTCGACTTCGTCGTCACGCTCCGCGAGCGGGTGCCGTTCCCGGCGAGCCTCCTGGAGCGGCTGCCCCGCCTCAAGTTGCTCGTCGCGAGCGGCATGCGCAACTCGGTCATCGACTACGAGGCCGCCGCGCGCACCGGCCTGACCGTGTGCGGCACCGCCAGTTCCTCCACCCCGCCCGTCGAGCTGACCTGGGCCCTGCTCCTCGGCCTGGCCCGGGGGATCGCGGTCGAGGCCGCGGCCCTGCGCTCGGGCGAGGGGCCCTGGCAGCGGACCGTCGGAGCCGACCTGCACGGTCGGCGCCTGGGCCTCCTCGGTCTCGGCAAGATCGGCAGCCGGGTCGCGCGGATCGGCCTCGCCTTCGGTATGGAGGTCTCGGCGTGGAGCGCCAACCTCACGAAGGAACGCGCCGACGAGGTGGGCGTGAGCCTCGCCGGGTCCCTGGAGGAACTCCTCGCGGACTCCGACTTCGTCTCCGTCCACCTGGCGCTCGGCGACCGGTCCCGGGGTCTGATCGGGGCGTCCGAACTGGCCCTGATGCGACCGCACACCCACCTGGTCAACACCTCCCGCAGCGCCATCGTCGACCAGGACGCGCTCCTCGACGCCCTGCGCGAGGGGCGCATCGCCGGCGCGGCCCTCGACGTCTTCGACACCGAGCCGCTGCCCGCCGCGGACCCGGTGCGGACCGCCCCGAACCTCCTCGCCACGCCGCACCTGGGCTACGTCACGCGGGCCAACTACGCGACTTACTACGGCGAGGCCGTCGAGGACGTCCTCGCCTTCCTCGACGGCTCACCCGTACGCGTCCTTCCGCTTCCGTAGCGGCCCGCCCCGCCCGGCGCGCCCGCCCGGCCCCGGCCCGTCTCCACCCGGCGCCGGGCGCGTCCTGAACGGCCGAGGGCCGCGTGCGGGCCGGGCGCCTCAGGACACGATGTCCTTGCGCGAGAACCCCCGGAAGGCCAGCGCGAACAGCACCACGGCGTACGACACCGAAACCGCCGCGCCCTTGATCATCCCGCCCCACTCCAGCTGCGGTTGCAAGGCGTCCGCCCAGGCGAACTGCCAGTGCGCGGGCAGGAACTCGCGCCACGACCCGAGGGCGGTGACGGCGTCCAGCACGTTCCCGACGATCGTCAGGCCGACCGCCCCGCCCACCGCGCCCAGCGGGGCGTCCGTCCGCGTCGACAACCAGAACGCGAGCCCGGCCGTGACCAGCTGCGAAACGAAGACGAACGCCACGGCCAGTGCGATCCGCGGCAGCGTGTCCGCGGCCGCCAGCGCCCCGCCCGTAGGCAGCTTCAGCGGCCCCCAGCCGTACGCGGCCGTGCCCACCACCAACGCCACCACCGGCAGCAACACGATCGCCGCCAGGCTGAACCCGAGGGCCGCGACCAGCTTGCTCCACAGCAGCCGGGCCCGGGGGACCGGCGAGGCCAGCAGGTAGCGCAGCGAGGACCAGCCGGCCTCGGAGGCCACCGTGTCCCCGCAGAACAGCGCGACGGGCACCACCAGAAGGAATCCGGCCGACACGAACAGGCAGGTGACCGCGAAGTTCGCGCCGGACTCCGTCGCCGTGTCGATGAGGCTGATCCGGCCGTTGCCGCCGCCCGGCCCGTCGTCGCCGCCACCCACCGCGAAGGCGATGATCATGACGAACGGCAGCGCGGCCAGCACTCCGGCCATCACCAGCGTCCGCCGCCGGCGCCACTGCCGCAGCGCCTCCACCCGCAGCGGCAGGGTGCGGTTCGCCCGGTAGCCCGGCGCGGTCTCCTGTACGGCGTTCACGCCGCACCTCCGATCAGGGTGAGGAACGCGTCTTCCAGCCGCCGGTGCGGCCCCACCGCGGACACCGGGACGTCCAGCCGTACGAGTTCGGCGATCAGCCCGGCGGCGCTCACGCCGTCGAGCCGGACCAGGAGCCCCTCGTCGGCGGGCAGCACGGAGCCGACCCCCTCCAGGGCCGCGACCTTCTCCAGGGTCATCCCGTCCACCGGCCCCTCCAACGTGACCAGCAGCGTGTCCCCGCCGCCCGTGATCTCGGCGACCTCACCCGCCTGCACGAGCCGTCCCCGGTCCATGACGACCAGGTGCGTGCAGGACTGCTCCACCTCCGACAGCAGGTGGCTGGAGACGATGACCGTCCGTCCGGCGGCGGCGTAGCGGATCATCACGTCCCGCATCTCGCGGATCTGCGGCGGGTCCAGGCCGTTGGTCGGTTCGTCGAGGATCAGCAGGTCCGGCATGCCGAGCATCGCCTGCGCGATGGCGAGCCGCTGGCGCATGCCCTGCGAGTACGTGCGCACCGCGCGTTCCAGTGCGTCGCCGAGCCCGGCGATCTCCAGCGCCTCCGCCAGGTGGGCGTCCTCGGCGGGACGGCCCGTGGCCTGCCAGTACAGCTCCAGGTTGGCCCGGCCCGTCAGGTGCGGCAGGAAACCGGCCCCTTCCACGAACGCCCCGACCCGCGACAGCACCGGCGCGCCGGGCCGGATGAGGTGCCCGAAGACCCGGATCTCCCCGGCGTCCGGCGAGATCAGCCCCATCAGCATCCGCAGCGTGGTGGTCTTCCCGGCGCCGTTGGGCCCGAGCAGACCGAGCACCTGCCCCTTCTCCACCCGGAAGGAAAGGTCCCGCACCGCGTACCGGTCCGCGGCCTTGGCGTAGCGCTTCGTCAGCCCGGTGATGTCCAGTGGTACGTCGGCCAGCGCGGGTTCGGGCTGCGCTTCTCCCATCCGGGTCCCGGCGCGGCCCCCGCCGGTGCGCCGGATCCCGAGGAGCCCCGCGGCCAGCGCCACCGCGCCGAGCGGCAGCCACCAGGTCCAGGCGGGCAGGTCGGTGGCGGCCGTGGCGACCCCGTCCGCGACGGGTACGGCCAGCGGGCCCTCCGCCGAGACGGTGTAACGGGCCGGGGCGGCCGGCGAGGCGTAGCCGAGGTCGGTGGCGGCGACCACCAGCCGCAGCCGGTGTCCGGCCCGCACGGCGTGGTCGATGGCCGGGAGCCGCAGCCGTACGGTCGCCGTCTCGCGGGCGTCCTCCACCCGCACCGGGGCGACCAACTGGTTCGGCAGCACCTGCTGCCGCCCGTCGGGGCCCACGTCGTACACCTTGCCGAACAGGACGGCCGAACCGTCGCCGGCTGTCGACCTCACCTTCAGGGTTACGGCCGGGGTTCCGGTGATCCGTACGTCCTCGGTCAGCGGCTCCGATTCGAAGCGGGCGTTCTGCCCGGGGAAGTCCAGGGCGACGCCCGTCCCGAGCGCGGCGAGCTGCCCGCCGATGCCGGGCAGCGCCGACAGCGCGGGCGGCGTGCCGCCGGCCGGGTTCGCGAAGGTCTGCTCACGGCCCGACAGGGCGAACTCGCGCGGTGTGGAGCCGAGCCCGGGGTAGGCGTCACCGGTCGCGCCGCGCAGTTTGACCTGCCCGTCGGTGGAGTCGATGCCGCCGGAGCGGGAGACCCGGAACGCCGGGCCGGTGTCCACGCCCTCGTCGCCCTTGAGGTAGCGGTCGAACCAGGCCGTGATCCGCCCCTCGACGCGGGCGGATTCGCGCATGCCGCCGTCGTGACCGCCCGCCGCCCAGTCCACGGAGACGGGCGCGCCGTTCCCCGCGATGGCCTTCGCCATGGCGTCGGCCTGGTCGAGGGGGAAGAGGGAGTCGTCCTGGCCCTGCACGATCAGCGCCGGAACCTTGATCCGGTCGCCCACGGCGGACGGGCTGCGCCGCTCCAGCAGCTCCCGGGCCTCGGCGTCGGGCTTGCCCGCCACCGCGACCCGCTCGTACATGGCGCACAACTGCGGCTCGAACCGTCCGCAGCCCGAATCGGTGGGCGGCCCGGCGGGCGCGGCCGCAGGCGCCTGAGCGCCGCCCTGGAGGCCGCCCGCCGCGCCGGTGGTGAAGAAGATGCCGGTCCACAGCTTCTTGAACACGCCCTGCGGGAAGAGGGCGTCGGCCAGGTTCCAGTACGTGATCTGCGGGGCGATCGCGTCGACCCGCCGGTCGTACCCCGCGGCCAGCAGCGAGACGGCCCCGCCGTACGACGCGCCCGCGACGCCCACCCGGGGGTCACCGGCGGCGTCCAGCCGCACCTCGGGGCGCTTCGCCAGCCAGTCGACGAGCGCGGAGACGTCCTTGACCTCGTGCTCCGGATCGTTCAACCCGATCAGCCCGCCGGATCGGCCGAACCCGCGCGCCGACCAGGTCAGGACGGCGTACCCGTCGCGCGCCAGCCGCTCGGCCTGCGCCCGGACGTCGTCCTTGCTCCCGCCGAAGCCGTGGCCCAGCAGCACCGCGGGCCGTTTCCCGTCCCCGCCGCCGGCCGTGAAGTAGGAGGTGTCGATCCCGGCACCGGGCAGGTTCAGGACCTGGTCCTGGCGGTGCACGGCCGGCGCGTCCCCGGACGCGGCGGCCGCCGTCCAGGTTCCGGCGCCGGCCAGGACGGCGAACGCGGCGACACCGGAGAGCAGGCGGTCTCGGCGGCGCCGTGGCAGTCGGAGCTTCATACCGAAACCCTAAAGCCCCTGGTCTCCCGACCCGAGCTCCTTCAGGCGTAGCCCCGCACCTTCTCCAGGACTACACCGGGTCACCGGTGTACCGCACCTGCGGTACCCGGCCGCGGTACACGGCCCCGGGCCGCGCCCCGGGCTGCGGCGCCGGCACGTCGGCGGCAGGATGGACCGCATGCTGCTCTCCGAGGTCGCGCGGGTGTCCCGGGAGGTGGCCGAGACCTCCGCCCGGTCCCGGAAGAAGGCCCTGCTGGCAGGCCTGTTCGCCGCCGCTCCGCCCGAGGAGGCGGCCCTGGTCGTCTCCTACCTCTCCGGGCGCCTCCCGCAGGGCCGGCCGGGCG
Organism: Streptomyces sp. Isolate_45; assembly: GCF_024721315.2. GTDB lineage: Bacteria > Actinomycetota > Actinomycetes > Streptomycetales > Streptomycetaceae > Streptomyces. The sequence goes on from NZ_JANFAK020000019.1 coordinate 33,726, forward strand.
TCGGATGGCGCACGCTCGGCCGCGCGAGCGAGCCCGCCGCCGTTGCCTCCCTCACCGTGGCCGGCGTCGACGCCGCCGTCTCCGCCCTCGCCGCCGTCGCCGGGCCCGGCGCGCAGGCCGAGCGCGCCCGCCTCGTCGACACCCTGATGGGCTCCGCGACCGAGCCCGAACAGCGGTTCCTGCGCGGCCTGCTGTCCGGGGAGGTCCGGCAGGGGGCCCTGGACGCCGTGGCCCTGGACGGGGTGGCCGCGGCGGCCGGGGTGCCCGCGGCCGCCCTGCGCCGGGCCGTGATGCTCGACGGATCGCTGCCCCGGGTCGCCGCCGCCGTCCTGGCCGAGGGCGCCGCCGCGCTGGACCGGGTGACGCTGCGGGTCGGCCGGCCCGTCCAGCCCATGCTGGCCGGCACCGCCCCGTCGGTGGCCGCGGCCCTGATCGCGCTCGGCCCGTGCGCGGTCGAGGAGAAGCTCGACGGCATCCGCGTCCAGGTGCACCGCGACGGGGACGACGTACGCATCCACACGCGCTCCCTCGACGAGATCACCGACCGGCTCCCCGAGGTGACCGAACTGGTCCGCGACTTCCCCGGGGAGCGGTTCATCCTGGACGGCGAGGTCATCGGGCAGACCCTCGAAGGCCGTCCCGTGCCCTTCCAGGAGATCGCTGGGCGGGTGGGCTCCCGGCTGGACGTGGCCGCCGCGCGCCGGACGCTGCCCGTGACCGCGTACTTCTTCGACCTGCTCCTGTCCGGCGACCGGGTCCTGCTCGACCTGCCCGTGCGCGAGCGGTACGCGGAGCTCGCCGCGCTGGTGCCCGAGGCCCACCGGGTGCGCCGCCTGGTGACGGAGGACCCGGGGACGGGGACGGCCGGAGCCGAGGAGTTCTGGACGCGAACCCTGGGCCGGGGCCACGAGGGGGTCGTGGTCAAGGCGCTCGACTCCGCCTACGCGGCCGGCCGGCGCGGCAAGCAGTGGCTCAAGGTGAAGCCGGTGCACACCCTCGACCTGGTCGTGCTCGCCGTGGAACGGGGCAACGGCCGCCGTACCGGCCTCCTGTCGAACCTGCACCTCGGCGCCCGGGCGGCCGACGGCACGTACGCCATGCTCGGCAAGACCTTCAAGGGCCTCACCGACGCCATGCTGGCCTGGCAGACGGAGCGGCTGACCGAACTGGCGGTGGAGGACGACGGGTACACCGTCCGCGTCCGACCGGAACTCGTCGTCGAGATCGCGTACGACGGCCTGCAGCGCTCCACCCGCTACCCGGCGGGCGTGGCGCTGCGCTTCGCCCGCGTACTGCGCCACCGCCCGGACAAGACGGCCGAGGAGGCGGATACGGTGGAGACCGTGCTCGCGCAGGGCGTCGCCGCGGGGACGGGCGCGGACGGTACCCCGGAGGGCACCCCGGACGACACCGCGCAGGCGGGAGCAGCCCCGGAGGTCGGGTGATTTTGCCTGGGAGGCAAGGAGATTGCCAGGAAGGCAAGTCTCTGGCTCAATCGGGGTATGACTCCCGCCCCCGGTGACGGTCCCGATGACGCGGCCGGTCCCGAGACCGACCCGGACCCCGACACCCCCGACGGCGTCGCCGACGAGCTGCCCACCGTGGCTCCGCAACTGCGTGACCTGCGCCGACGCGCGGGCCTGACGTTGGAGGCGGCCGCCGCGCGGGCCCGGCTCTCGCCCGCGCACCTGTCCCGCCTGGAGACCGGGCGCCGCCGGCCCTCGCTCCCGCTGCTGCTCGGACTCGCCCGCACCTACGGGACGACCGTCTCCGAGTTGCTCGGCGAAACCCCGGCCACGGCCGATCCCATCGTACGGGCCGGTGGTCCGGGCGCCCGCGAGGCCGACGGGTGGACGTACTGGCAGGCCGGTGGCTCCGGCCGGGGCATGCAGGCGCTGCGGGTGCACGTGCCCGCCCCTGCGGGGTCCGGGGCCGGGAAGGGGCCGCGGGAACGCGGGCAGGGCGAGTTGGTGCGGGTCCACCCCGGGGAGGAGTGGCTGTACGTCCTCGGCGGGCGGCTGCGGCTGCACCTGGGGGAGAGCGAGCACCTGCTGGAGCCGGGGGACAGCGCGCACTTCGACTCGCTCACCCCGCACCGGATCGCCGCGGCCACGCCCGGCGGAACCGACCTGCTGTTCGTCCACACCCTGCTGCAGAGCAGCCTCGCGGGGCTGTGCCTCGGCGGCGCCGAGCACCACCCCCGCTGACCGAGGAGCCCACCCGTGTCGCAGTCGCAGCCCCACTCACAGGCCCAGGCCCCGTCGCACACCCAGCCGCAGTCCGAGGGAGAGAACGTGCCGCACGTCACCGAGAACACCGGGCGGACCGAGAACACCGCGCCGACGGGGGCCGGCGCGGAGCCGGACGGCACCGTGGCGCCCGACGGCGCGTCCGTGCCGACCCTGATGAGCCGCATCGAGTCCAAGTTCCCGCGCGGCCTGATCATCCGACTGATCGCCTACCTCTTCGTCGGCCACCTCTTCGCCTTCTTCGTCTACCTCCTCTTCGTGCTGGGCGCCGAGAACCAGTAGGCCCCGCCCCCTGCCCCCCGCCCCCGGGCCGCCGGGTCGGCGACCCGCCGGCCCGCGCACGTAGCCGGCGGTCACTTCGCCGCCGTTCCCGGGGGCTCCAGCGGCGGCGCGGTGACCCCGCACTGGGTGCGGCACTGCGGGTGGGGCGCCCCGGGCGCGGGGGAGCGGACGGTGGCCCAGGCCAGCGCGGATCCGGCCACCAACACCCCCGCGCACCAGGGCATGGCCCGCCGGAACGCGGCGTCGAAGGCTTCCGCGGACAGGTAGGCGTCCGGGCTCATCCCCGCCAGCAGCGGCAGCGCGGCGACGGCCAGGAGACCGGCGGCGCGGGCGGCGGCGTTGTTGATGCCGCTGGCCAGGCCCGCCCGCCCGGGGTCCACCGAGGCCAGGACGGTCGCGGTCAGCGGGGCCACCAGGGTCACCATGCCGGCGCCCAGGACGAGCAGGGCGGGCAACACGTCCCGTACGTAGGACGCGTCGGGTCCGGCGCGCATCGTGAGCAGCATGCCGGCCGCGCACAGCAGCGGACCGACGGTCAGCGGGATCCGGGGCCCGATGCGCTCGCCGAGCTCCCCGGAGCGGGCGGACAGCAGCAGCATCAGGGCGGTGGTCGGCAGCAGGGCGGCGCCCGCGGCCAGCGCCGAGTACCCGGAGACGACCTGGAGCTGGAGCACGATGAGGAAGAAGAAGCCGCCGAAGGCCGCGTACACGCATACGGTGACCAGGTTGACGGCCTTGAACTGGCGGGACGCGAAGATGTCGGGCGGCACCATCGGGTCGGCCCGCCGCCGTTCGACGGCCACGAACGCGCCGGCCAGTACGAGCCCGCACACGGCCGCCGGGACGACGAACGGGGATCCGGACCGGGCCTCGATCAGCGCGTAGGTGATCAGGGCCAGTGAGGCCGCCCCCAGCACGGCGCCGAGCACGTCGAAGCGCCCGTGCGCCTGCGGGTCCCTCGACTCCGGTACGTGTTTCAGGGCGACGGGCACGCACAGCGCGGCCAGCGGCACGTTCAGCAGGAACACCCACCGCCAGCCCGGTCCGTCCACCAGCCAGCCGCCGAGGAAGGGCCCCACCGCCGCGCCGACACCGCCCAGGCCCGACCACAGGCCGACGGCCCGGCCCCGGTCCTCCGCCCGGATCGAGCCCTGGATGAGCGCGAGGGAGCCGGGGGTCAGCAGCGCGCCCCCGACCCCCTGCAGGGCGCGGGCCGCGATGAGCACCCCGGCGTTCGGCGCCAGCCCGCACAGCAGGGAACCGGCCGCGAACCACACCACGCCGAGCACGAAGATCCGGCGTCGCCCGTAGCGGTCACCGAGCGCCCCGCCGACCAGGATCAGCCCCGCCAGGGTCAGCAGGTAGGCGTTCACCGTCCACTGGAGGACGGCCAGGTCGGCGTCGAGATCCTGCCCGATGCGGGGGAGCGCCACGTTCACCACGGTCGAGTCCAGCATGGCCATGGCCGACCCGAGGACGGTGGTGAACAGGATCCACCGGCCCCGGGCGGATTCGAGGGCAACGCCGGGCGCGGGTGAGGTCATGACCCCAGGCTGGCCCGCGCCGTGGCCGAAGGCCACCCGGAGGAGGCTCCGATCCGGGCCGCGCGGACATCCGGGTCGGCTCATAAGGCCCTCTTGTAATGAGCATGGCACCTCGTTCACCATGACCCGCGCACGTCACATGCGCACTTTCCGCACAACCTGTCCACGGCGTACGAGGAGACCCCACGTGGCCCAACGCAACAGACGATCCTTACGCGCGGCGCTCGCCGCGCTCACCTCGGTCCTGCTCCTGCCCGTCGGCGCGGGTGTCGCCGCGGCCGCGCCGGAACCCGGCCCTGCCCCGAGCGCGGCCGAGCGCAAGATCGAACCCAAGCTCCGCACGCAGCTCGACGAGTCGGCCAAGGCCGTCTTCTGGGTGTATCTCGACAGCGCCGCCGACCTGACCGCCGCGGGGAAACAGCAGACCCGCGCCGCCAAGGCCGAAACGGTTCTGCGGCTGAAGAAGGATCATGCCGCCCGTAGCCAGGCGGAGGTCGTCAAGGCCCTGGACGGAGCGAAGGCCGAGTACACCTCGTACTGGATCGTCAACGCGGTGCGCGTCGTCGGCAGCCAGAAGCTCGCCGGATCGCTCGCACAGCGCCCCGAGGTCTCCCGCATCGACGCCGACGACAAGGTCACGCTCCCCAAGCCCGCCGAGGGCAACCGGGAGAAGGCCCTCGCCGACGCCGTCGAGTGGAACATCGACCGGATCAAGGCACCCCAGGTGTGGGACCGGCTCGGAGTCCGGGGCGAGGGCATCGTCGTCGCGAACATCGACAGCGGCGTCGACCACACGCACCCGGCGGTGAACAACCAGTACCGCGGCAAGAACGCGGACGGGTCGTACGACCACGCCTACAACTGGTTCGACCCGGCAGGCGTCTGCGACACCGCCGCGCCCTGCGACAACAACGACCACGGCACCCACACGATGGGCACCATGGTCGGCGACGACGGCGGCGCCAACAAGATCGGCGTCGCCCCGGGGGCCAAGTGGATCGCCGCCAAGGGCTGCGAGTCCAACTCCTGCTCCGAGGCGTCCCTGCTGGCCTCCGGCCAGTGGATCGTCGCCCCGACCGACCTGAACGGCCGGAACCCGCGTCCCGACCTGGCCCCGCACATCGTCAACAACTCCTGGGGCGGCTCGGGCGGCGACACCTGGTACCAGGAGATCGTCAACACCTGGCGCGCCGCCGGCATCTTCCCGGCCTTCTCCAACGGCAACGCCGGCCCGGGCTGCTCCACCAGCGGCTCCCCGGGCGACTACGCGAACTCCTACAGCTCCGGCGCCTTCGACATCAACAACACCATCGCGCCCTTCTCCTCGCGCGGCGCCGGCCCCGGCGGCATCGTCAAGCCGAACATCGCCGCGCCCGGCGTGAACGTCCGCTCCTCCGTACCCGGCGGCGGCTACGAGGCGTTCTCCGGGACCTCCATGGCCTCGCCGCACACCGCGGCCGCCGTGGCACTGCTCTGGTCCGCCGCACCCGCCCTCGAAGGCGACGTCGCGCAGACCGAGTCCCTCCTGGACGGCACCGCCGAGGACACCGACAGCAGCCAGTGCGGCGGCACCCCGGCCGACAACAACGTCTTCGGCGAGGGCCGGCTCGACGTCCTCGCCGCCGTGAACGCCGCCCCGCGCGGCGCCATCGGCGCGCTCGGCGGCACCGTCCGCACCGCGGGCGGCGAGCCCGTCGCCGGCGTCAAGGTCACCGCCGACGGTCCGATCGACCGTACCGCCACCACGGCCGCCGACGGCGGCTACCGGTTCGCCGCCCTCTCGGTCGGTGACTACGCGCTGACCGCGGCCAAGTTCGGCTACGGACAGCAGACCCTGACCGCGACGGTGACCGAGAACGCCACCGCCACCGGGGACTTCACCCTCGTCCAGGCCGCCTCCGGCAAGCTCACCGGCACCGTCTCCTCGGCCGCCGGGCCCGCCGCGGGCGCGACCGTCTCCATCGCGGACACCCCCGTGACCGCCACCACCGACGCGCAGGGCCGCTTCGAGGTCCCCCTGCCGCACGGCACGTACGACGTGAACGCGACGCACTCCTCCCGTTGCGTCACCGGCGGCACCGCGAGGGTCACCGTCGGCGGGGACGCCACCACCGCCATCAACCTCCCCGAGCGCACCGACGGCTACGGCTACGCCTGCGCCGCCGGCGACCGCCCGTACTCCGCGGGGAACCGGCAGCTCGCGCTGACCGGCGACAACACCACCGAGCGCGTCGACCTCCCGTTCCCGCTGCCGCTGTACGGAAAGACGTACGCCCAGGCCTGGATCGGGACGAACGGCACCGTCAGCTTCGGCGGCAACCACACCGGTGACATCAACGGCGACCTACCGAGCACGGCCACGCCCAACGCGGCCCTGTACCCCTTCTGGGACGACCTCGTCGTCGGCGCGGCGGGCAGCGGCTCGGGCGTCTTCACCGCCGTCACCGGCACCGCCCCGCACCGCAGCTACGTGATCGAATGGCGCGAGGTGTCCCACTGGTCGGCGCAGGCGGAGAAGTTCTCCTTCGCGGCGGCCATCGGTGAGGACGGCACCGTGACCTACTCCTACAAGGGCACGGGCGGCACCGGCATCAAGGGCGGCTCGACCGCCACCGTCGGCCTGGAGAACGCCACCGGCACAGACGCCTTCAAGTACTCCTTCAACACCCCGGTGATCACCGACGGCCTGTCCATCGGCTTCCGGACCACCAAGAGCGGTGTGGTGGCCGGCCGGGTCCTCGACGCCAACGACGGCAACGGCGTCGGCGGCGCCACCGTGACCGTCGGCAGCGGCGACACCGCCGTCTCCGCCGTCACCGCCGCGGACGGCGGCTACGTCGTCCAGAGCCCCTCGGGGAACCGCCCGGTCTCCCTGACGGCCCCGTCCTACGAGTCCGCCCAGGCGGCCGTCGACGTCAAGCCGGCCGACGTCACGACCGTGACGCAGTCCCTGCGCACCGGCAAGGTCACCGCCGCCAAGTCCGCGGTGGAGATCGTCCTGCCCGCCGGCCAGAAGCGCACCCGCACCCTCGACCTCACCAACCCCGGCCTCGGCACGGCGTTCACGGTGACCGAGGACGCCGCGTGGCTCACCGCCACCCCGGCCGAGGGGAACCTCCCGACCGGCGGCAGGGCGGCGCTCACCCTCGCGGTGGACACCGCGGGCCTGGCTCCCGGGACGGTACTGACCGCGGACCTGAAGATCACCTCGGCCAGTGGCCGGAGCCCGGTCCTCGCCATCCCGGTCAAGATCGTGATCCCGCGCTACCAGCTCGCCCTGGACGCGGGCTCCGACTACCCCGCCACCGACGCCGCGGGTGACGCCTGGTCCCCGGACCGCAAGTACACCCCCGGGTCCTACGGCTACCAGGGCAACGCCACGGTCCAGTCCACCGGCCGCACCATCGCCGGCACGGACGACCAGCGGCTGTTCCGCAACGCCCGCGAGGGCATGTACGAATACCGCTTCGACAACGTGCCGAACGGCACCTACACGGTGGAACTGGGCTTCGCCGAGCTCTCCTCCGCCAAGCCGAACAAGCGCGTCTTCGACGTCCTGGCGGAGGGCGCACAGGTCCTGCCCTCCCTGGACATCTCGCTGGAGGCGGGCACCTACACCGCCCTGACGAAGAGCTACACGGTCACCGTCACGGACGGGGTGCTCAACCTCCGCTTCGTCACGCACAACGGGTTCGGCAAGCCCCTGCTGAACACCCTGCGGGTGACCGACCGCCCCGACCGGAGCTGACGCCCACCTCCTGACGGGTCAGGAACGGAAACGGGCGGGGCGCCCGGGCGGTTGCCCGGGCGTCCCGCCCCCCGGCATTCGGGTGGCGGACGCCGACTCCGCCACGACCTGCCCGGCGGGCCGCGCGGGGCGACGTAGCGTGGCCGACCATGACCACCCCGCACAACGAGCAGGGCGCCCGGATCGACGCCCTCGTGCGCCGCGCCGACCCGGACGCGCTCTGGGCGGTGGGTTCGGCGGACTCCGTCCACGCGGCCTCGGGCGGCGACGACGAGAGCCCCTTCGACGCCGGTGCCCTGACCGCCGTACTGACGGTGTGGCCCGTGCTCGGCAGCCTCGTCACCAGCGGCGAACTGGCCCTCCACACCCCCCTCGCCGCCTACGGCGGACCTGCCGCCGACGGCCTGCCCGGCGGAACCACCGCCCACCACCTGCTCACCCACGCCGACGGACCGGCCGCGCTGACGGCGCTCACCCGCCTCGCCGAGCACCTGTGCGGCGCCCCGCCGACCGAATTCGCCGCCACCCGGATCTGGGCCCCCCTCGGCATGACCCGAACCCGCCCCGCCGACGCGACCCTGCACACCACCGGCGCGGACCTCGGCCGCTTCCTGCGGCACCTGCTGTCCACCGCCGACCACCCCATCGCCCACGCCTGGACGGCCGAATCGCTGCGCATCCGCACCGGCGAACTCACCCCCGCCCGCGGCCTGCTCTGGCACCCCGCGCCCGCCGGCGTGTGGGCCCACCACGCGCCGTCCGGGGCCGGCCCGGCCCTGTGGATCTCACCCCGCCACGGCCGCTGGGCCACCCTCCGCACCACTGCGGGACCCGGCCGCGGCAGCACCCTGCGCACTGCCTTCCGGGAAGCCGCGTTCGCGGCAACTCCCCTTGCTTGAGCTGCTGTTGTACGATCCAAAAGCATGACGAAGACCAGCCGGAAGCCCTCCGACGTGCCCGACCCCCGAACCCGCTGGGACGAGATCACACCCGGTCTCTGGATGGGCGGGCACATCTGGGCCGACGACACCGGGGGCTTGCGCACCGCCGTCGTCACGGACGAGTTCGACCTCGTCATCAGTCTGTTCACCGTCCCCGGCCACGGCCCGGGACCGGACACCGAACACATCGTCGGCGAGATGCCGGACGCGGCGCTCACCACCGTCCAGCTCCGCGATGTCCAGCAACTCGCCCGCACCGCCGGCCAGGCCGTGGAATCGGGCCGCCGCACCCTCGTGCGCTGCTACTCCGGATACAACCGCTCGGGGCTCGTCGTGGCCCAGTGCCTCGTCGACCGGGGCATGCCCGCCGGCGGTGCCATCGACCTGATCCGCGGCCGCCGCTCCCCCTGGGCCCTGCACAACCCCGTCTTCACGGAATACCTCACCGCCGGCCTCGACACCGCCGCCCTGCTCGGGGGCCTCGACCCACTCCCGTAGCGCAGTCGGAGCGCGCACCCCGGGAGGGCGACGTACGGTGATCCCGAAGTCACCGTCCGTGGACCGCCGGCGTTGCGGGGGGTCCACGGTTGCCCCCGCCCCCTGCGCACGACGCGAGGAACCCCATGTCCGACGCCGTGACCGCCCCGGCCGCCGACCCGGATGCCGAGACGCTCGACGCCCTGTGTCGGGAGCTGGCCGAAGCCGCCGACGCCGTCGGCGAGGCCGCCCGGTACGCATCCGGACTCGCCCTCGGAGCCCGGCTGCCGGCCGCCGCGCTGCTGGGCCGGGGAGGGCGCCGCCGGGCCTGGCGCACCCTGCTGCACACCCTCACCGACCCCGCCGGGCTCGGCTGGGCCCCGCGCGGGCGGGGCGTGGCGAGCGCGGGCTGGCTCGCCGGGATCCTGGCCCGCCGGGAGAACCTCGCCGTGAGCACCGCCGTGTGCGGTCTGAAGGCCCGGATCCGGGTCGCGGGCCTGGACCGGCCCGAGCTGTACGCCGACCCGGACTGCGCGGCCGTCCTGCGGGCGGTGGCGCAGGACCGGCAGGCCGAGGCCACCCGGGCGTTCCGGGCCGTGGTCCGTGAGCGCGGCACCCGGCACGCCTTCACGGCGCTGGCGCCGTCCTTCGCCGACATCCTGGCCTGGCACGCCCTGACCGACGAGAACCCCTTCAACGACCACGCGGGCTGGCAGGTCGCCACCGGCCGGGCCGTGACCGCCCGCCCGCTCCTCGGTCTGGGCGCCGCCCTGCGCGCCTTCTTCGACCCGGGGCCGGTGCGCGAGGATCCCCCGGCCCCCGGCGAGGGGGCCCCGGGTCGCGCCGACACCACCGCCACCCTCGCGGGCTACGTACGCAACACCGGGCTGATCGCCGGGACCGACGCCGTGCTCGTCCAGGAACTGACCGGCACGGACGGAGCGCTGCGGCACGTCGTCCACCTGCCGGACCGGGCCTGCGCGACGGTCCGGGCGGTGGCGCGGGCCGTGCGCGGCGAGATCCCCTCGGGGTCCGAACTGGCCCTGGTCGGACGGGGCCTTGGCGCCGCCGCCGCGTTGGAACTGGCCCGGGACCGGGACTTCACCGCCGTCTACGCGGTCACGCACGTCGTGGTCGTCGGCGTGCCCGCCGATGCCGGGGCGCACGCGGGGCCCCGTACCAGGCTTTTGTGCGTGCCGGGGGCGGGCGCCGCCGACGCGGCGCCCCTGGGCGGCAGGATCTCGGGCTCGCGCCTCGTCCCGCTGCCGGGCCGTGACTGACCCGGCGCGGCGCCCCGGCGCCTCCGGCGGGCCGGCGACGTCACGTCGGGCCTGCGGCACGGCCGTTCGCGCGACCGGCGGCCCCGCGACGACACTCCCATGGAGGAGCCCGTGAGCGACTGCCCCCGGCCGATTCCGGGTCCGCCCGGCCCGGCCGACGGTCTGCGCGGCCATTGCGCCGCCCTGCGCTCGCACGCCCGACGGCTGCGCGAGGGCGCCGCCGCGCTGGAGTGGCGGGGGCCGCAGGGTGACGCGTTCCGGGCGGAGATCACCGCGCTCGCGGACCGTTGTGCGACGGCCGCCGACGGTTTCGCGCTCGCCGCCGCGCAGCTGGACGGCGGTCGGCGCCGCCCGCGCGGCTGAATCCCGCGGGCGGCGCCGACCCGGGGGCCGTCGCAGCGGTCAGAGGACGAGCGAGAGCAGGAGCACGAAGCCGAGGCCGACCACCGAGATGATGGTCTCCATCACCGACCAGGTCTTCAGGGTCTGTCCGACGGTCATCCCGAAGTACTCCTTGACCAGCCAGAACCCGGCGTCGTTGACGTGGCTGAAGAACAGCGAGCCCGCGCCGATGGCCAGCACCAGCAGGGCGGTCTCCGTCGTGCCCATGCCGGCGGCGAGGGGCGCCACCAGACCCGCGGCGGAAATGGTGGCCACGGTCGCCGATCCCGTCGCGAGCCTGATGGTCACGGCGATGAGCCAGGCGAGCAGCAGGGTCGGGACGGCCCAGTTCTCGGACAGCTCCAGGATCATCTGCCCGACGCCCGCGTCGATCAGGGTCTGCTTGAAGCCGCCGCCGGCGCCCACGATCAGCAGGATGCCCGCGATGGGGGCCAGCGACTTCTCGACGGTGGTCGACAGGCGCTCCTTGGTGAAGCCGGCGGCACGACCGAGGGTGAACATTCCGACGAGCACCGCCGCGAGGAGGGCGATCAGCGGGGAACCGGCGACGTCGGTGACACGCTGGAGCCCGTTCGCGGGATCGTTCACGACGATGTCGACCAGGGCCTTGAACAGCATCAGGGCCACCGGCAGCAGCACGGTGAAGACGGTGGCCCCGAAGCGCGGCCGGTGCTCGGGGTCCACGGACGGGCTCTGCGGGATCATGTGCTCGGGCGCGGGGATGTCCACCCAGCGGGCCGCGTACCGGGCGAACAGCGGGCCCGCGATGATCACGGTCGGGATCGCGACGAGCACGCCGAGGGCGAGGGTGACACCGAGGTTCGCGTGCAGGGCGTCGATGGCGACCAGCGGCCCCGGGTGCGGCGGGATCAACCCGTGCATCACCGAGAGCCCGGCCAGTGCCGGGATGCCGATCCGCATCAGGGAGTAGTTGCCGCGCTTGGCGACCAGCAGGACGACGGGGATCAGCAGGACGATGCCGACCTCGAAGAACAGCGGCAGGCCGATCACGGAGGCGATCAGGACCATGGCCCACGGCATGGCCCGGCCCTTCGCCCGGGCCAGGATGGTGTCCACGATCTCGTCGGCGCCGCCGGAGTCCGCCAGCAGTTTGCCCAGGATCGCGCCGAGCGCGATCAGCACGCCGACGCCCGCGACCGTGGCGCCGAGTCCGGCGGTGAAGCTGGTGACGGTCTTGGCGAGCGGTGCGCCCGCGAACACGCCGAGGGCGAGCGAGCCGATGGTCAGGGCGAGGAAGGCGTGCAGCTTGAGGCGGGATATGAGCAGGACGATGACGGCGATACCTGCGAGGACGGCGAGGCCCAGCTGGGTGTTCCCGGCCGAGGTGATCGGTCCGGTGGTGGCCGCTGCCAGTGTCTCGACGCTGAGACCGGTCACGGTGACGGATCCTCGAATCTCTAGGGGCGGTGGGGCAGGGGGAGCGCGGCGAGCGCGGCCAGCGCCCGGGCGGTGATCTCTTCGGGGGACCCGGACACGTCGACGACGACGCCGAGTTCGTCCGCCCGGAGCGGTTCCAGCGTGGTGAACTGCGAATCGAGCAGGGCGGTGGGCATGAAGTGGCCCTTGCGCGCGGCCATGCGCCGCTCGATCAAAGGACGGTCCCCGGTCAGGTGGACGAACACCGCCCCGGGCGCGGCGGCCCGCAGTCGGTCGCGGTAGGCGCGCTTGAGCGCGGACGCCGCGACCACCCCGCCGCGGGTCGCGGCCCGGTCGCGGATCCACTCCCCGATGGCGTCCAGCCACGGCCACCGGTCGGCGTCGTCCAGTGGGGTGCCGGCGGACATCTTGGCGACGTTGGCCGCCGGGTGGAAGGCGTCGCCCTCGGCGTACGGAAGTTCGAGCGCGGTGGCGAGCAGCCGCCCCACGGTCGTCTTGCCCGTACCGGCGACGCCCATCACCACAATGACGCGCTGGGAGCTCACGTCGTACCTCGCTGTCCTCGTCGACATCGGTTCGTGTGGCACCACTGAAGCCTATTAAGTAGTACTTATTCAAGGGTCGGGCGGCATACATCACATCATTCGTTCGCCCGGCCGTCACCGTACGCTTACGCCATGACCACCGACGGCAGCCCGGCGCAAGGCCTCCACTCCCTGGTGCTGGACACCCTCGGCCTCGCCATCACGGCAGGTGAGCACCCCTCGGGCAGCGTCCTGCGCACCGACGAGATCGCCGAGCGCTTCGACGCCTCCCGCACGGTCGTCCGCGAGGTCGTCCGGGTCCTGGAATCCATGCAACTCGTCGAATCCCGCCGCCGGGTCGGCGTCACCGTCCGGCCCGCCGACGAATGGAACGTCTACGACCCCCGCGTCATCCGCTGGCGCCTCGCCGGCACCGACCGGCCCCGCCAGCTCCGCTCCCTGACCGTGCTGCGCTCCGCCGTCGAACCGGTCGCCGCCGGACTCGCCGCCGACCGGGCCACCCCGGAACAGTGCGCACGGCTCACCGAGGCCGCCCTCGGCATGGTCCGCACCTCCCGCGGCCACCAGCTGGAGGGCTACCTCCACCACGACATCGCCTTCCACCGCATCGTGCTGAACGCCTCCGGCAACGAGATGTTCGCCCGGCTGGGCGACGTCGTCGCCGAGGTACTCACCGGCCGCACACAGCACTCCGTGATGTTCCACGACCCCGACCCCGCCGCCGTCACCCTGCACGTCCGCGTCGCCGAGGCCGTCCGCGAGGGGGACGCCGTCGCCGCCGAGACCCTGACCCGGCGGATCGCCCTCGGAGCCCTCGACGAGCTCGACGTCCTCGCACCCTGACACCGACGGCCGACGGCCGACGGCCGACGGAAGGCGCCGACGCCCATCGCGCGCCCACGGGCGCCCGATTCACGGCACCGTCCGGGACATCGCGTGCCCGAGGACGGTACGAGGAACCCGCGCCGTACGACAGACTGGGCGCGTGCTGGGACATGATGCCGAGGACGCCGACGGCGGACCCGCCTCCTTCGTCGGGCGGAACGATGAACTGGACGCGCTGCGAACGGCCTTGGCCGAATGCCGACTGATCACCCTGACGGGGCCGGGCGGGGTCGGCAAGACCCGGCTGGCCCGGCGGGCCCTGCGACGCACCTCCACCGCACGGGCCCCCTTCGCCGACGGGATCCACTGGGCCGAGCTGTCCCCGCTGCCCGACGACCGGCTCCTCCTCGACACCGTCGCCGACGCGCTCGACCTCGCCGACCACACCTCCCGCACGCTCGCCGAAGCCGTGCGCACCTGGATCGGCGAGCGCCGGCTGCTCCTCGTGCTGGACTGCTGCGAGCACTTGACCGCCGCGGTCCGGGAGCTCGTACGGGACCTGCTGGAAGCGGCCCCGCACCTCGTCGTGCTCGTGACCGGCCGGGAGCCCCTCGGGCTCGCCGACGAACACGTCCTGCTGATCGGCCCCCTGCCCCACACCGACGGCGCGGACGAGGCCCTCGTCCTGTTCACCGCCCGCGCCGACGCCGCCCTTCCCGGCCAGGCGCCGCCGTGGACACCGGAGCGGCTCGCGGCCGCCCGCGCCATCTGCGCCCGCCTCGAAGGGATCCCCCTCGCGCTGGAACTGGCCGCCGCCCAGTTGACGGACCACACCGTCGAGGAACTCGCCCTACGCCTCGCCCGCCGCATCGGCCTGCTCCCCGCCGCCGGCGGGCAGGACGTACTGCCGCCGCGCCACCGCGCCCTGCGCACGGCCATCGGCTGGAGCCACGAGTGGTGCACCCCGCGCGAACGCCTGCTGTGGCTGCGGCTGTCCGTCTTCGGAGGCGGCTTCGACGCGTCCGCCGCGACGGCCGTCTGCTCCGCGCCCCCACTGCGGCCCGGCGACGTACCGCCGCTGCTGGCGGCGCTGACCGCCAAGTCCGTCGTACGCCGCACACCGGACGGCGGCCACCGGATGCTCGACACCATCCGCGAGTACGGGGCCATGTGGCTCGACGGCGTCGGCGAACACGACGCCCTGCGCGCCCGGCACGCCGCGTACTTCCTCGACCTGGTGCGCACGGCCGAACGGCAATGGCTGGGCCCGGGGCAGCGGGACGCGTACCGCAGGATCGCCACCGGACACCAGGACCTCTGCGCCGCCCTGGACCACTACCTGGCCACCGAACCGGCCGTCGCAGTGGAACTGGCGGGCCGCGTCGGCTTCTTCTGGGCCTGCTGCGGCCACCTGCACGCCGCCCGGAGCTACCTGGAACGGTCCCTGGGCGCCGCCCGCCCCGAGGACGTCGACCTCGCCTGCCGGATCCGAGCCCTGTGGGCCCTCGGCGTCACCCTGCTGCTCCAGGGGGAGCAGGAGGAGGCCCACCGGCTGGCGGTGACCTGCGAGGCCCTCGCCGTCGGTGACGGGGCCGGCCCGCCCGCCGCCCTCGACGCCGCCTACCTGCTGGGCCTGAGTCACCTGCTGGCCGGCCGGCCGCTGGCCGCGCGGATCGTCGCGGACAACGCCCTGGAGGCCCACCCCGGCACTGCGTTCGACTCGCCGCCACGGCTGCGCTGCCACCTCGTCCGGGTGTTCGCCCTCACCGGGATGGGTCTCTTCGGCGACGCGCGGGACCACGCGGAGCGGCTACGGGCCGGCTGCGTCGCACGCGAGGAGCACTGGACCCGGGCCTACGCCGACTACCAACTCGCCCTGATCTCACTCTTCGAGGGCCGGCCCGTCGACTCCGCCGCTCACGCCCGCGCCATGCTGGACGGCAAGCGGGAACTGGGCGACAGCTTCGGCACGGCACTCGGACTCGACCTGCTGGCCGCCGCCCGGGCCGCCGCCGGCGACGAAGCGGGCGCCGCGCACGCCTACGGCGCCGGCCACGCCTACTGGCAGGCGGTCGGCCACCCCCAACGGGGCACCCCGGAACTCGGTCCGGTGCGCGCGGAGTTCGAACGCACCGCCCGGAGCGCCCTCGGTGACCAGGCCTACGAGGCGGCCTTCCAGGAAGGCGTCCGCCACGGGCACGCCCAACGCGCCCGCTCCCACGTCACGTAGGCCGTCCCTTCGGACCCCGAGCGGCGGTGGCGCTCGGCCGCCGGGAGGCGATGACGTCGGCGAGCGCGGTCAGGTCCGGCTCGGGAAGCCGGCGTTCGGCGTGGAGCATGCACAGGGCCGTGGTCAGACGCTCCTCGTCCTCGGGCCCGTGGAGGTTCGCGAGGTACGGGGGCAGCAGCAGGGCGAGCGAGGCGAGATCGGCGCGGGCGCACAGCCGATCCAGCAGCGGTCGCAGCGGATCGGGGGCGGCGGCCGGCCGGGGATCCGTCGCGCGCAGCCCGTCGGCGACGCGCAGGCGCAGCCAGTCGGCGTAGGGGCCCGGAGGCAGGTCGGCGAGACGGGCGGCGCCCGCTTCGAAGTGGGCGCGGGCTTCGCCCCGTTCCCCGCGTTCGAGGAGGGCGCGGCCCAGCGCGCCGTGCAGCGACGGGTAGAAGGGGCGGACACGCTCGTCGCCCACCCGGTCGGCGAGCTCCAGGCAGGTGCGGTTCCAGCGCAGGGTGTCCTCGGGGGTCGGCTGGTGCCGGGCCAGGTAGTGGGCCGCGACGCAGGCCTCGTAGTCGTCGGAGGCCGCGTCCCAGGCCCGACGGAAGAGGGCGTGCGCCGCTTCGCCCCGGCCGGCGGCCTCGGCGGCAATGCCCTCGGTGCACAGGCGTACGACGGTGTTGCGGGGGTCCATGGGATCTCCTTCGGGTGCGGCGACGGGGCTCGGGCGGTCCCGGCGACGGGCGGCGGCGGGGGCAGGCGTCGGGCGGGGGCGGCTACCGGGCGGGGTCGGGCGTCCGGCCGGGGCAGGCGCCGGGCGGGGGTGGGCGTCCGGCCGGGTCAGGCGTCGGGGAGGGCGACGGGCATCACCAGGGTGGTGAAACTGCCCTGGTCGGCGGAGCGCACCAGCACGGGCAGGGCCGGACCCGACACCTCCAGCAGCACGTCCGGCCCGACCCCGGATTCCAGCGCGGCCCCAAGTACCTCGGGGTCGAAGGCGAGCCGTACCGGCTCGGACTCCTCGCGTACGGCGGGCAGCGCGGCCCGCCCCACCCACAGCCGGTCCCGCCCCAGCTCGACGGGGACCGCCACCCCGTCGGGGCGGCTCTCCAGGGCGGCGAGCAGCGCCGCCCGGTCCACGACCACCCGGTGGGCGGGCGCCTCCAGCGCCGCGAGCACCTCCCGGTAGGCGGGGTAGGCCCCGCCCTCGACGGCCACCTCGCCGGCGCCGCCCGGATGCCGCACGAGCAGCGGGCTCCCGGCGGGCCCCGCCGACAGGACCACCTCGCCGGCGCGGGCGGCCCACGCCCCGAGCTCCACCAGGTTCCGCGCCCCGATCAGCACCTGCCCCGGCGGGCCGCTCACGCCGGTGGGCCGCAGCGTGCGCACCGAGAGCCGGTAGCGGTCGGTGGCCACGAAGCGGACCTCGTCCTCGTCGAACTCCACCAGCACGCAGCCGAGCACCGGGAACGCGGGATCCCGTCCGGCGGCCGGGGCCACCTGTCGAGCGGCACTGGCCAGTTCGGCCCCGCCCAGGGTGAACCCGGTCCGGCCGGAACCGCCGGGGAGGCCGTCCAGGACGGCGCGGATCGCCGCGTCGGCGGCCCGCCCGTGCTCCCGTACAGCCGTCCGGTGCCGCTCCAGCACCTCCCGGGCCCCGTCGGCCGGCCCGTCGAGCACCGTCACCACGTCCGGCAGCGCCAGTCCGGCCGCGCGCAGGGACCTCAGGAGCACGGCCCGGTCCTGCTGCGCGGCGGAGTAGGAGCGGTATCCGGTGACCGCGTCGACCCGGTTCGGGGGCAGGACGCCGCAGTCGTCGTAGAAGCGCAGGGCGCTCGGCGCGAGCCCGACCCGCCGGGCGAACGCGCTGATGCTCATCAGTTCAGGGGTGCCGTCCATGACGTCGATTGTCGACTTTCATCCCACTTGAAGGTCAAACGACGCCCGGCGGGGTGGTGGCCGGTCAGGCCGCCGGGCATCCACGCCCCGGCCGGATCCACCGTCCGCTCCCGTGCCGGGGCACCCCGTATCCGGGATTCGCCCGGAATGCGACCGGCCGCGCCCACCGCACGCCCCGTCCGCGACCGGCCCGCCCCCCACCATGGAAGGAGAGGGCCGGAACCGGCTTGTAGGCGTGCGCGCGGCGGTGCGATCCTTCCGCCATGTCGCACACACAACTGCCGGACTACGGGG
The DNA here is from genome assembly GCF_024721315.2 of Streptomyces sp. Isolate_45. Classification (GTDB taxonomy): domain Bacteria; phylum Actinomycetota; class Actinomycetes; order Streptomycetales; family Streptomycetaceae; genus Streptomyces. The sequence goes on from NZ_JANFAK020000019.1 coordinate 51,822, forward strand.
CGGTCCTCGCGGAGGTGAGGGAAGTGCGGCGCGCCGGCATCGTCCGATTGCGTGAGCTCGGCATACCCGTGCTCACGGACCTGTCGGCCGGGCCGGGGGAGGGGAGCCCCGGAGGGCCGCACTTCCCCGCTGTCGAACGGCTCCTGCGCACCGCCGTCGCCTCGATGGGCGGGGGCACGCTCCAGGAGGCCGCCGAATACAGCCTCGGCCTGGCCCGCGGCACCAGGGACTGGCCGCCGGCCGACCGGCGCAGGCGTGCCGCCCAGGTCTACGGGGTCAGCGTCGAACGCTTCCGCAAGCACCACGAGCTGATGGTCCTCGGGCAGGTCGCCGAGCAGGTCGTCCGGCACGCGGGCGGAGCCCGACCGTCCGCGGAACCGACCACGGAGGAAAGGGGCCGGCAGCGGCCGGACATCGCCTCCGCGACCGGGAGCGCGGGCCGTCAACTACCCGCCGGACACCACCGGATACCCGTCCGCATCGGCGGCCGGGATCACCGGATCACCCTCCACGTGCACGCCGTGGACCTGCTGCGCGACATCGACGTGGTGGTGTCCCCGTCGAACACCCACTTCGCGCTCCCCGAGCCCTACAAGTCCTCCGTGGCGGCCTCGCTGCGCCGCACCGCGGCCCTGCGCGACCCCGCCGGACGGATCGTCGCGGAGCCCGTGCGCGACGAACTCCGGGCCTGGACGGACCGGTACGCGCCGCAGGGCCTGCCGGTGGCGCCCGGCACGGTGGCCGTGACCGGTGCGGGGGCCCTCGAACGCCAGGGCGTCCGGTACATCCACCACGCCGCGGTGGCCGTCCCGCGGCCCGGCACCAACGACTACGACGTCCAGCCCGTGGACGTGACGCGCGCGGTCACCCGAGTCTTCGCCCTGCTCGGCGAGGCCCGCGCCGGCAACGAGGATCGTGCGCGGACCGGGCATGGCGAACGGGTCGAGACCCGTGCGGAGGCCGAAGCCCGTGCGGAGGTCGAGGTCCGGGTCTCCGGCGGGGTCGCAGCCGGGGCCCGGTCCGCCCTCGGCGCCGGAACCGTTGCCACCCCCGCGCCCCCCACCTCCGTCTGTCTGCCGCTGCTCGGCGCCGGCCGGGGCGGCCTCGGGCCGGCCGAGAGCCTGGCCGCCGTGTGGGCCGCGGTCGAGGCGGAGCTGGCCCGGGGGGCCGGCTGGGACATCCATCTCGTGGTCCGCAGCCACGAACGGGCGCAACTGGTAAGGGAGTTACTCGGCCCGCCCGCCGCCGACACGGCAGCGGGCGGCCCCACGAGAGGAGCGCGACCGCAATGACCGACGCCTACACCCGCCTGGCCGCCGCGGCCTCCGAATGGGACGAACTCGGACCCCGGTTGACCCCGGACGACCTGCACCGGCTCACGCTCCGGCTCCGCGCCTGGCGCACCTCGACCGGAGCCGCCGCCCGGGACGCCGCCCTCGGCGCGGCCCGGCTGCTGGGCGAGCTGCTGCCCGACCGGTTCCCCGGCGGGAACCGGCTCGTCACCACCCCGGACGCTCCGGCCGGGGAACACCTCGGTTTCCGCGCCGAGGACCTGGCCGTGCTGCTCCTCGACGGCCACCGGATGGTCGGCCCCGTGCTCGGGGAGGTACGGGACCGGTTGCTGGCCGCGCCCTCCCTCGGAGACGAGGAGGTCCTCCGGACCGGCTGCGACCCGTACGCCCCGGCACTGATCCGGCTGCGCGCGACGGGCGGCCCCACCCGTCTGCCCTCCTTCCAGTTCACCCCGGACGGCCGCCTCAGGAACACGGTCCGCGAAGTCAACCTGCTGCTCGACGCCGACGGCGACCCCTGGGGCGCCGCCGACTGGTGGCTCTCGCCGAACGCCTGGCTGGACGCGGAGCCCGCGCTCCTGCTCGGCACCGCCGACGAACCGCGCCTGCCCGAAACCGCCCGGCTCCTCACGGAAGGGGAGTAGAGGACGTGCCGCACTACCGTCCGCCCGCCGAACCGCGGGCCACCCCCGCCAAGGCAACCCTTCCCGCGGGCACCCCGCTCTACCGGGTGCACTCGGCGCGCCGCGACGGCGGCACCTTCAACCCCGTGCCCTCCCACTGCCTCTACGGCGGAGGCCGTTTCGACTCCACCTCCTGCGACCCGTACGGCTACCTCTACGCCGGCCTCACCCCGTCCGCCGCCATCGGCGAGAGCGTCCTGCACTCCCTGCCCTTCGACCCCTCGGGCGCGGCCCGGCTCGTGCCCCGGGTGGCCGTCACCGGACGCCGCCTCTCCGCGCTGCGACTGACGACCTCCGTGGACGTGGTCGCGCTGGTCACCGGGCAGGACCTGGCCGCCGTCCACCAGGACAGCTGGCTGGTCCAGACGGAGGCCCGCGACTACCCGTACACCAGGGACTGGGCGCACTGGATCCGCCGCCACACCGACCCGTGGGCGCAGGGCTTCCTGTGGTCCTCAAAACGAGACCCCGGCGAACGGGCACTCGTCCTGTTCGCGGACCGCTGCCCGCCCGGGCTGCTCGCCCCCACCGGGGAGGACCCGATCGACTTCGCCACCCCCGAGGGCCGGCACTGGCTCGACCGGATCCTGCAGCCGTACCACGCGCGCCTCGCGCCCTGACTCCTGGAGCCGTCGTGTCCGCAGCAGCGACCAACGCCCGCGCCGAACGCGAGGAGATCATGGCCGAACTCGCCGACCTACCGGCGGGTGACCCGAGGGCGCCCGAGTTGTGCGGGCGGACCGGCGAACTGAGCTACCTCGCCCACAACGAGCTCGGCGACCCCGAGGACCGAGACCTCGCGGCCGAGGCCTTCGCGCACGCCTTCCGCCGTCCCGTACCCGGAACGCGGTGGGCGCTGTGGCGGATCATGTACGGCCACGTCCTGGCCCTGCACTACGACGAACGGCCCGACGCGGAACTCGCCGCGCGCGCCCACGCCCTGCTCGCGGAGGGGCTCGCGGAACTGCCCGACGAACCGGACCCGTGGGGCGCGGCCGTCCTGGCCCGCCGGCTCCTCGCCAACCTCACCAAGATCCGGGTTCAGGAGGGGGACCCCGATCCCACCCTCCTCGACGAGGCCCTGCGGCGCGGCCTCGCCGCCCTCGACGACCAGGACGGGCAGGAAGCAGACCTCCAGGAGGCACTCGGCTACCTGTGGCAACAGCACGGACTCCGCACCGACCGGTCGGACTCGTACGCCCGCTCCGCCGCCTACTACGCCCAGGTGCTGGAGGGCGGCGAACCGGACCGGGACCTGCCGCTGGTCCGTCAGTCCCGCGGCATGTCGCTCACCCTCCAGGGCTACCACACGGCGGACCGGGCCCTCCTGGAGGAGGCCCGCGACGAGACCCTGCGCGCCCTCGCCGAAGCCCCCGGCCGACCCCCGTGGGAACGCGAGGCCCGGTTGCGCGTGGCCTTCGTCCGGGTCGTGATCGCCGGCACGTGGGAGGACGAGGAGCAGGGCGCGCGGGCCGAGGCGGAACTGACCGCGCTCCTGGGCGGCGAGGCGGACATCGACGCGCTGCACCCCTTCTATCTGGACGTCTTCGGCCGGCTGCTGTTCACGCGCGGCCGGCTCCCGCTGGACGTGGAACTCCTCCACCTGTCCGCCGCCCTGCTCACCCGGGCCGTCGACCGCTGGGCATCGGAGGGAACCGGCCGGGTCACCCTGGCCGCCTGGGCCCTTGCCATGGCCCAGCACACCCTTCACGAGACGGACGGGGACCGCGACCGCCTACCGGTCGTGGAGCGCGCCGTGCTGCTGGCCCTGGCGGACCCGGACCTGGCGCCCGAGCTGAGGCAGCCCGCGCGGCTGATGCTGGCCGACGTGCAGCACCAGCTGGGACCCCACCACCCGCAGACGGTCCCGGTGGAGGAACTGCAGCGTCTCCACCAGGAGTTCCTGGAGAAGGCCGGGGACGAGATCCCCCTCGACTTCGGCTTCGATCACATCCTTCTCGCCGACACCGACGAGGCCCGCACCCGCTGGGAGCGTCGCTTCTCCCGGGTCTTCGAGGAATGGTCGACCGGCGATCCCGGCAGCCGCAGGCACGCCGAGGCGGCCGCGATGCTCGTCTCCCTGCTCCCCGCCCTCGATCCGCACGGGGACAGGGCCGGCCGGCAGCGGGAGGAAGCGTTGGTGGCGGCGATCCTCGCCCATGCCGAGCAGCATCCCGGCTGGTGGCCCTCGGCCCACTTGGCGATCGGAAAGTTGCGGCTGCAGCAGGGTCTGAGAGGCAGGCCGGACCTGCTGGCCGAGGCGCTGGAACACTTCGACGGAGCCCGACGAGCGGGCGTCGACAGCCCTTGGCTGCCCGTCGCCACCGTGCTGGCCTCCACCATGCTGGCGCAGCAGAGGGGCGTCACCGCGGACATCGCCCCCGACGCGGCCGAGTGGGACCGGATGACGACAACCCTCGGGTTGTCGCCCAAGCTGGCCGTGCTGATGCGATCCCAACAGGCGGTGAGCGAGGGGCTGCTCGCGGCCAAGCGCGGGGACCTCGCGGCCGTCGACCGGGCGGTGGCCGAGGTGGCAGGTGCCTTCGCGGGCTCCACCGCCGACGACACCAGCCGCATCGAGTTCCTCACACTGCTGGAGTCCCTCCGGTCGGCCCGGGAGGACCTGGCGCACCGCCTCGGCGTGCCGCCGATGCCTCCGCCGGCCAACCGGCCGTCCTTCGCCGAACTGCGACGTCAGGCAGCCGAGTTGCCCCGTGACCACCGGGCCGGGGTCCTCGGGAACATGGCTCTGGCGTGGATGCGCGAGCCTGCGCTGGCCGCTGACGAGCGCCGTGTCCGCGAGATCCTCACCTTGATCGAGGAGGCCGTCTCCCTTTCCGAGGAGGGCAGCGAGAACTGGATACGGTTCGCCTCCAGCGCCGGCTCCTTCTACCACGGGCTCGCACAGTCGCACGCCGACCCGCGCCACCCGGACCGGGCCCGTGACCTGGAGCGCGCCATCACCCTCCTCGAAGGCGCAGCCGCGGCCACGGGCGGGCCCGAGCACCGACTGTGGGCGTACACCGCGCACAGCCTCGCCGCCGCATACCGGGCCCGCGGCGGCCGGGCCCGCCGGGACCGCGAGCGCGGCCGACGGCTCGGCCTGGAGGCGATGCGCGGCTTCGTATGGTCGACGCTCCTCCAGTCCGGTACCCAGGACATCGCCGAGGCCGCCCGGCTGGCCGACCAGCTCTCCGAGGACCTCGTCGGCTGGTGCCTCGCCGACCGGGCCCCGGCGGACGCCGTACGGGCACTCGACGCCTGCCGGGGCCTGATCCTGCACGCGGCCACCACCAGCCGTTCCGTCCCCGAACTCCTCGCCGCCGCCGGACACCCGACACTGGCGGCCGAGTGGGGTGCGGCCGGCGGCGACCCCGACAACGTGCCGAGCGCCCTGCGCCGCCGCGTGGTGCAGGCGCTGACCGGGGACGGCACCCGGCTGCTCGACCCGCCCGAACCCGCCGAGATCGGCGCGGCCCTGCGCGCCCAGAACAAGGACGCCCTCGTCTACCTGGTGCCCACCACCGAATCCTGCCCCGGCACCGCCCTCCTGGTCACCGCCACCGGGCAGGTGCACGCGGTCCCACTGCCCCGACTGCGCGAGGACGCGGCCCCGCTACGGGACTACCGCCCGGCCGGCGGGGGTGGGCCACGCAACATGGAACCCGCCCCGGACCACGCGACCTCCCGTCCGGCCCCCGCACCGCCGCTGCGCGACCAGCTCGACCGGCTCTGCTCCTGGGCCTGGCGGGCCGCCGTCCAGCCGCTCCTGGAGGTGTTGGACGTACCCGCGCGGCCGGGCCGGGTCCCCCGCCTCGTCCTCGTCCCGATGGGTGCCCTCGGCCTCGTCCCCTGGCACGCGGCCTTCGCCGCGCAGGGGCAGGGCCGCCGGTACGCCATCGAACGGGCCGAGTTCTCGTACGCCGCCTCCGCGCGCCTGCTCTGCGAGGTCGCCGCCCGCCCGCCGGCCCCGCACACCGGAACCGCGCTGGTCGTCGGAAACCCCACGGGCGACCTGCCCTACGCGGGAGAGGAGGCCGACGTCGTCCAGCGTCTCTTCTACCCGCACGGCCAGTACCTCGGCCTGCGCACCGGTGACGGCGCACCCGGCCAGGTCGCCGCCTGGCTGCGGGAGCGGGCCGACGAGGGCGCCGTCGTGCACCTCGCCTGCCACGGAACCGTCGAGGAGAACCGGCCCCGCAGCTCCTACCTCTCCCTCAAGGGTGGCGAGTTGACCGCGGAGGAGCTGGCGGGGGCGGTCCACGGCAGGCTCGGGCTCGTCGTCCTCGCCGCCTGCCGCAGCCAGGTCTCGGGACGCGGTCACAACGAGGCGTACAGCCTGTCCACGGCCTTCCTGGTGGCGGGCAGCCGTTCGGTGATCGGCTCGCTGTGGCCGGTGCCGGACGACGCGACGTCCATCCTGATGTTCCTGACCCACCACTTCCTGCGCCGGGAGCAGGAGCCACCCGCGCGGGCCCTGCGCCGGGCCCAGCTGTGGATGCTGGACCCGGCGCGGACGGTACCCGACAGGCTGCCCCCGTTCCTGGCCGCCCGGCTGGCGGAACTCGACCCGCACGACCTCACCGCCTGGGCCGGGTTCACGCACCTCGGGCAGTGAAGTCCTCGCCGGTCGGCAAGGCGGGCACCACCGTGCGCAGGGCGATGGTGCTCGCCGCCCACTGCCCGGGCGCGAACGGCCGGGCGGGCACCATGTCGCGGCCGCCCTCCGGCGCGGGCGCCGGCCCGGCCAGCCGCAGCAGGCCGTCCGGGGGCGGGCTCGCCACCACCTCCCAGCGGTTGGTGGCCGGGTCCCAGGGGCTCAGGTGGAACGGCACCGTGTTGAGTTCCCCTTCGGCCACGACGAGCGTGAGCCAGTCCCGCACCGAGGCTCCGGGCCGCACCGGCCGGGACGCGGGCAGCACCATCCGCACCCGCCCCCCTTCCAATGCCCAACCGGTCATCCCGGGACCGATGAACTGGCCGGGGAAGAGCGCAGACCCGGCGCCGAACTGGTCGTTCAGGTTGACGAGCACGCACCACAGCGGCCGGGGCCCGGTATTGCGGATCCGGACGGCGACCGACGGCTCCTGCCCGCCCTCGTAGGAGAGGACGATCTCCCCGTGCCCGTCGGGGCGCAGCGGTTCCCCGTCCTGGTGCTCCCAGGGCAGCACCTCCACCCGGACGTGCCCGGTCAGCGGGGACATGCCCGCGCTGAGGTCGCGGATCCGGTGCCACCGCGTCAGCCCGGCCAGACAGTCGGTGAGCCGCCGGGCGTCGGCGGCTCCCGCCAGTGGTAGCGGCGGTACGTACGGGGAACCGTTCCGGCGCAGGACGCGGGCCCGACCTCCCCGTACGTCGACGCGGAACAGCAGCCCCGCCTCGGCCTCCTCCGGCGAGCCGTCCGCGACCTCGCGCAGCAGCGGCGAGGCGGGCAGTTCGGCCGCGTCCCCGGCGAGCACCACGGCGGCCGGTGGTAGTGCCAGCGCGGACAGGGCCACCGGGTGCACCGACCCCGGATCCGGGATCCAGCCGTCCGGGTCGACGATTGCTCGGTCGGCCCGGACCTCCGTGACCCGTACGGGGCCGCCGGCCGCCATGAACTCCGTACCCGGTCCCCCGGTCAGGCCGTGTACCCGCCCGCAGTCGACCTCCCAGCCCTCCGGCCCCTCCCTCAGCAGGTGGGCGCTGGGCGGGCCGGCAGCCCCGCCCAGCAGCGGCCGGTCCGCGAACCCGCCCGGATCGGCGGGGAACAGCACGGGCTGCTGCCCGGACACCAGGCGCCGTACCCCGGCGTCCGCCTCCGCGAGCAGTTCCCGCGCGGTGGTGTCCGGACCGGCCCGGCGCAGGGCGCGGGCCAGGGCGTATGAGAACACGCCGCGGGTGGGCCAGTCGTCGGACCATGCCGGGCCGTCCGGGTCGGTGTGACCGCCCGAGTTGTCGATGGGACGTTCGAATGAGAGCTGTCCGAGCCGGCTCGCCGCCAGCAACAGGTGCCGTGGCGCGGTGTCGGGCCCGGTCATGTCCCGGGAGCCGACGGCGGGCCGCCAGTGCGGCAGCGGCCGCAACGAACGGGGTGGGTACCCTTCACGGCTCGCGCCCCCCGAGAAGCAGCAGTCGAGCACCGCCACCACCCGGCCGCCGCCCGCCGCGGCCCCGTCGAGCAGCGCGCCCAGCCGCTTGTCGGGCAGCGGCCCGTCCGCGCAGACCAGCGCCTGGCAGCGGCCCGTCGGTTCGAGCAGCAGTTCCTGCGGGGTGCTCGCCGCGTACTCGGTCCCGTGCCCGCTGAACCACAGCAGCGCCGTGTCCCCCTCCCCGGCCCGGTACAGGTGGCCACGGATGGCCTCCTCGACCGCGCGGGCCGTGGCCTCGCCGTTCAGCAGCACGAGGGCGTCGACCCGGCCCGGCGCCGCCGCCTCCAACGCGGAGCGGGCGTCGGCCACGTCGGCCAAACACCCGCGTAGATCGGCCAGGCCGGAACGGGCCGCCGTGCGGTACTCGTTGATGCCCACGAGCAGGGCGTAGACCTTCGCCATGGCGCCAGTCTGGAGCAGCCGTCGGGGCGGTCGCTGGCCGAAAACCGGTCGTATCGAGGTCACTTGCGGGGAGTTCGTGGCGCAAATACCTTTTGAGGTCGCACGATTGACGCAACGTCATTAGCCTGCGTGCTCCACGCGCCATTACGGGGAGACCATGGGTTACATCGAGCGTCCACGCCGTGTCGTACGACCCGCACAGGACCTCCAACAGGACACCGGCCGGGCGGCCGCAGCGACCGGCGCGGCCGACGCGCCCGGACTCCAGGCCGATGGGCTGCGCAGCCGATCCCCGGAGCTGCTCGAAGCCGTGGCCCGGCTCGACGCCGGACTCGACGCCGCCGCCGGCCGCCGGCTCGCCGACTGGATCCGCGAACAGTACGAGGTGCAGCACCACAACGCGCCCATCGGGTTCCTCGCCCGCTGCCACCTCGGGCCGCCGTACGTGGACCACATCCTGAACCTCTTCGGCGCGATCCTCACCCACTACGCACCGGGCGACGTCCTGCCCGATCCCTACGGCGCGGCCCGGATGCTGGCGCGCAGCCCGAGTTACGCGTGGGTGGAGGTCTACTCAGACGGGCTGGTCCTGCCCGTACTGGAGAACGGTTCGGTGGTTCGGCCCAGTGGGCCGCGATCGGGGGAGAACACGTGACGGAAATCGACCACGGGCTGCACCGGAAGGTCTCCGAGATCAACCGGCTGGTGGCCGGCGTCGCCGAACAGGTCGGCCACGTCTCGGGGCAGGTCAACTCCGTCGAGGCGAAGCAACAGCAGACCCGCACAGAGCTCCAGCAACTGCGCGACGAGTTCCAGGCGTTCGCGGCGCAGGCGCGACTCGTGGCCGCCCTCCAACGGGCCGAGACCCGCGTCGGCGTCATCCAGGACCGGATCGACCACGAGTTCGGCCACCACAAGGTGGTCCGGCGCACCGCCGTCGGCATGCTCCAGGCCTTCGACATCGGCCTCGTCGCCGAGGACACCGTCCGGATGGTCGGCGACCAGCTGATGCTCCAGACGCCCCGGTACTGGCTGGCACCGGCGCTGGTCGCCCTCGCCGCCTGGTCGGCCGACGACCCCACCCTGTGCGAGCGCGCCGTCCAGGAGTCCTTCCGCCGCTCCCCGGACCGCACCTCGCTGTTCTTCGCGCTGGTCCTGCGCCGCCAGGGTCGACACGCCGAATCGGCGCGTTGGCTCCGCCACTACCTGCTGGCCCAGGACCCGGCCGCCCTGGGCCGCGAGTTCGCCGTCATCCTGGAATCCGTCGCCCAGGGGGCCTTCGGGCCGGCCGGCCGGGCCATGCTCCGCGAGGCCCTGGACGAATGGCACGAGCTGCTCGGCAGCGACACGGCGGCCCAGGACGCCCAGATCGACCGCTGGCGGGCCGAGATCGGTTCCCTGTGCCCGACCGTGACCGGCGCCGAGTTCACCTTCCTGCACCAGGTGTCGCCGCAGTGGCCGCAGCTCGGGCAGGTGCTCTCCGCCGCCCGCACCCAGCAGGTCGTCCTCGACAAGTACACGGCCCTCCTGAACACCGAACCCACCCCGACGCACCGCATCGAGGACGCCGTCGACGACATCCTGGACCGGCTCGTCTCCGAGTACGACAACGAGGAACTGCCCCTGCGGCGCGACCTCGCCTACCAGGAGGCCGTCGTCGCGCACGACGGCGACACCACCCGGGCACGGGCCGACGCCGACGCCGACTCGGCCTCCTACGACGTGACCCTCGACTACCTCACCGTCCAGAGCACCGCAGCCCTAAACCCCGGCGCCATCGGCACATCCGAAGCCACCCGGCGGCTCGCCGTCGCCGCCTGCCGGGACTGGTTCCACCACGCCCACCAGGGCTTCTCCCGGGACTACCGGGCCGCCGTGCCGCAGGACGTGGAGGCCCGCTTCGAGGCCACCTACCCGGTGGCCGGACAGAACTTCACCCTCCCGGCCTGGACGGGCTCCTACCACACGCCGCTGCCCGAACTGGAGAAGCGGCTCGGCGACCACTGGGACCGGCACACCGCCCCCTTCATCGCCGCCCTCGGCTACAAGTACCCGGCGAAGGTGGTGGCGGTCCTCGCCGCCGCCGTGATCGGCCTGTTCATCGGGAACGCGATCAGCCCCGCCGCGGCCGCCCTGATCCCCCTGCTCATCGGCGGCATCGGATGGCTCCTGATCCATCACGGCGCGTCCCGGACCCGCCGGGTACAGGACTCCGCCCGGCTCCTGCTCGGCGAGGCCCGACGCGACGCCCTCCACCGGCTCGTCGGAGCCGGGGCCGACCTGACCAACTGGCAGCAGGCCTACCAGGAGGCCGACGCCGTCGAGGGCCAGGTCCGCGAACTGATCGACTCACTGGCCACCGCCACCGAGGGGAACACCCCCTTCACCGGCCGCACCGTCTCCCCGGGAGGGCACCCCGCATGACCACACCCGACCCCGGAGCGCCCCGCCGCAAGCTGTGGGCCGCCGGCGCCGAACCGGCCGAGGAACGCACCACCGCGCGGCTGCGCCGCGTCGTCGAGGGCCTGCCCGAGTGGTCCCCGCTGCCCCCCGGGGAACAGCTGGTACGCCGCCCCGGTGCCAGGCGGGAACAGCCCTGACCATGAGCAACCTGTGGGGCCACGGCGGCGCCTACCAGACATGGACGCAGTACCTACGGGACTGGAGCAATGGCGGGGCCGCGGCCACCGCCGAAGCCGCGGCCCGACTCCCGACGCTGCGCCCCGACGACTACCACCAGGACACCTGGGCGCGCTTCTCCCAGCACCTCACCGACGCCTTCGACCGGCGCCTGCGCGACTGGGCGAAGGCCCTGACCGCCGCCCTGGAAGCGGCCCGCGACGAGTTCGAGGCGGGCCGCGCCCTGGTCCAGGCCCGCACCGGGCTCGACGCGGTCCGCGCGCTCGCCGCGCACCCCGCCCTGCCCGAGGCCCTGCGCGAACGGCTGGCCGAACTGGTCGAGGGGCAGATCACCGGCTTCCAGGAGCAGTTGGAAGCCTCCCTGGACCGGGCCGCGCGCGGCGGTTCGGACCCGCGGCTCCTGGAGGACCGTCGCCGCACCGTGCGGGAGAACCCGCTGACCACGGCCGGCCCGGGCACGCCCGGGCCCGGGAAGGGCCGGCCGGCACCGGCACCGGGCGAGGGCTGGTCGTACGACCCAGCGGCCCCCGCCCGCCGCCGCATCATCACCGACTGACCGGAGACCAGCACCCCATGTCCAACCACGCCGAATGCCATCGCGATCTCGACAGCTACATCTCCGCCCGGGTCCCGGTCATCTGCATCCGCACCATCGAGCAGCAGCGGGCGCTGCGCCTGGTACGCACGGCCGCCACCCACGCCCGGCGCGGCGCCATGCCGTTCTGGATCTACACCAGGGCCACCGGGCTGCGTGACCTGCGGACCAACGCGCCCCTGATGGACGACCGTTCCCTCACCGGCGCCATGGAGTTCGCCGCGTCCCAGTTCACCTCCCGCCCCAACGCCACCCTGGTCCTCGTGGAACCGGACGACCTGGACGCCGACACCCCGCTGACCCGGCACGTCGCCGAACTCGCGCGGCTGGCAGACACCAACATGGGCAGCGTCATCCTGATCACCGACAGTCCGGTGTGGAGCGGTCTCCAACGCCTCGGGATGGGACTCCAGCTGGACCCGCCCGACGCCGACGAGATGTACGCGACGATCTCCGCCTTCCTGGACGATCACCGGGGCCACATCCCGATCGCCTGGGACGAACGCGACACCCGGCGCGCCGCCGAGTTCCTCGTGGGGGTCACCGAGGGCGAGGCGATCAACCTGATGGCGACGGTCGCCGCGAAGGGCTCGGTGGAGGCCGGGGACGTCGTGGTCCTCGCCCAGTCGAAGGACCGCATCTTCAACGACCTGACGGGTCTGCAGAAGGTGCCCCTGAAGGCCGCCGACTACGCGGTGGGCGGCCTGTCCAACCTGCGTGACTGGCTCCGGCGCAGGGGGCGGCTGCTCCAGGCCGACCTGCGGGCCACCGACCTGCGGCCCCCGCGCGGCGTCCTGCTGGTGGGCGTGCCCGGCTGCGGCAAGTCCCTCTCGGCCAAGGCCATCGCCGCGCAATGGCAACTACCGCTGTACCGGCTGGACATGGGCTCCATCCACGGCAAGTACCTGGGCGAGTCGGAAGGGCGCTTCCGGGAGGCGCTGGAGACCGCGGACCGGGTCGCGCCCTGCGTGCTGTGGATCGACGAGATCGAAAAGGGCCTGGCCGGCGCGGGTGACGGGACCGGGGTACCGCAGCGGATCATCGGCCAGTTCCTGTTCTGGCTCCAGGAGTCCCAGTCGCGGACCTTCGTCGTCGCCACCGCCAACGACGTCCGCAGCCTGCCGCCCGAGCTGCTCCGCAAGGGCCGCTTCGACGAGCTCTTCTTCGTGGACCTGCCCGACGCGCAGGACCGCGAGGAGATCATCGGCATCTACTACCGCCGCTACCTGAAGACCGAGCCCGACCCCGAACAGCTCGCCCGGCTCGTGGAACTGTCCGACGGGTTCGCCGGTTCCGACATCGAGGCGGCGCTGCACGACGTGGGCGCCGAGGTCTACCTGGGCGGCGGCCCGCAGCACATGCGGCCGTCGTTCGTCCTGGACACCTTCGCCAACACGGTGCCGCTCAGCCGCAACAACCCGGAGCAGATCGAGGAGATCCGGGCGTGGGGCCGGGAGCGGGCCGTCCCCGCCGGCCGGTTCACGGCCACGGCCTCCCAGGGCCCCTCCGGTCCGGCCCGGCGCATCGTCTTCCTCGACGACTGACGGACGGGGGTGGCGCGGTCGTGACCGGCGTCGACGACCTCGCGCTCAGCCGGTGGGGGCCGGGCGCGGCTTCGTCTGCTGGACGGCCCAGCCGTTGCCGTCGGGGTCGGAGAAGTAGACGAACGACCCCCACGGCATGTCCTGGATCTCGGTCACCTCGATGCCCCGGCCCCGGAGGTCCGCGTAGGCCTCCTCGATGTCGGTGACCACCACCTGCATGTTGTCCAGGGACCCCGGGATCATCCGGGTGAGGCCCTTGCCGATGGCGATCGAGCAGGCCGAGCCGGGCGGCGTGAGCTGGACGAAGCGGATCTCCTCGCTGACCGTGACGTCGTGATCGGCGCGGAAGCCGACCCGCTCGTAGAAGGCCTTGGCCCGGTCCACATCGGTGACGGGGACGGCGACCAGTTCCAGCTTGATGTCCATCACTCACTCCAGGATCGGCGACGGCCCCGGTCGGGCCCCGCGGCCATCATGCTCCGGAGGGCGCCACCGCGCCGCCCGGCGCACGGCCCGTCGTCGCGAATCGGGTCCGGTGGAGCTCCTGGTAGCGGCCGCCCGCGGCCAGCAACTCGTCGTGCGTGCCGCGTTCCACGATGCGGCCCTCCTCCACCACCAGGATCAGGTCGGCGGCCCGCACGGTCGACAGGCGGTGCGCGATCACCAGGGCCGTCCGCCCGCTCAGGGCCTCCGCCAGGGCCTCCTGCACGGCGGCCTCGGAGGTGTTGTCCAGGTGGGCTGTGGCCTCGTCGAGGATCACCACCCGCTGGCGGGCCAGCAGCAGCCGGGCGATGGTCAGCCGCTGGCGTTCCCCGCCGGAGAGCCGGTAGCCGCGTTCGCCGACGACGGTGTCCAGGCCGTCCGGGAGCGAGGCGACGAGCCCGTCCAGGCGGGAGCGGCGCAGCGCCTCCCAGATCTCCTCCTCCGTGGCCTGCGGTCGGGCGAGGACCAGGTTGGCCCGTACCGACTCGTGGAAGAGGTGGCCGTCCTGGGTGACCATGCCGATCGTGTCGCGGATCGAGTCGGCCGTGAGGTCCCGTACGTCGATCCCGCCGAGGCGCACGGCGCCCGCGTCGGCGTCGTACAGGCGGGGCAGCAACTGGGCGATGGTGGACTTGCCCGCGCCGGAGGAACCGACGAGGGCGACCATCCGGCCGGGTTCGGCCCGGAAGGACACCTCGTGCAGCACCCCGGTACCGCCCCGGGTGTCGAGCGTGGCGACCTCCTCGAGGGAGGCGAGGGACACCTTGTCGGCCGACGGGTAGCCGAAGGAGACCGCGTCGAACTCCACCGACACCGGCCCCTCGGGCACCCGGCGGGCGTCCGGCTTCTCGGCGATCAGGGGCTTCAGGTCGAGGATCTCGAAGACCCGCTCGAAGCTGACCATGGCGCTCATCACCTCGACGCGGGCGCCGGCCAGGGCCGTCAACGGCGCGTACAGCCGCGTCAGGAGCAGGGCGAGGGCGACGACGGAACCTGCGTCCAGGGTCCCGCGCAGCGCGTAGTAGCCGCCCAGGCCGTACACCAGGGCGAGGGCGAGGGCGGAGACCAGCGTCAGGGCGGTGATGAAGGCCGACTGGGCCATCGCCGTGCGGATCCCGATGTCCCGCACGCGCGCCGCGCGGGCCGCGAACTCGGCGGACTCGTCCGCCGGGCGGCCGAAGAGCTTGACGAGGGTGGCGCCGGGGGCGGAGAAGCGTTCCGTCATCTGCGTGCCCATCGAGGCGTTCAACTCCGAGGCCTCCCGCTGCATGCCCGCCATCCGCACCCCCATCCGGCGGGCCGGCAGCACGAACACGGGCAGCAGCACCAGGGCCAGCAGGGTGATCTGCCAGGAGATGCTCAGCATCACCACCAGGGTCAGCGCCAGCGTCACCGTGTTGGCGACCACCCCCGACAGGGTGTTGCTGAAGGCCCGCTGGGCGCCGATGACGTCGTTGTTGAGGCGGCTGACGAGGGCGCCCGTCCGGGTCCGGGTGAAGAAGGCGACGGGCATCCGCTGGACGTGGTCGAACACCGCGGTCCGCAGGTCGAGGATCAGACCCTCGCCGAGGGTGGCGGAGAGCTTGCGGGTCAGCAGGCCGAGGCCCGCCTCGACGACCGCGATCACCGCGATGAGCAGGGCCAGCCGGGTGACCACCCCGCCGTCCCCGCCCTTCACGATGGCGTCGACGATCCGGCTGGCCAGCAGCGGGGTGGCCACCGCGAGCAGTGCGCCCATGACGCTGAGCAGCAGAAAGAGGACGAGCCCGCGGCGGTGCGGGCCGGCGAAGGCCCCGATGCGGCGGAGACTCGTCCGATTGAAGGGGCGACGGTCCTGCTGGGCGTTGATCGCACTGTGGAGCGAGGTCCACGCCGTGACTTCCATGTCCATGACCCACACGCTAAAACCTCAACATAACTTCAGGTCAAGGCGTCGTCGGCGAACCACCCGTACGTGCCGCCAACTCCCGCCCGTACGAACGCCTTTCGGAGTTGTCCCGGCTCCTCGTGCCGCCCGGCCCGTGGTGCCATCATCGGTACATGACGCAGGCACCGAAGTCCGCCCACCCCGGCCGGCCCGCCCTCGACACGGTCCTGGAACGCTTCGAACGGTGGGCCCGGGACACCCCCGACGCCCCCGCCCTCCTCGCCGGACCGGACGGCCTCACCTACGCGGAACTCGACGCGCGGGCCAACCGACTGGCCCACCACCTTCTTGAGGCCTGCCTGCCCGCCCACCCCCTCGTGGCCGTCGCCACCACCCTCGGGCCCGACCTCCCGATCGCCGTACTCGCCGTCCTCAAGGCCGACGGAACGTACGCCCTCCTCGACACCGGGGACCCGCACACGGTCCAGAGCCTGCTCGCCGCACTCCGCCCGGACCTGCTGCTCACCCACACCCCGCACCACGCCCGCCTCGACGGGGGCGACGGCCCGCGCACCCTGCTGCTCGACGCGGAGTCCGCCCGGATCGCCGAACGCCCCGCCGATCCGCCTGCCCGCCCCGCACCGGACACCGCCCCACCACCGAACGGATCGGTCGCCGGTCCGCCCGCCGCCGTACTGTTCACCGGCTCGGCCGCACCCCGCCAGGTCCGTATCGGCCACGCGCGGCTGCTCGCCGCCCTCGAAGGCTGGGCCGAGATCGCCCGGCTGACTCCCGAGGACCGCCACCTGTTCACCTGCGGGCCCGACGTCACCGCCTTCGCCGCGGGCTGGACCCGCGCCCTGTGCTCCGGCGGCGCCCTCGTCCTGCCCCGGGACCCCGTGCGGCAGGCCGAGGACCCCCGGCGGCACGCCGAGGACCTGCTGCGGACCATCACCGCCCAACGGGTCAGCGTGCTGCACACCGACCCCGCCGGCGCCCTCGCCCTGCTGCCCGACCCCGACCGGGCACCCCTGCCCGCGCAGTCCCGCCACGAGGACGGCCCCGGAACCGGACCGTTGCGGCTCGTCGCCGTCACCGGGGACCGGCTCCACCTCGACGAACAGTCCGCCGTCCAGGCCGCGCTGCGCCCCGGCGCGCGCGTGCTCAACGTCTACGGGCTCACCGAGTGCGCGGGCAACGGCACCTGGTTCGAACTCCCGCAGTTGCCCCGACCCCTCGACGACCCAGAGCGGCTCTCCCTGTTGGGCACCCCCCACCCCGGCTGCCGGGCCGACGTGCGTGACGGGGAGATCCACGTCACCCCGCCCGGCGGCGGCGACGCCGTCCCCACCGGCGACCTCGGCCGGCTCCGCGCCGACGGCCTGCTGGAGTTCGGGGGCCGGGTCCGCGACCGTTTCGACCTCGCCGGCCGGCCCGTCGACCCCCACCCCCTGGAAGCGGTGATCCGCAGCCACCCCCGCATCGGCGCGGCCATCGTGGCCCCCGTCCCCTCCGGCAAGGGGGAGACCCGGCTCGTCGCCTACGTCGCCCCGCCGCACGGCGACCCGCCCCGGAGCCCGGGCACCACGCTCCCCGAGACGTGGGAACTCCGCGCCCACCTCGCCGAGAAGGTGCCCGCCGGCCTGGTGCCGCGCGCCGTGATCCGGCTGCGTACCCTGCCCCGCACCCGCGGCGGCCAGGAGGACCGGGCGCGGGTACCGCAGCCGCCGCTCCTCCTCGCCCCCACCCCGCCCGGGTACGGCAGGCGCCCCGGCGCGACCAAGTACGGCGGCGCGAACACCGGTCAGGGCTCGCTGTCGTGCGCCGTCGGCTGCGGCGCACTCGCCATCGGGCTCGTCGCCCGCCTCGTCACGAACCTCCTGTGGCCCGGATCGACCGACCTCACCGGCATCCCCCTCCACTGGGCGGTCCTCTTCGGCCTCCTGCACGCGCTCGAATGCGTGGCCTTCGGGCTGGGCGTGATGTTCCTGTTCAACGGCCGCCGCCGGATGCTCGCCCAACGGCGCGGCCGGCGCGTCACCACCGCCGCGCACCTCGCGGTCGTGTACCTGCTGGTCTCCTGGTGGCCGCAGGACAACCTCTACCGGCTGGCCGCCAAACAGGACTGGGCCCGCCAGGCCACCCTCGTCTACGTCTTCAACGTCCCCCTGATGATCGCCGCCGGAATCCTCGCCTTCTATGTCACCCGCAGACCGACGAGCCCCTTCGACTTCGACGACTGAACCCCGTCCGCGGCGAAGCCCTCGCCCACGGCGAGGGCCCCCGCCCGCACCAGCTCCTCCGCCGCGTCCAACACCCCGGCCTCGTGCGCGGCGACCAGCACCCCGAACCACGGCGCCGGATCGAAGGCGGCGGTGGGAACGGCCGGGACGAACACCGCGCCCAGATCCGCGCAGGCCCGCGCCAGGCCCGCGCACAGCTCGTCCCACTGCGCCTCCGGCAGCCGGGCGCCCAGCTCCACCCGGTCGGCGATCCGTACCAGGTGCCCGGCCCCCCGCAGCACGTCGAGCCGCGCCGCCACCATGAACGCCACCGACGGCCCGGTGAGCCGCAGGTTGGTCTCCGTCGGCGCGAGCCGCCCCGCGGCGTCCGTGACGAAGTCCACGTCGAACCAGCCCCGGTAGCCGCCGTCGGCCAGTTCCCGGCCCACCGCCCGCCCGAACGCCAGCAGCGGCCCCTCCAGCGCTCCGGGCACCACCCCGGGACCCACCGTCGCGCCCCGGTAGGCGCCGTCGACCACGTCCATCACCGCCGCGCCCACCTCGCGCACCCGGCCCGCGTCGTCCACGAAACCGTCGTAGGTGAGGTCCCGGGGCCCGGCGTCCGGTCCCGCCGGGCCGGCGACGTACTCCTCCACCAGCAGGGGCCCGCGCGGCAGGCCCCGCAACACCGCCCGGGCCCCGCCCGCCTCCCGGACCGCGGCGGGCGTCACCACCGTCGTGCCCGAACCCCCGACGCCGTGATCCGACTTGAGAACGGTGCTCTCGCCCGCCCGGGCCCGCGCAGCCAGCAGCCGCACCGCCGTCCAGCGGTTCCCCGCCCGCCACTGCCCGGGCAGCACGATCCGCGGATGCCCGCCGCCCGCCAGGAGCCGGCCGAACAGGGCGTGCGCCGCCGACTTGGACTCGTACCGCAGTTCCCGAGGCCGCCACGGCAGGCCCGCCAGCCGCGCGAACGCCGCCGTCCGCCCCCACGGTACGAGGGGCAGCCCGCGCCCCGTGACCCGCCCGGCCAGCGCCGGCCGGGCCACGACGGCGTCCGACAGCCCGGGACCGCGCTCCGCCACACCGTCGTACACCTCCACCTCCGGTCCCCACCCCAACTCCCGGCCGACCAGCCGGATCCACCCCGGCGGCACCGCCCCGGGCAACACCAGGGCCGCGGGGCAGGGGCTGTAGAAGGCGGCCAGGCAGGCGTAGTGGTGCGCGGCTTGCTGCCGGTCGTCCAGGGAGGCGTCCTGGAACTGGGCGTTGAACTCCGCCACGTTGCCCACGTGCACCGCCGGCATCCCGCCCGTCCAGGCCAGCGCCCAGTCCGCCAGGGGCACCGGGGCCACCTCGAACCGGAGCAGACCGTCCGGGGACCTCCCCGACGCCACCGCCCCCATCGCCCGGTAGAAGCCCGCCGCGTGCGGATCGGCGTCGACGAGCAGCCGGCGGACCCCGAACGCGGCGGCCCGGCGCACCGCGTCCCGGTACAGCAGCCGGCCGATGCCCCGCCCGATGGCGTCCGGCTCCACGAACAGCAACCCGAGCCGCGCGGCGCGCCCCGGCTCCTGCCGGTCCCGGGGTCCTTCCTGGACCGGGCCCTCCCGCGGGTCGACCGGACCAACCGGCTCCGGACCAACCGGGACCGGACCTTCCTCCGGGTCGACGGGTCCCTCCAACTCCTCCAGGGAGGCGAGGCCCAGGACCCGCCCGTCGCCCTCGTCCTGCGCCACCACGATCCGCCGGGCCGCCACCTCCGCGCCCGCGATCCGCAACTGCGGCGCGCACGCGGCGAGGAAATCCGCGTCGTACCCCCAGTACGCCTTGGAACGCAGCACGAGCGCGGTCAGCTCCGGCGCCTCGGCTGCCCTCGCGGCCCTGACCTTTGCCATTTCCTGACCTCCCCATGGTCCGCCGCCGGGCCGTGCGATAGATTCGGCCAGCCCACGGCGGACACGCCACCGCCAACCTTCCTACCCACCCCGGAGACAGGCTTCTCAATGAGCGACATCATCAACGGACTTGGCCGCACCAGCGCGTTCGGCGCCCTCGGCCTGGTCCTGCTGATCCTCGGCATCGTCCTGGTGGACGTGCTGACGCCCGGGAAGCTCCCGAAGCAGATCTGGGAGGAGCGCAACCGCAACGCCGCCCTCCTGCTCAGCTCCGCGCTCCTCGGCATCGGCGGCATCGTCTTCACCTCGATCTGGACCACGTACGAGGACTTCGGCAAGGGTCTGCTGTCCACCGCGGCCTTCGGCCTGCTCGGCCTGATCCTGATGGCGGTGGCCTTCCTGGTGCTGGACCTGGTCACCCCGGGCAAGCTCGGCGCCATCGTCGTCGACCCGGAGCCGCACCCGGCCGTCTGGGTCACCGCCTGCTGCAACCTCGCCGTCGCCGCCATCGTCGCGGCCTCCATCGCCTGACCCGGCTATCGCACGGCACCTGACACGAGAGCGCCGCTCCCCACCGGGAGCGGCGCTCTCGTCGTACCCGGGGCTGCGCCGGTCGTTCGGCCCGCGCCGACGCCGACGCCACCGCCACCGACGCGACCTAGGCCAGACCCAGGGCGAACACCGCGAACCCCGCCGCCAGCAGCCCCGCCACGGCCCTGCGCGCCACCGACGACCGCCGGCCGTCGGCGGGCGGCGCCTCGAAGCGGCGCGCGTACCGGGCGATGACCACCAGCAGCAGCCCGAACACCGGCATCCACGCGGCCCGCGCCACGATCCACCCCGCGGTCACGGGCGCCGTCGTCAGTCCGGCAACCTCACCGACGAGGGACGCGGGGACGGCCGCCGCCAGCATCGCGCTCTGGTGCCAGCACAGGATCGTCATCGCGCACAGGTTCACCACGACGACCGGCGCCCACCACAACGGTCGCGCCAACAGCCCCGCCAACCGGTCCCGCAGCAGGATCGCCGCCCCCGACTGCGCCGACGCCAGGGCCAACACCAGCAGCGAGGGCGGGTGCGAGTTCGTCCGCGCCTCACCCGGCACCCCGACCATCGACGCCGGGTACTGGAACACCACCAGCAGTACGGTGAACAGCGCGGCCCCGCCCACCAGCAGCAGCCACGCCCCGCGCCGCCCGATCCGCCGCTCACCCCACGAGACGCCCAGTTGGTACGCGAACAGCCAGCCCGGCAGCACGTTCAGCACCGGCAGCCAGGACGGCACGGCCTCGGCGAGCGGCCCGTAGCGCAGCAGGTCCACCACCGCGACCCAGACGAGCAGCGGGGCCGCCGCCCACCCGCCGAGCCGGTGGGCCGCCCGCACGCAGTACGGGGTCAGCGCCGTGACCACCACGTACACCCCGACGAACCACAGGGGCTGGACCACCAGCGTGGCCCCGGTCCGCAGCGTGACCTCCGGCACCCCGGCCGCGTACAACAGCGGCGCGGCCAGCGCCCACACCGCGGTCACCCCCAGTACCGGCCGGCCCAGCCGGACGATCCGGGCCCTCAGCCAGGTCCCGGTGGAGCCCGGACGGCGCCGGAAGGACAGCGCCGAGGCGTAGCCACCGACCAGGAAGAAGATCCCGAGCATCTGGAGCACCCAGCTCGCCGGGGCGAGGCCCCCGAAGGCGGCGAGAGGGCTGGCGTTGTGCAGGCCGCCTTCGGCGTCCACGGTGAAGCCGCCGAGCAGCCAGTGCCCGGTCGGCACCGCCAACAGGGCGAGGGCCCGCAGGCCGTCGACGGCCCGATCGCGGTGCGGCGGCGTCCGCCGGTCGATGCGGTCGGCCGTCCTCCGTACGAGGGCCGTCGCGTTCATCGGGACTCTCCCCGCGCGATCGCGGCGAACGCGGCCAGGGAACTCGTACCGGGGGCGAAGTAGCCGGTGTGGCCCCGGACGTCGCCGGCGGGAATCCGGCGGGCACCGAAGTCGGCCGCCACCGGGTCGGCGCCGTGGCCGATCCCGCCGAACTCGACGTTCGGGACGTCCGCGATCCAGTCGTCCGGGCCGCGGGCGGCCCAGACGCGGGCGGCGGTCCGCAGACCGGTGACGTGCCCCGCCCGCATGCCCGGCGAGCCGAACACGACGATGTCGGAGGCATCGGTGTGCCGGGCCGCCAGCCCGCAGACCACCGAGCCGTAGCTGTGGCAGAAGAGCACCGGATCGGGGGCGCCCACCGCGTCGAGCCCCGCCGTGAACCGGGCCAGCCGGACCGCACCGGCTTCGGCGAGCCTGCCGGCCGCCGCGTCCATGCCGACCCCGACCGGCGTCGTGTAGCCGGTCCACGCGACGACGGCGCCCTGCCCGCCCGTCGCCGCCCGCAGCGCGCGGGCCGTGCCCGCCGGACCGGTGGCCGGTTTGCGCGGGGCGTCGTGGGAGACGGCGTCGTTGTCCGACCCCGGCACGATCACCGAGACCCGAGCGGCGTGTTCCAGGTCCCCGAACACCTCGACGACCTGACCCCGCCCCCGCGGGTCGAAGCCCAGGATCTGCCGGCCCGGAGCGGCCAGGGAGGCGAAGCGCGCCTCGCCCGTGGCGGTGACGGCCAGCCGGTTGGCCTCGTACCGCAGGGGGAGGGGAGCCCCCTCCAGATTGCCCACCACCAACGGGTGGGCGCGCAGCAGTTCCCGCTCGCGCGCCTCGTCGAGGCCGGCGAAGAACCGGGCCACCTCGGCCGGCGCCGCCGTCCACGGATCGGGCAGCGGCCGCTCCGACGTGCCGGCGGCCCGCCATTCGGCGGTGCCCGGCGGCGGCCCGGTGACCACGGCCTGGGCGTCCCCCGCGGCCCAGCCGGCGGTTCCGGCGACGACGGCCAACGCCAGCGCGGCGGCCCCCACGGTCCTTGCGAAGCGGCGCATGCCCCTTCTCCTCTCCTCGTGACGAGGAGGAAGGTAGGAAGGAGGTACCGCACGGCACGTCCCACCGGGGAGCCAACCCGGGGGTCATACCCCAGTAGGGGGTGGAGGAGACGACTTCCGGACGGCGTCGTCCCGTCAGGCCGAATCGCCGGGACGGACCAGACCGGCCTCGTACGCGAAGATGACCGCCTGGGCGCGGTCGCGCAGGTCCAGCTTGCCGAGCACCCGACCGATGTGGGTCTTCACCGTCTGTTCCGCGAGCACCAGATGGGCGGCGATCTCCTGGTTCGACAGCCCGCGCGCGATGAGTTCCAGCACCTCGGTCTCACGCGGCGTCAGCCCGTTCAGGCGCAGCGCCGGATCCTTGCGCGGAGCCGGCCGCTGCCGGACGAAGTCCGCGATGAGCCGCCGGGTCACGGACGGCGCCAGCAGGGCCTCGCCCGAGGCGACCACCCGGACCGCGGCGATCAGGTCCGCCGGCGGGGCGTCCTTCAGCAGGAACCCGGACGCGCCCGCGCGCAGCGCCTCGTACACGTAGTCGTCGATGTCGAAGGTCGTCAGCATGAGCACCTTCGGCCGGTGCACCACCCCGGGCGGCGGATCGAGCAGTTCGCGGGCCGCCGAGAGGCCGTCGAGCTCGGGCATCCGTACGTCCATCAGCACCACGTCGGGGTGCACGGTCCGCGACACCAGCACCCCCTGGCGCCCGTCCGCGGCCTCGCCCACCACGTCGATGTCGGCCTGCGCCGACAGCAGGGCGGCGAAACCCGCCCGCACCATGGCCTGGTCGTCGACGATGATCACGCGGATGGTCAACTGCTGTCCTCGTTCGTCTCGGCGGACCCGTCCCCGCCGTTCAGCGGGAGGCGGGCGGCGACCCGGAAGCCCCCGTCGGGCAGCGGCCCGGTGTCCAGGGTCCCGCCGGTCAACCGTACGCGCTCGCGCATTCCGACCAGACCGTGGCCCGTCCCCGAACTCTCCAGCTCCACCACGGAGTCCCGCGCCGGTCCGTTGACCACCAGCACGAGCACCTCCCCGGCGTCCCGGGTCACCGACACCCTGGTCCGTGCGCCCGGCGCGTGCCGTACGACGTTCGCCAGGGCCTCCTGCACGATCCGGTACGCCGACAGGTCCACCGCGGGCGGCACCCCGTCACCCGCACCGGCCGCCAGCGACAGCTCGACCGGCTGCCCGGCCCGTACGATCGCCTCCACCAACTGCTGGAGCCGGTCCATCCCCGGCTGCGGGGCCCGCTCGCCCTCGCCGTCACCGGCCGCCCCGTCACCGCGCAGCACCGTCAGCAACCGCCGCATCTCGCCCAGGGACTCGCGCGCACTCGCGGCGATGGCCTCGAACTCCTCGCGGACCGGCTCCGCCATGCCGGGCAGCCGGTACGGCGCCGAATCGGCCTGCACGGTGATCACCGACATGTGGTGGGCCACCACGTCGTGCAACTCCCTCGCGATCCGCGCCCGTTCCTCCAACAGCGTCCGCCGCGACCGCTCCGCCTCGCTGATGCTCTCCTGCTCGGCGATCCGCTGCTGCGCGTCACCCAGCCCGCGCAGCGCCCCGGTCACCGCCAACAGCGCCCCGGCCAGCACGAACAGCAGAGCGGCGGTGTTTGTCACCCCGTCCGGCCCGAAGAAGCCGAGCACCACCCCGACCGCGCCCGTGGCCAGCCACACCTTGACCAGCGTCCGGATGGACTCGCGAAGCCCCAGGCAGGCCATCAGCACCAGGTACCCGACGATGACCATCGGGGGCCACGGCCAGGAATGCCCCGCCACCCGGTCGGCGCCGAAGAGCAGCAGGGCCCCCACGACATCGGCGAAGAGCACCATGCCCCACGCGGCCACGGGCCTGGTCACGGCGAGCAGCAGCGGCACCGTCTGAGCCACGCCCAGCGCCCCCGCCCAGCCGCCGCCCAGCGCGTAGTCGTTGACCAGCACGGAGATCGTCACCGGGATCAGCGTGACGACGAAGACGCCCACGACGGCGTACGGCAGCATCCGTTGCCAGCGCGCCGGCGCCCCCGCGAACAGCGGCTCGGCCGCCCGGGCGGGGGTCCGCAGCACGACGGCGAACCGCGCCCGCGCGCCGGGCTTCCCCCGGCCGGTACGGGAACTCCCGGGGGCACGGTCGGCCCCGGCGGCGGCGTGGTCCGGCGCGGGGGCGGCGCCGCGGGCCCGGAACCGGTCTCTGAGACTCATGATCGGACCAGCGTATGCGCAGGGGGTCCGCACGGGCGCCCGAGGAGGTGTCCGCCGGACGTGCCGTCCCGGCTCGTTCCCCCGACGGGCCCCGCTCGTTGACCGGACATGGAGCTGCTGCCGACCATCGCGGGGCCGGGCGTCGGAGAACGGGCCGACGCCGCGGCCGATGCCGCCTGTCACCTCTACGACGCCGTCCTGCCCCGGGGCAACGGCGGACCCGGAGGGTGGAGCCGGACCGCCGCCGAGGACGCCGCCGAGACGATCGAGACGACCGCGCACGCGCTCGCCCTCATCCACCCGCGCGCCGAGGTCATCCTCGCGCCGGTGCACGCGGCCCTCGCGGACCTGCGCCGCCAGCTCGCCCTCGCCCCGGCCGACCCGCTGACCGTCGAGGGCGTCCCGGCCACCCCGCGTTCGGTGGGCAACCCGCGCCGGACCCGCTGGGTACGGGTCCTCACCCCACCCGCGCCCCGGCGACCGCAGCCTGATACAGCTTCCTGATCTGCGCGCCGAAGTACGAGCTGTAGGAGGTGTCGGGCGTGGTCCCGCCGGTCTTCCAGCCGCCGATGACCCCGACCACGTCCCCGGTTCCCGTGCGCTGGTTGTAGCGCGTCAGGAACGGGCCGCCGCTGGTGCCCCCCGGATAGCCGGTGCAGGCGATCCGCAGGAACGAGCCGGGGATCTTCGCCTCCCGACTGGTGAACTTCGTCGTCCGGTTGAAGCACACGCGGGGGCGGGCCGCCGCCGAGGGGTACCCGATCAGGGTGACCCGGGCGTGCGTGAACGTGGCCCCGGTGACCAGCCGGTTCCCGCCGACGACCGTCTCCACCGCCGTCCCGCGGGAGTTCGGGCCGACCCGGGCGAAGGCGACGTCGAGCGTGGCGGCCCGGTCGGCCCCCTCGCGCCGGTAGCGCGGGTCGATCCACATCCTCGGCCGTCCGCCCGCGTCGCGCAGCACGGGGAACATCCCGTACGGCTGCGGCTTCGCCTTGGTGTAGCGCGGTACGAAGGCCACCTGGCGGGAGTCCGGCCCGAGCAGGCAGTGCGCCGCGCTGAGCACCAGGTTGCGCCCGGGGGAGGAGATCACGCTCGCGGTGCAGAAGTACGCGCCGCCGCCCTTCATGACGAACATTCGCCCGACGGTCGGGCTGCCGTCGAAGTCCTTGCCCACGCCGGCCCGGGCGGACGCGGGGATCGGCGCGGCGACGGGCTTCGGGGTCGGCTTGGGAGCCGGTTGCGCGGGCCGAGGGGCCGGAGCGGGCCGGGAGGGGGTGGCGCCGGTGGCGACCGGCGCGGGCTCCGGGACGGAACCGGGCGACGGCACCGCCGAGCCGGTCGGGGTGGTCGGGGTGGCGGGGGTGAGGGGATCGACCGGAGTGACGGGCGGCGACGGGCCGGCGGGGGCGCCCGGGAGGGCGGGCGCCCCTGGAGCCGGAGTCGTCGGGGGTTCGGTGGTGTCGGTGGCCCCGGGGACGGCGGGGGCGGATCCGGGCTCGGGGGTGCCCGGCGCCGGTGCGGGCGGGATCGCTTCGCCCGGGCGGGCCGGTCCGGTGGACGCGGTCGCGTCGGCCGGG
>NZ_JANFAK020000001.1 GCF_024721315.2 Streptomyces sp. Isolate_45
TTTTTAAAATTTTATTTGTTTTTAACAGTTTTGATCTCCCTAGCCCGGGGGCCCCCGGCCCCCCGGGCCGGACGGGTGGGCGGGCGCGGGCTCGGGGCTCTGTTCGGGGGCCGTCGGGGGTTCCTCCGGCGGGGCCGGGGGTGCCGTCGGCTCTCCCGGGGGCGGCGGCCCGTACGCCGGGTCGTGCGGGTGCTGGTGGTCGTACGGGGCGGCCCGTCGGTCCGCGGGGTCGGTCGTCTCCTGGTGCACGGCGCGCCTCAGAGCTTGTCGAGCGGGACGGTCATGAAGCCGGGCACGGTCTCGTCGATGACGAGGTTGAAGGTGTCGTTGCCGTTGGCCGCGATGCTGCTCGCCGAACGGACGATGGACCGGGTCAGGCTGGCCGCGAACTCGCGCAGGGCGGCGGCTGGAGAGACGTTCTTGTCCTCCTGGATGAAGGCGCGGAAGTTCGCGACGTGGCCGATCGTCGCCCGGTCGGCCTCGCCGATGCCGAAGGCGATGATGTTCGGCCGGTAACGCGCCTGGATGAGGTCCTGGTGGGCCTGGATCCAGTCCTCGTCGGTGGGTCCGCCGTCGGAGAGGAAGAAGGCCACCGGCCGGTACACGTCGTGCCCTTGCGCCTTCAGCGCGGCCACGTCCGTCTCGATGCAGCGCAGCAGCGTGCGGAAGGCCTCCCCGTACGCGGTCAGGCCTCCGGCCGACAGGGCCGGGAGGGTGTCGAGGTCGCTCAGGTCGGCCAGTGACTGGAGCACGGTGGCGTCGTCCGAGAAGCCGATCAGGCAGAAGCGGGTCTTGTCGGCGACCGTCGGGTTGGTGCTGATCTCCTTGTGGAGCTCCGGCAGGGCGCTGTTGATGCTGTCGATCGACGGTCCGGCCATCGAACCGGACTCGTCGCACACCAGGTAGAAGGGAAGGATCTGCACGGTCTCGCGCCTCCGGGGAGTGGGAGTCAGTAGGTGTAGAAGTAGATTTCGAGCTCGGCGTGGCCGCCCGCCGGGCCCTGTACGAAGAAGTCCCGGGTGGTGGCGCCGGTGAACATCTCCGGGCGGGCCTGGGCCAGCAGGGAGTTGACGCGGCGGGCGTAGTCGACGCCCGAGCCGACCTCCGGGCTGCGGCCGAAGGTGAGGACGAAGGCCGCGGTGCGGCCCTTGTGCGCCTCCGTCCTCTCCCTGAGCTGGCGCACGATGCGGTCCGTGTCGCCGGAGGCGGCGTCGAACGCGAGTTCCACGGCCTGCCGCTCGACGGCGCGGGGCCCCGAGGGGGTCGGCGAGGGGCTCGGGGAGGCGCTCGGGCTCGGGGAGGGCCCCGGCTTCCTCGCCGTGGCGGCCTTCACCGGATCGCCCTGATCCCCCATCGCCACCAGGGCCAGGACCAGGAGCATGTCGGCGAACAGCCAGCCGGCGAGCGTCAGCGGATCGAACCGCGGCCGTCGCGGCCTCGTCATCGGGCGTCCGCCCGGGGCTGGTCCGCGGCCCGCTCGTGGTGGCCTTCGTCGGCCTTGGCCAGGTTCACGGCGGGCTCGCGAGCGGCCGGAGCGGAGAGCGGAACCGGGCGGAACGGGCCCGCGGTCGCGTCGGCCGGAACCGGAACCGGCACCGCGTCGGCCGGGACAGCGTCGGCCGGAATCGGAACCGCGTCGGCCGGCACCGCGTCGGTCCGGATCGCGGCGGTCGGGGCCGCGGCGGCGAAGTCGGCGGCGGCCCGCGAGACGGCCTCGGCGAGCTCCGCGAAGCGTTCGGCGGCCCGGCGCAGCGCCTCCGTCTGCCCGTCCAGCCCGAGGACCGCCCGCTGCGAGAGCGTCACCGCCTCGGCCGTGCTCTCCGTGACCTCGCCCAGGCGGGCGAGGACCCGGGCCGAGACGTCCGCCGCGACCTCGGTCCCGGTGGTGAACGACCGCTGTGCGGCCGCGAGTACGGTCACCGAGTCCTCGACCCGTTCGCCGGCCGCGCCCAGGGCGTCCCGTACCTCGCCGTTGACCGCGCGTACGTCCTCCAGTGCCCGGCGCACCATGACGCCGCTGCCGTTCACGGCGGATTCCAGGAGGGCGCCGCTGCGCTCCAGCGGTTCGTTCAGCGACTCGACGGCCTTGCTCACCTCCGCGCCGTTGGCCGTCACGGCGGTTTCGACCCGGCCGACCGCCTGCTCCAGCGGGAGCACCGCGGCGTCGACGGAGGCGAGGCGGTTGCCCGCGTTCTCGACCGCGTCGGACACGGCGGTGACGGCCGTGTTCAACTGCCGGTGGGCGCGGACCGCCTTGTCGCCGAGCTTGCCGAGGGTGGTGGCCGCCGCGGTGAGTTCGGCGGCGAACCGCTGCGGGGAGGACAGCCGCCGCTCGTTGAGCAGCAGCTGGGCCCGGGTCAGTACGGGCACCAACCGCGCGAGCAGGTCGTCCGCGGTGCGGCGGGCCGTGTCGGCCCGGCGTTCCGTCCGGGTCCGGCGGACCCCGTGGACCGCGGCGAGCAGCACCAGGAGGAAGATCACCGCGGTGGCGGAGCCGGCGACGTGTCCGAAGGTGGACCAGGCCGCGAGCCGGCCCTCGAAGCCGGACTGCCAGAGCTGGAGGAAGGGGCGCCCGGCGGCTGCCGGGTCCTCGCCGATGAGTGCCTCGTAGGCGCTGGTGGCGCGGGAGAGGCCTAACCAGGTGAGGAGCAGCGGCAGGAACACCAGGGAGCCGATGCCCACTTCCAGGCCGGCCCACGCCCGGTGTTCCGGTTCCTCCTCCAGGACGGCCCGTACGCTCTCCTCCCGGGCGAAGGCCTGGAGGAGGTCGAGTTCGGTCCAGGGTTCCAGGTCCCCGTCGCCGAGCCCCCGGAGGGCGTCGGCGAGTGATGTCAGCTCGTCCCGCCGGGAACCGAGTCCCGGGTGTGCGGCGAGGTCGTCGAGCTGTGCGGCGACCGAGGAAGCCGTCGCCAGTGCCCCAACGGGCATTTCCACCCCCATGGAAGACGCGGGGTGGCGAGCCGTACGTCCGAACGGCCGCACGAAAGCCGCGGCCCACCCCCTGCCCGCCCGGGTGGCGACCCGGAGCGGCGCGCTCGGATCATAGCCCAGCCCGACGATCCGTCATATGATCCCCCATCATCTGATCGGGGGAGAGATGGGCTCAGCAGACCGCCCGCGCGGAGTGATCAGGCTCCGCGGCGAAGAGGGCGCCGCACCCGTACTCACGCGGGCCTCCCCGCGGGCGCGGATCCGGGGACGGGGCACCCTGCGGGCGAACCTGAACTGGCTGCCCGCGGCCCGCGCGGACGTGAACCTGTGCGCCCTCGCGCAGTTCCGGGACGGGCGGGCGACCGTCGTGCAGGCGCTGGGCGGCGACTTCGGGTCGCTCACCGAGTGGCCCCACCTCGCGCTCGACCACGACGACCGCACCGGCGACTCCTCGGACGGGGAGACCCTGCGGGTGAACCTCGCCCACCGCGACCTGTTCGCGCGGCTGCTGTTCTTCGTCTACGTCTACGAGGGCTCGGCCGACTTCCGCCGGCTCGGGGCCACCGTCGACGTGACCGAGCCCTCCGGTCCGGGCTGCCGGATCCTGCTGGACGACTCCCCGGCCGGGGCGACGGGCTGCACGATCGCGATCGCGGTCCCGGACGGGGACGCCCTGACGGTGCGCCGCGAGGTGAACTGGTACGCGCCGGACGGGGATCGGAACGTCCACGAGCTGATCGACCGGCGGTACGGCTTCGGCCTGAACTGGGTCCGCGCCACGAAACCCCCGCTGGACCGCCGCCCCTGACCCCCCGCGACAGCCCTGCGACGGTAGGCGGCGCCGTGGGCCGACGCGCGTCCGCCGACGGCGCCGGCCGCCCGTGGGCGGGGCGGCGCCGTCGGACGGGCGGGTATCAGGCCAGGGACCAGGCGATGCCGTCGAGGATGTCGTGTTCCGAGACCACGACCTCGCGCGCTCCGGTGCGCTCCATGATCGCGAGGAGGACCAGGGCGCCCGCGCCGATGACGTCCACCCGGCCGGGGTGCATCACGGGGATCGCCGAGCGCTCCGCGTGGGTGGAGCCCAGCATGCGCTCGGTGATCTCGCGGACCTGCTCGTAGGGGATCCGGGAGTGGTGGATCGCCTCGGAGTCGTACGCGCCCAGGCCGAGGGCGATGGCGGCGACCGTGGTCACCGAGCCGGCCAGGCCGACCAGGGTGCGTGCCTCGGCGAGCGGGACCGTCTCCGCCGCCAGGTCGAGCGCCGCCTCGATGTCGGCCCGTACGGCGGCGATCTGCGCCGCGGTGGGCGGGTCTGTGATCCGGCCGTCCACCATGAGGTGGCGCTCTGTCATCCGGACGCAGCCGACGTCCACGGAACGGGCCGCCCGGACGTGTTCCTCGCCGACGACGAACTCGGTGGAACCGCCACCGATGTCCACGACCAGGAAGGGCCGCTCCAGCTCCCCCGCGCCGGTGAGGTCCTTGGTGGCGCCGGTGAAGGAGAACTCCGCCTCCTGGTCCCCGGAGATCACCTCGGGCTCGACGCCCAGGATGTCGAGCACGCCGCGGACGAAGTCGTCCCGGTTCTCGGCGTCCCGCGAGGCCGAGGTGGCCACGAAGCGGACCCGCTCGGCGCCGAGGTCCTTGATCACCGCGGCGTACTCGCGGCAGGCGGCGAAGGTGCGCTCCAGCGCGTCCGGTGCGAGCCGGCCGGTGCGGTCCACGCCCTGGCCGAGCCGGACGATGGTCATGCGGCGGTCCAGCTCGGTCATGGCGCCCGTGGCGGGGTCGCAGTCCGCGACGAGCAGGCGGATGGAGTTGGTACCGCAGTCGATGCCCGCGACCCGGGTCACAGGGAACCCTCGCCCTTCTCCTCGGCCTTCCGCTCCCCGCAGGGGGTGACGCAGGCGCCCTTGGCCCACCACTCGGGCAGCATCGCCAGGGCCTCGTCGCCGAACGGGTTCACGCCGGGGCCCGCGGCCAGGGAGTGGCCGACGAGCACGTGCAGGCACTTGACCCGGTCGGGCATGCCGCCGGCGCTCGGGAAGCCCTGGAGCACGTCGATGGCGTCGCGGCGCCGGATGTAGTCCTCGTGCGCGGCCCGGTAGGCGGCGGCGAGTTCCGGGTCCTCGGCGAGCCGGGCCTGCATCTCCTTCATCACGCCGTTGGCCTCCAGCGTGCCGATCGCGGAGGCCGCGCGCGGGCACGTCAAGTAGTACAGCGTCGGGAAGGGGGTGCCGTCGGGGAGCCGGGGCGCGGTCTCGACGACGTCCGGCTGCCCGCAGGGGCAGCGGTGCGCGATGGCGCGCAGTCCGCGCGGGGGGCGGCCGAGCTGCTGCTCGAACGCCTCGATGTCCGCGTCGGTCGGCTCGGTCCGGTCGGTCTGGGGCGGGGGCGTCTGCATGCCTGGAGGAAGTCTCTTCGGTCTCGTGGGTGGTGGGTGCGGGACGGGCGGGTACGCGTTCAGTCGCCGGGGCGGTCGGCCTTGTCGACCCCGTCCCAGACGTTGGAGTACCAGGGGCGGTCGGAACCGGCCTCCCCGCCGCGGCGGCGCTCCGAGGCCTCGGCCCCGGGGTCGTTCATGATGTAGCCGGTCTCGCCCGGACGCAGGAAGTGCAGGTGCTTGCGCGCCTGCTGCTCCGCGTAGGCCGGGTCCTGCCAGCGGGCCTTCTCGTCACGGAGCTGTTCGAGGCGCTTGTACGCGTCGACCGCGCCCCGTTGCTGGTCCGCGATCTCCGAGCGCTGGGATACGTACTGGCGCATCGGGTACGCGAGGGCGACGACCAGGGTACAGAGGACGAGGACGAGCAGTGCGGCCCGGCCGGTGAGCCGGCTGCGGCGGACCTGGCGCCGCGACTGGGAGCGGTAGACGTGCGCGGCGGTCCGCTCACCGAGCTGCTTGAGCCTGGTCGCCGTCGAGAAGGTGGAGAACCGGTCCCGGTTCTCGGCCATGGTCCCGCCTCCCCTGAGTGCGCGCTACGCAATACGTCCCCGCACACGGTACGGGACCGAGTGCGGGGACGTACGGAGGCCGGCGCCGCGAGGCGCTGATTGGCCCTTAGCCCTTGAAGCGCGGGAAGGCGGAGCGGCCCGCGTACACGGCGGCGTCGTCGAGGATCTCCTCGATGCGCAGCAGCTGGTTGTACTTGGCGACGCGGTCCGAGCGGGCCGGGGCGCCGGTCTTGATCTGGCCGCAGTTCACGGCGACGGCGAGGTCGGCGATGGTGACGTCCTCGGTCTCGCCGGAGCGGTGCGACATCATGCACTTGAAGCCGTTGCGCTGGGCCATCTCGACGGCGTCGAGGGTCTCGGTCAGCGAACCGATCTGGTTCACCTTCACGAGCAGGGCGTTCGCGGAGCCCTCCTCGATGCCGCGGGCCAGGCGCTCCGGGTTGGTGACGAAGAGGTCGTCGCCGACGATCTGGACCTTGGTGCCCAGCTTGTCGGTGAGGGTCTTCCAGCCGGCCCAGTCGTCCTCGTACAGCGGGTCCTCGATGGAGACCATCGGGTACGCGGAGACGAGCTCCTCGTAGTACTCGGTCATCTCGGCGGCCGAGCGGGACTGGCCCTCGAACTCGTACTTGCCGTCCTTGTAGAACTCGGACGCGGCGACGTCGAGCGCGAGCGCGATGTCCTTGCCCGGAACGTAGCCGGCCTGCTTGATGGCCTCGACGATGAGGTCGAGCGCGGCGCGGTTGGACTCCAGGTTCGGGGCGAAGCCGCCCTCGTCACCGAGGCCGGTGGAGAGGCCCTTGGTGTGGAGGACCTTCTTGAGGGTGTGGTAGACCTCGGCACCCCAACGCAGCGCCTCGGAGAAGGACTCCGCGCCGATCGGGGCGATCATGAACTCCTGGATGTCCACGTTGGAGTCGGCGTGCGACCCACCGTTGAGGATGTTCATCATCGGAACGGGCAGCAGGTGCGCGTTCGGGCCGCCGAGGTAGCGGAAGAGCGGCAGGTCCGAGGCCTCGGACGCGGCGTGCGCGACGGCGAGGGACACGCCGAGGATGGCGTTGGCGCCGAGGGAGCCCTTGTTCTCGGTGGCGTCCAGGTCGAACATGGCCTGGTCGATCAGGCGCTGCTCGGTGGCGTCGTAGCCGACGAGCTCCGGGCCGATCTGCTCGATGACGGCGAGGACGGCCTTCTCGACACCCTTGCCGAAGTAACGGTTGGGGTCACCGTCACGCAGCTCGATGGCCTCGAATGCGCCGGTGGAGGCGCCGGACGGAACTGCAGCACGGCCGGTGCTGCCATCGTCGAGGCCCACCTCGACCTCGACCGTGGGGTTGCCTCGGGAGTCCAGGATTTCCCGGGCTACGACGACGTCGATGGACGGCACGAGCATCTCCTTCTGGGATGTGACGCTGGGTGTGCGGTGGCGTGTCAGGCCGTGGGATGGCCTTGCCGCCTAGAGCCTAACCGGCTCCGGGCACTGGGCCCGCCGACCGCCCGGGTCCTGGGACGAAATAGGGGCTGAATGCCCCTCTTCCAGGACATAGGTCTCTTGAACAATCGGGCTCCGGCCCGCGAAGGGCCGGTCGGACCGGCCCCGGAACATGCCGCCGCCCGGCGCGTGAGGGGATACGCGCCGGGCGGTGGGCATGATGCGGAGGCCGCGGGTGATGCGGCGTTATGCCGGAATTCAGCTGAGCTTCAGCTTCTGACCCGGGAAGATCAGGTCCGCGTCCTTGACGGTGTCGTTGTTCAGCTGGAAGAGCTTCTCCCAGCCACCCTTGACGCCGTTCGCCTGGGCGATGGTGCCCAGGGTGTCGCCGGCCTTGACCACGTAGGTGCCGTTGCCGGTCGCCGGGGCCTCGGTCTTGGGGGCCTGCGGCTTGACGGCCGGGGTCTCGACGCGCTCGGAGCGCGAGACCGGAACGTCGGTGCGCTTCGGCTCGGCCTTCGGCGTGGACGGCTTGGCGGGCGTGGCCGGCTTCGCGGGCTTCGCCGGCTGGGCGGGCTTGGCCGGCTTCGTCTCGGGCTTCGGCTTGGCGGGCGTGGTGGTCGAGCCGCCGCCGTTGTACGCGGAGTTGGACAGGCCCTTGCCGCAGTGCGGCCAGGCGCCCTTGCCCTGGCCCTTGAGGACCTTCTCGGCGATGGCTATCTGCTGGGACTTGCTGGCCTGGTTGGCCGTCGCGGCGTACGCCTTGCCGCCGTAGCCGGCCCAGGTGGAGGCCGAGAACTGCAGGCCGCCGTAGTAACCGTTGCCGGTGTTGATGGCCCAGTTGCCACCGGACTCGCACTGC
The DNA here is from genome assembly GCF_024721315.2 of Streptomyces sp. Isolate_45. Classification (GTDB taxonomy): domain Bacteria; phylum Actinomycetota; class Actinomycetes; order Streptomycetales; family Streptomycetaceae; genus Streptomyces. The sequence continues at coordinate 8,181 of NZ_JANFAK020000001.1, forward strand.
GCGACCTTGTCCCACTCGGAGACGGTCGCGGCGCTCGCGGTACCGGCGGCCATCAGCGGGGCCGCGACGGCGACACCGGCGACACCGGCGAGCGTGACGATACGGACGGCCTTGGAGCCGCGACGGTGCTTGCCCTTGCCGGAAAGCAGCATGGATTTCTCCTCACCGACGCCTTCGAGGTGAGCTGTCGGGTTCGGGCGGATGAGTTGCCCGGTCACGTGTCGAGCACGTGGCTTAACCCCAAGCCGGTACGCGGCCGTCTCTCAACGGCCTCTCCCGGCGCCTACCTTGGTTCCCCCGCTCCTGCCTTCGGCGCTTGCGCGACGACTGTTCCCCCCGTCCGCCGGCAGGATTCGGCGATGCGGTCGAAGGAGCCCGCGGTGGCGAGCGACTCAGAAGGTAGACAGGTCTCCCCCTGATGTTCAACGCGCGACATCAGGGAGAAACCGGCCTACTTGCCATCCTCAAAAGTACGTTTACGCAGGTGAGGGGCGGGTTTGTGGAAGTTCCGGAATGAGACACGCCAGTTGATCGGAAGAGACGCATGTCTCATTTGCCGATAACGGACATTCAACTCTTTCCGGATGGCCGAACTGCCCCTATTCCTTGGTTAGATCCAGGTTCTGACCCGGCTTGATGAGGTCGGCGTTGCCTCCGATGACCTGCTCGTTGGCCGCGTACAGCTCGCCCCAACCACCCTTGAGGCCCTTGGCGTCGGCGATCGCGGTGAGGCTGTCGCCGGCCTTCACGGTGTACGAGGGGCTCGACGCGGCGTCAGGAGCGCCCGGCGCCTCGACGGCTGCCGGACCGCGGTGCTTGCCCGCTCCGTCGACCACACCGGCGGGCACGGCCGTGGGCGTGGCACCCGGGGTGAGCGGTGCGGCGGGGGCCGTCGGGTCCACCGGCGCGGTGGGGGTGCCCGGAACGGTCGGGGTACCGGGGGCCGTCGGGTCCGCCGGGCCGGTGGGGGCCGTGGTGGGCGGGGTCGTGGTGGGCGGCACGGTCGTCGGCGGGGCCGTCGGGTCCGCGGACGGGGCCGGGGAGTCGGGATCGGGCATGACGGGCAGTCCACTGGTGGGGCCCAGCGGGTAGTCCGGCAGGCCGGTCGGGCCGGTGGACGGGCCCTGCGAGCCCTGCTGCCCCGGCTGCGGGGTCGGGGCCCCGAAGTCGACTGCGGGCTCGGAGCCGACGACGGGCACCGAACCGTCGGGCCGGACCGGGGCGGGAGCGACCGGGCCGGCGGGCCCGGGGTCGCCCGGGTCCACGGCGGCGGCCGGGCTTTGCTGCGTCAGGCCGGCCGAGGCCGCGCACAGCGGCCACGCCTGGGGGCCCTGCGAGGCCAGCACCTTCTCGCCGACGGCTATCTGCTGGGAGCGGCTGGCGAGGTCCGGGCGCTCCGCGTAGGCGAGTCCGCCCGCGTTCCTCCACTGCTCCTGGGTGAACTGGAGCCCGCCGTACTCACCGCTGCCGTAGTTGGCACTCCAGGTGCCGTCGCTCTCGCAGTCGGCGACCTTGTCCCACGTGCTCGTGTCGGCCGCGCTCGCGTTCGTGGCGGCGAGCAGGGGCAGGGCGAGTGCGGAGCCGGTGACTCCGGCGGTGACGACCAGGGCGGGTACCTGGCGGGGGCGTCTGTGGCGGCCGTTCCCGGAACGCATGAGGCTGCACCTTTCGCATAACGGCGGGGTAACGGCAGAACCTAGCGGCCTTCGAACGATTGTCACAAGTTCGGCAGGTGACTGACGTGTGATCAGACGGCGTCGGAAAGCGCCTCAGTTGTTTCGGGGTGTGAAGCGAACCGGAAGCGTGCGCAGGCCACGCATGATGAGTCCGCCGCGCCAGCGCAGGTCCGTGGGGGGAACGGCAAGTTCCAGATCCGGCAGACGCGTCAGCAAAGTCGCGAGCGCCGTCTGCCCTTCGAGCCGGGCGAGCGGAGCGCCGAGGCAGTAGTGGATCCCGTGGCCGTACCCGAGGTGTTGGTTGTCACCGCGGGACAGGTCCAGGGTGTCCGGGTCGGCGAACCGCTCGGGGTCGCGGTCGGCCGCCGCGAGGACCACCAGCACGGGGTCGCCGGCCGCGATCTCCTGCCCGCCGAGGGTCAGCGGCACGGTCGCGAACCGCCAGGTCGCCAGCTCCACCGGGCCGTCGTAGCGCAGCAGTTCCTCGACGCCGGTCTCCAGCAGGCCGCTCTCACCGGCCGCGAGGGAGGCCTGGAGGCGCTCGCGCTGCTCGGGGTTCATGAAGAGGGAGTGGACGCCGTTGCCGATGAGGTTCACGGTCGTCTCGAAGCCGGCGAACAGGAGGATGAACGCCATCGCCGTGGCCTCGGCCTCGGTGAGGTGGTCGCCGTGGTCACTTGCCCGGATCAGGTCGGAGATGAGGTCATTGCCCAGGTCGTCCCGTTTCCGGTGGATGAGTTCCCCGAGATAGGTGCGCATCTGCTTGACCGAGCGGGCGACCCCGCCGCGCGGACCGCCGCCGTGGCGGATCATCATCCCGGCCCAGTCGCGGAAGTCGTCCTGGTCCTCGCGCGGTACGCCGAGCATCTCGCAGATGGCGTAGATGGGGAGCGGGAAGGCGAACTCGTGGATGAGGTCGGCCTCCCCCTTCGCGGCGAAGGCGTCGATCAGGTGGTCGGTGAGCTCCTGCACGCGCGGGGTGAACTCGGCGACGCGGCGCGGGGTGAACGCCTTCGACACCAGCCGGCGCAGGCGCGTGTGGTCCGGCGGGTCGATGTTCAGCAGGTGCGTCATCAGCTCCGCCTTGCGCTCCCCCGGGATGCCGGTCTTCCCCTTGGCGTGCGCGGGTTCGGCGTGGTGCGCCGGGTTCTTGCTGAGGCGCTGGTCGGCGAGGGCCTGCCGGGCGTCGGCGTAGCGGGTGACCAGCCAGGCCTCGACCCCGCTGGGGAGCTTGGTGCGGTGCACCGGGGAGTGCTCGCGCAGCCAGGCGTAGGCGGGGTAGGGGTCGGTCGCGAACTCCCAGTCGAAGAGGGTCGGCCCCTCGGTGGAGGGGGAATCGGCCGGGGTCGCGGAGGTCTGCTCATGCACCCGCAGACCGTATCCCGGACCGTACCGGCGATCCGGTATGGGGTGTTCGTCGCGGCTGTCCGTAGATCGTCCATCCCTTGACGTCCCGTTCCCCGCCGTTCCTACTTTCGGTTTTGTGGATGTGAGGATCTTGAAAAGTAGCTTCGCGGTGGTGGAGAGGAGGGCCGAGCACGCGGTCAAGTACTTCTACTCCCACCTGTTCTGGCACAACCCCGGGATCCGTGAGCTCTTCCCGCCCGCCCCGCAGGACATGGAGCGGCAGCGGGACCGGCTCTTCGCGGCCCTCACCCATGTCATCTCGCGCCTGGAGGACGAGACCCTCGTTCCCTACCTCCGCGACCTCGGCCGCGACCACCGCAAGTTCCTCGTCGGCCCCGAGCACTACGCGGCCGTCGGCGCCAGCCTGCTGGCCGCGCTCGCCGAGACCTCCGGCGAGGCCTGGAGCCCGGCCACCGAGAAGGCCTGGGCGGAGGCCTACCAGGTGATCGCCGACGTGATGACGGCCGGCGCCGCAGCCGACGACTCGCCGCCCTGGTGGGACGCCGAGATCGTCCGGCACCTCCAGTACGGGGAGGACATCGCCGTACTGACCCTGAGGCCGCACGCCCCCCTCCCCCACCTCCCCGGCCAGTACGTGAGCGTGAGCAGCGCGCGCGTGCCGACCACCTGGCGCACGTACTCGCTGGGCAACGCGCCCCGCGCCGACGGCACCGTCGACCTCCACGTCAGCCGCATCGAGGGCGGCCGGCTCAGCACCGCGCTGGTCCGCGAGGTCCGGCCCGGCGAGCGGCTGCGACTCGGCGCCCCCGGCGGGGCGTTGACCCTGCGCCGCGCGGACCGGCCGATCACCCTCATCGCCGCCGGGACCGGCTGGGCGCCCGTCCGCGCCATGCTGGAGGACCTGGTGGAACGCCCTCCCGATCACGACGTACGGCTCTTCGCGGTCGCCCGGGACTCCGCGCACCTCTACGACCGGCCGCTCATCGACGCGTACGCCGCCGCCCTGAGCTGGCTCGCCGTCACCTACATCACGCCCGCCCCGGGCCGGCACCGCAACCAGGCGACCGACCGGCTGGCGACCGCGCTCAGCAACCGGGGGCTGTGGCGGGAGCAGGACGTCTACCTCAGCGGGCCGCCGCAGTTCGTCGACGAGACCGTTCAGCTGCTGGAAGGGCTCGGGGCCCGACCCGACCGCCTCTTCCACGACGTCGTTCCCCCCGTCGGCGCCGCCCCGAACCGGCCGACGGGCTTCGGCGAGTGGTTCCTGGACCGGCCCGCCCCGCACTGGCACAACCCGTCGGGACGCTCCCCGCGCGAGGACTGAGGGCCGCCCGGCTCCTGCGCCGGAGCGCTACGCGACGCCCTCGGCCGCCCGGATCGCGTCCCGGTAGGCGCGGGCCGCCGCGCGCAGCGCGGTCTCGGGGTCGGTTCCCGCCTCCTCGGCGCGGGCCGCCAGCGCCAGCAGCTCGTAGCCGATCCCCTCGCCCCGGGGCAGCTCCACGGGAAGGCCCGCCGCGCGGACCCGACCCGCCAGCTTGGCGGCGAGCGCGAGACCCGGCTGGGCGAGCGGGATCCCGTCGGTCACCGACGCGCGCTGCTTCTCGACGGCCTTCGTGGCCTGCCAGTGCGCGTGGACCTCCTCCGGGGTGTCGGCCTTCTCGTCGCCGAAGACGTGCGGGTGCCGGCGGATCAGCTTGTCGACGAGGTCGCCGGCCACGTCGTCGATCGAGAACGGCCCGTCGCCCTCGTCGCCGTCGTCATCGCCCTCGGCGGCGTCCCGCGCGCCCTCCTGCGCGATGCGGGCGTGGAAGACGACCTGGAGGAGGACGTCGCCGAGTTCCTCGCGCAGTTCGGCGCGGTCCCCGCCCTCGATGGCCTCCACCAGCTCGTACGCCTCCTCCAGCGCGTACTTCACCAGCCCCTCGTGGGTCTGCCGGGAGGTCCAGGGGCACTCGCGCCGGACCCGGTCCATCACCTGGACCACGTCGAGCAGCCGGGCCCCGGGCAGGTCGTACGAGCCGGGCAGCAGCTCCAGGTCCGGCATGGAGACGCGGCCGGAACCGGCGAGGCGGGCCAGTCCGTCGGTGAGCCGGCCGTCGCCCTCCCCGCCCGGGATCACCACGACCGTGCGGCCCCCGGCGCAGGCCTCGACCAGCTCGTGCGCGTCGGGGGCCGTCCGCTCGACGGTCACGCCCGCCTCGCGCAGGTACGGCAGCTGCGGATGATCCGGGTCGGCGCACAGCACCCGGTCCGCGCCGTGCAGGGTCTGCCACGCGGGCCAGGACAGCAGTCCGGGGGCGACCCGGTGGCTCGCGGTCAGCAGGACGATGCGGCCCGCGGGCTCGGTGCCCTCCCCGTCGGCGGGGCCGGCGGGGAGGGGAGCGGCGGCGGTGGCGGGTTCGGCGGTGTGGTCGGTCACCCTCCGAACCTACCTCCGCCGCGCGGGCTCAGGCCCCGGCGGGGGGAGCCTGCTCGGGCCGGGTGCGCTGGGTGATCCACGGGGTCTCCTGGTCGCCGAGCAGGATCTGCTGGGCGTCCCACCGGCCGTAGCGCGGGTTGACCTCGATGTCGAGGGCCTTCGCGGCCGCGCCGAGCTGGGCCAGGGCCTTCTCCTGGCTGCCGTAGTGCGCGAAGAGCTTGTCGCGCAGCAGCTTGAAGCGGGCGTCGGCGTCCATCTGGCCGGGCGCCAGCTGCGCCTGCTGGAGGGCGGCCGCCTCCAGGGTCTTCTCGTCGCCCGCCTGCTGGAGCTGGGCCTTGCGGACGCCCTCGATCTCCTTGGTGGTCACCGACACCCCGGCGGCCTCGGCGGCCCGCTCCAGGACGGCGCTCTGGATCATCTTGTTGAGTTTGGTGCGTTCCAGGCCGGCGGTGGCCTCGATGAGTTGGGCGCCCTGCTCGGAACGGTTCTGCGCGGTGCGGACGTCGTTCACCTGGGCCTGGAGCGCGGAGGTGGTGATCCGTTCCCCGCCGACGACGGCCGCGGTGCCGGGGCGGGTCCCGCCCGAGCAGGCCGACAGCAGGGGGGCCGCCACGAGCAGGGCGGCGGAGACGGAGAGCGCTGTGCGACGGTGCAAAGGAGCCTCCAGGGCCGGGAGATTGTGCGTCGGTGCACAAGGGCCGTGCGGTGATCGATGGTATGCAGTCAGGGTGGCCCGAGCCACCGGTTCGACCAACGATTCCGGGGGTGTTGGGGTGCGAGTTCACTCCGCGGCCACCACCATGCCCTCCGTTTCTGGGAAGGTCGGCCCACCATGTCGACATCGCAGCACGCCCCGCACCGCTCCGCCGCGCGCCCCGCGGCCGCCGGGACCGCCCCCGGGACGGACCCGTCGGCCTCCGCCGCGGCCGGTCCCCGCCCGTCGTCCGGTCGCCGCGCCGGCCTCGCCGGGGCCGCCCTGGCGGCCCTGATCACGACGGCGGCCGTGTGCGCGGGCGACGCCGCCGCGCGCGTCTTCCCGTACGGTCCGCGCCACCGCAGCGTGAACGACCTCGGGAACCAGTTCGTCCCCTTCCACGCGCGCCTGTGGGACCTGCTGCACGGGCGGGCCGAGGGCGGGCTCCTCCTCAACTGGAGCTCCGGGTACGGCACCGGCTTCCTGCCGGACCTGGGCACGTACCTGTCCAGTCCCTTCGCCGTCCTGGTGGCGTTCTTCCCGCGCGCCGACATCGACCTCGCGGTGTACGTGGTCACCGTGCTCAAGACGGCCGCCGCGGCCGCGGCGATGGCCTGGCTGCTGCGGACCCAGCGGCCGGGGCCCTGGTGGGCGGCGGGCCTGCTGGGCGCCTCGTACGCGCTGTGCGGCTGGTCGGTGCTGGAGGCGTCCTACAACCCGATGTGGCTGGACGGGCTGATCGCCTTCCCGCTCCTGTGCCTGACGGGGGAATGGGCGCTGCGCCCCCGCCGTCCGGTGGCGGGGGCGCTGGTGGTGGCCCTGTGCTGGACGGCGAACTTCTACACCGCGTACATGGCCACCCTGGGCGCGGCGCTGGTGCTGCTGGTCCGCGTGGTGCTGACCCGGGACGACGTCCGCGAGCGGGTCCGGGTGTGCGTGCGGGCGGCGGTGACGACGCTGCTGGGGATCGCTCTCGCGGCGCCCCTGCTGGTGCCGCTGTTCCTGAGCTCCAGGCAGGCCTACCCGGGCTGGTTCAAGGAGTTCCGGCCCGTGCCGTGGCCGGACCTGTTGGCCCGGCTGCTGCCGGCGACGTACTCCTTCTCCTCCCCCGCCCTGTTCGTGGGCACCGGGACCCTGCTGCTGGTGGCGGCGCTGCCGTTCCACCGGGCGCTGCCGGCCCGGACCCGGTGGTGGTGGGCGGGCCTGGTGGCCGCCGTACTGGTGTCCCTGCAGTGGGCGCCGACCCATCTGGCCTGGCACGTCTTCGCGACGCCGAACGGCAGCCCGTACCGGCAGACCTTCGTGCTGGCCGGGATCGTGGTGATCGCCGCCTGGACGGGCCTGGCCGCCGGGCTGCCCGGGGTGCGGGCCCTCGCGGCCGGCGCGGGCGTCCTCGTGACGGCCGTGGCGGTGGCGGCGGCCGGGAGCGGGCTGACGACGGGTTGGGGCGCGGCGCTCTTCGGCGCCGGTCTGGCGGTGTCCGCCTGGGCGTGGTGGGCGCTCGGCCGGCGTCGGGCGGTGCCGGTGGCGGCGGCCCTGCTGATCGCGGTGCTGGGGGCGCAGGCCGCGGCGACGGCGGCGTACGGGCACAAGGGGAAGCTGGGCGGGCTGGACGACTACCCGTCCTGGGGCGCGGACCACACCGCCCGCGCCACGGCCCTGGCCGGCGCCGACGGCTGGCCCGCGTACCGGACCGACCCGGGCCGGCCCGCGTTGTCGGGCAACGACCCGATGCTGCTCGGCGGCGAGGGCGGCTCGTACTACAGCAGCCACACCCCGGACGTGTTCACGCGTTCCATGGCGGCGCTGGGCGCGGGCTGGACCTCCCGGGGCCGCAACGTCCAGAGCCTCGACAACCCGGTGACGGACGCGGTGTTCGCGGTGGGCGCCCGGCTGAAGCCCGACGGGACCGTGGCCCGCGCCGAGGTCCTCCCGCTGGTGACGGTCCGTCCCGCGGGCCCGTCCCCCACCTACGGGGACTCGCCCTTCGCCAACCAGGAGCTGCTGCTGGGCGCGCGCGTGTACGAGGACCCGGTCGCCCCCGGGGTCTGCCGGGCGGGCACGGAGGCCTTCCTGTGGGCACCGGAGTACAACGCCACGGCCCGCCTCGCGGACGGCCCCGCCTTCCGGCTGAACGGCTGGGCGCCCCGCAACCGGGCCGCGCTCCAGCCGATGGGCGTCTCGCACGGCCCCGCCTCGAAGCTGGTCTTCGACCGGCCCGCGCCGGCGGCCTGGGCCCTGTCCTGCCTGGACCGGCCCCGGCTGGACGCGGCGGTGTCCGCGCTGCGCGCCTCGGCCGCCGGCTCTGTACGGGTGTCCTCCTCGGGCGTGCGCGCGACCCTGCCCCCGGGGAGTACGGGCACGGCGGTCCTGTCGGTGCCGGCCGTCGCGGGCTGGAGCTGCGACGGCCGCCCGGCCGGCGCGTACCTGGGCCTGGTCGCCGTCCCGCTGGACGGCCGCACCACCACCCTCGACTGCGGGTTCCGCCCGCCGGGGCTGCTCCCGGGGGCGGCGGTGGCCGCGGTGGCGGCGGCCGTCCTACTGGGCTCGGCGTACCGGCGCCGGCAGCGGGGCGCGGCGGCCGGGCCGCCGCGTCAGCGGACCTGACCCAGCCACTGGAGGGTGCGGCGGACCTCCACCGGGAGGGGGTGGCCCGGCCCGTGGACGCGGTCCGCGTCGAACAGGAGGCGGACCAGGGTGTCGTGGGCGCCCTGGCGGTCGCCGAGGGAGAGCAGCAGGTGCGCTATCCGGCGGCGGACCTCCAGGGGCAGGCCCGGGTCCGGGTTGGCGTAGTGGTTCTCGAAGAGCGGGAGCAGCGAGCGGTACTCCGCGAGGGCCGCCGCCGGTTCGCCGAGCTGTTCCAGGCACTGGGCCGCGTCGTAGCGGAAGCGCAGCGCCTGGGCGTCGCCCGCGGGGAACTCGTCGGCGAGGCGGCGCAGTTCGGGCAGGGCCCGGCGGTACTGGCCGTCGTCCATCAGGGTGGCCGCGTACTGCTTGCGCAGGGAACGGACCACCGGCGAGTGTTCCCCGTGCTCGGCGGCGGCGGCCGGGAGGATGCCGCCGAGGATGTCCACGGCCTGGGTGAGCCGGCCCTGGTCGAGGAGCTTGCGGGCCTCGTCGACCGCGCCGGGGATGTCGGGCCGGGGCGGGGCCGGCGGGTCGGCCGGCCGGGGCGGGACGACGGCCGCGCGGTCGGGCCAGGGGGCGTGCGGGCGCAGGAAGGGGCGGGTCGGGTCGAGCGGGCCGGCCGGGAGGCGGCTGCCGCGGGTGGGCAGCAGCGGGGCGAGGGCCTCGTAGACCTCCTGCGCGGAGCCGGGCCGGTCCTGGGGGTCCTTGGCGAGGAGGCGCATCAGGAGCGCCTCCAGTTCCTGCGGGATCTCCGGGCGCGCTCCGCGCACGGGGAGCGGGGGCTCGTACAGGTGCCGGTGGAGGACGCCGAGGGCGGTGGAACCGGCGAAGGGGACGTTGCCGCTGAGGAGTTCGTACAGCAGCACGCCGAGGGCGTACAGGTCGGTGTACGGGCCGACGGCGCCGCCCATGGCCTGCTCGGGAGCCATGTAGGCGGGGCTGCCGATGGGGGACCCGGTGCTGGTGAGGCGGGTGGTGTCGGTGTCCATGACGGAGGCGACGCCGAGGTCGAGGACGAGGACGGTGCCGTCGGGGCGGATCATCACGTTGCGCGGCTTCAGGTCGCGGTGGACGATCGGCACCGCGTGCACGGCCGACAGGACGGCGCACAGCTGCGCCACCACGGAGACGGCCCACGGCCACGGGTAGGGGTCGTGTTCGGCGAGGTGGTCGGCGAGGTCGGAGCCCTCGACGTAGCCCATGACGAGGTACAGCTCGTCGCCGTCGCTGCCCGCGTCGTGGACGGTGACCAGACCGGGGTGGTCGACCTGGGCGGTGACGCGGCATTCGCGCACGAAGCGGCGGCGCAGTTCCTCGGCGACGGTGCCGGGGCCGGCCACCTTGTCGGGGCGCAGCAGTTTGACGGCGACGCGGCGGTCCAGGCGGCGGTCGTAGGCCGTCCAGACCTGGCCCATGCCGCCCTGTCCGAGGATGGTGGCGAGCTGGTAGCGCTCACCGATGAGGCGTTCCCTCTCGGTCACTTGTCACGGTCCTGGCGGGCCGTGTCGTTGGGGTCCTGGTACGGGCCCCCGGGCCGCGGCGGCTGCTGCTGCGGCCGGCGCAGGAGTTCGCTGAGCTCGTCGAGCTCGGCGCGGACCTGCCCGATCCGCGGCGGCGGCGTCGCCTGCGGCGGGTTGTGCGGGGCCTGCGGGACCCGGGGCGCGGGGGCGGGCACGGGGGTGTGCGCGGGCGGGTACCCGTAGGCGGGGTTGGTCTGCTGCTGCGGCGGCGGCATGTACGGGGGCTGCGGGGCGGCCTGCGGGTACCAGCCCGGGACGGGCCCGGCCGCGGCCAGGGCCTCGTTGTGCTTGATGTCGGCGATGAGGAAGTAGACGCAGGTCGCGAAGCCGGTGAGGATCGAGCCGCCTGCGCCGAGGTTGCCCTGCCAGCCGTTGGTCTCGGCGGTCGGGTCGATCTGGATGAAGGTCATCCAGACGACGGCGAGCACGCCGCTGACGACGAGCAGGACCCAGTCGCGCGTCTTGCGGGTCACCAGGGCCAGGCGCAGCATCGCGCCCCAGGCGAGGAAGCCGCAGCTGATCACGGGGAGCACCGCGAACAGCACGCGCAGCGTCACCACGGTGGAGGAAGTGGGACGGTGGCCGTGGGGGCCTTGCTGCGGCGGGATGCCGGGGGCGTGCATCGGTGCTCCTGACGGGCCGTGCGGATGGTTTGCGGGTATGAGCGTATACAGCCTTTCCGGCCGTCCGTGAGGGGATGGACCCAACCGTTGCAGGGTCGCTGCACAGGGGTCACTCCGGCAGGACGGATCCGTCCGAGAGACCGTCGTAGAGGCCTTGGACGAGTTGCTCCCCGAGCCGTGCCGCGCGCGCCAGCGCGTCCTCGAACTCGGCGAGCTCCCGGAACCGGGCACCGTAGCGGCGCTGTTCGGCGAGGGGCAGCCGGGGCAGCCGCAGCCGGCGGACGTCGAGGCGGGTGGCGGTGGAGGCGTGGCTGCTGGCGCGGCGGGTGTTGGCGGTGCCGCGCAGGAATCCGGCCACGAACCAGGGGTCGAGGGCGGCCGGGTCGGGGCGCAGCAGTTGTACGTTGCGGCCGAGGGCCGCGCCGGCGCCGCTCGCGGCGTCCGCCCCGATGACGCGGGCGGCGCCGACCGCTCCGACGACGGGGACGACGACGTCGCCCGGGGCGGCGAGGAAGGGCTCCTCGGGGCCGGCGGCGAGGGTGCCGGAGGGGGCGGCGCCCGCGTACACGTCGTGCTCGGTGAGCACCGGCGGTTCGCCGGCGTCGGGGCCGGCGGCGCTGCCTGTGCCGGTGCCGGTGTGCAGCAGCAGGGCTCCGGCGCGGGCGAGTTCGCCGATGGTGGTCTGCGGGAGCCGGGCGGGGGCGGCGTCGGCGGGGGTGGGAGGCGGGGTGAGCCGGGCGGCGCGGGTGAGGCTCTCGGTGAGGCGTTCCCGTACGGCGGCGAGTTCGGCGAGGCCGCCTCCGGTGCCGGGCGGGGGGAGGTGGCGGGCGGGGGTGAGGTCGACGTCGTCGTCCAGCAGCTCGACGACGGGCACGACGCGGGCGAGCCCGGGGACCTCGGCGGCACCGGCGTTGCGGTCGTAGGCGGTCCAGGCGTCGAGCACCGCTTCGTGCACGGCGGGCCAGGCGGCCCGGGCCTGGCCGTCGGGGGCCAGGCCGGCGGTGTCCACCAGCAGCAGTCCGTTGGGTGCCGGGGCGTGCGGGGCGGGCCGGCGCAGCACCCACAGCTGGAGCGGGATCCCGTAGGGCGGCGCGGCCCCGGCCGGGAGGGCGATGACGGCCCGCAGGGCTCCCCGGCGCAGCAGGTCGGCGCGGATGCGGCGGCCGGAGCGGCGGGCGGCGACGGCGGGGGGCATCAGCAGGACGGCGGTGCCGCCCTCGCGGAGGTGGGCGAGGGCGTGCTGGATCCAGGCGAGTTCGGATTCGGTGCGGGCGGGGAAGCCGTACTCCCAGCGGGGGTCGTAGGCGAGTTCCTCGTGGCCCCAGTTGCGTTCGTTGAACGGGGGGTGGCACAGGACGGCGTCGAGGGCGGGCTCGGCGAAGGCGTCGGCGCGCAGGCTGTCGGCGGCCGCGGCGCGGACCTGGGCGGAGCCGTGCAGGGCGAGGCGCAGCGCGGTGAGGGCGGCCAGTTCGGGCGAGGCGTCCTGGGCGTGCAGGGTGGTGGCGCCGGTCAGTGCGCGCAGCAGGCTGCCGGTGCCGCAGGCGGGGTCGAGTGCGCTGCGGACGCCCGGTCCGGCGAGGGCGGCCATCAGCGCGGCGCAGCCGTCGGGGGTCAGGGTGTACTGCCGGGGGTTGGCGTCGAGGTGGCGGCCGAGCAGGAACTCGAAGGCCTTGTGGGCCCCGGGTCCGGCGGCGAGTTCGGCGGCGGCCCGCAGCAACGGCATGTCGGCGGCCCGGGGCGCCGTGGCGGCGAGGGGGTGGCCGGGGCCGAGTCGGGCGGTGAGGACCCGGTCGCGGACGGGGCCGAGCAGGGTGGCCATGCGGGTGTCGGAGACCGCGGTCAGCTCCAGCCACTCGGCGGGCCGGTCCCGTACGACGAGCAGCGCGGCTCCCGCCTCGACGAGCGCGGCGACGGCTCCGCCGGGGTGGGCGGTGACCTGCTGCCAGACGCGTTCGCGCAGCGGCACTTCGGCGAGCTTGCCCTGGGCCCGGAGCCAGTCCTCGACCTCGGGCAGGGCGAAGGAGGGGCTGGTCTCGCTGCCGCCGACCGGTTTGGGGAAATCGGCGTGCCGGCGGCGCCAGTTGCTCACGGCGGCGCGGCCGACGCCGGCCAGGCGGGCGATCTCGGCTGCGGTTACCTCTGCGACGTTCTCCTCCGACATGCCGGGAGCATACCGGTGCACACGGAGGAGACCACTTCACAGCGTGAATTCCGAGCAAAGCGATGAATCTTGTTGACTCGGTTCACAGGCTCTGTTGTGATGATCCCGTCGAACGGCGGCGCGAGCAACCAGCCGCGCACGAACCCGAGTTCAGTCAGGAGCACTCCATGTCCCACACCCCGCGCAAGAGCCGGACCGCCCGAAACAAGGTACTCACGGGCTGCGGCGCGCTCCTCGCGCTCGTCGCGGTCGGCGCCTGCACCGGGACGGAGACGACCAAGGACGGGAAGCCGGCCGCCGCCGCGAGCGCGAAGACGGACGCGGGTACGTCCGGGGGTTCGTCGGGCGGCGCCCAGAGCGGACAGCCCGGCGCGCAGCCGAGTGCGCAGAGCAGCCAGAAGCCGGCCGAGGAGAAGGAGGCGGCGATCCGCGGCAGCGGCACCTTCCAGGTCCCCGGGGACGTCAAGCCCGGCACCTACCGCACCACCGGCAACAAGGACCTGGGCTGCTACTGGGAGCGGGCCAAGGACTCCAACGCCGAACTGGAGTCGATCATCGCCAACGACAACGTCACCGGGGCGAGTTACGTGACCATCGAGGCCACCGACAAGATCTTCAAGTCCTCCGGCTGCAAGGACTGGGAGGCCGTCGACCCCAAGGCCGCAGGCGCCGCCCCGAAGACGGAGTTCTCGGGCGAGGGCGGCATGTACAAGGTGGGCTCCGACATCGCCCCCGGCACCTACAAGTCCACCGGCCTCGCCGAGGGGGCCGCGGGTTGCTACTGGGAGCGCTCCAAGTCCGCCGACCACGAACTGGACTCCATCATCGCCAACGAGAACCCCGAGGGCCCGGCGGTCGTGACGATCTCCGCGAAGGACGCCTACTTCAAGACCACGGGCTGCGCGACCTGGAAGAAGTCCTGAATCCGCTCTCCCCCGACCGGGCATCGCGCACCCGTGGTTAACCTCTGGAGACTTTGAACGCTCCCAGGGGGGAACCGACTTGCGCACCACCACGACCATCATCACCACCGCGCTCGGCTGCGCGGCCCTGCTGACCCTCACGGCGTGCGGACCGTCCTCCGACGCCGGGCAGGGCAAGCCCTCACCGACCTCCAGCACATCGGCCCCGGCGAAGCCCGACCCGTTCGCGGGCAAGGATCCCGCCGCCGTACTGCGCACCGCCTACGAGGAGACGGAGCGCGTCGCCGGCAAGGACCTGCACATCTCGGGCACGATGGACGGCCGCCAGATCACTGCCCTCCTCAGCGTCGAGGGAGAGCGGTTGTGCGAGGGCCAGGTCACCGTCATGAAGGCCGGGTCCGCCGACCTCTACTTCGAGGACGGCACCCTCTCCCTCAACGGGGACGAGGGCTTCCTCAAGGACCACTTCAAGGGCGCCGCCCGGCCCGAGGCCGATCCCGAGGGATGGATCTCCGCCGAGGGCTCCGACCCCTCGGTCGCCCACCTCCTGGACCTCTGCATGCACGCCATACCTGCCAAGGCCTTCCCCCACGGGAAGGACGTCCGGCGGGTGGCCGACACCTCCTACGACCAGTGGCGGGTGGCCGTGTTCAAGTCGACCGCGCCCAACGGCGTCGAGATCACCGACCACGTCCTGATGGACGGCGCCCCGTACCTCGTCAAGCGGCTCGTCGGCGGACCGGACTTCAGCAGCGCCGAGTACCTCAAGCTGCCCGGCCTCGCCCGGACCCCCGTCGCGACCCCGACCCGGCGCGCACGCCCCGCCTGAGCCCGCCGCCCCGGCGAGCGGCCCGGCCGCAACCGACGTAACGTCGCAAAAGGGGCAGCAAAGGGAGCGTACGCATGGGGATTTTCGACAAGTTCAGGGACCAGGCCAAGACCAAGGGCAAGGACATCTCGGACAACCTGGAGCAGGAGGCCAACGAGAAGACCGGCAACAAGTACGCCGATCGGATCGACAAGGCCCAGCAGCAGGCCGAGCAGCGCCTCGGCATCGACGACGACCCCAACAAGTAACGCCCGACGAGCAACGCCCGCACGCGGAACGGGGAGGGCGTCGGCCACGGCCGACGCCCTCCCCGCGCGTACGGACCCGGTTACGAGCCGAGGATCGTGGTGAGGAACTCCCCGGTCCAGGCGAGGAGTTCCCGCCCGACCAGCGGCTTCCCGCCGACCCGCGCGGTCTTCGGCCTCGGCACCAGCACCTGCGAGGTGGCGGGCTTCAGCACCGTCCCGGGGTAGAGCCGCTTCAGGCGCAGCTCCTGCGACTCGCGCAACTCCACCGGCCCGAAGCGGATGTTGGGGCCCTGGAGGGTGATGTCGCCGACCCCGCAGGCCCGCGCGAGCATCCGCAGCCCCGCCACCAGCAGCAGGTTCTCCACGGGCTCCGGAAGCTTGCCGTAGCGGTCGGTGAGTTCCTCCCGCACCGCCTTGACGTCGGCCTCGGAGTTGGCCGCCGCGATGGACCGGTAGGCCTGCAGGCGCAGTCGCTCGCCGGGGGCGTAGTCGTGGGGGACGTGCGCGTCGACCGGCAGCTCGATCTTCACCTCCAGCGGCGGCTCCTCCTCGACCCCGCCCTCGACGGCGGCCCGGTAGTCCGCGACCGCCTCACCGACCATCCGGATGTACAGGTCGAAGCCGACGCCCGCGATGTGACCGGACTGCTCCCCGCCCAGCAGGTTGCCCGCGCCGCGGATCTCCAGGTCCTTCATGGCCACGTACATGCCGGCGCCCATCTCGGTGTGCTGGGCGATCGTCGCGAGCCGCTCGTGCGCGGTCTCCGTCAGCGGCTTCTCCGGCGGGTACAGGAAGTACGCGTACCCGCGCTCGCGGCCACGGCCGACACGGCCGCGCAGCTGGTGCAGCTGGGAGAGGCCGAAGTTGTCGCCGCGCTCCACGATGAGGGTGTTGGCGTTGGAGATGTCGATGCCGGACTCGACGATCGTCGTCGACACCAGGACGTCGAACTTCTTCTCCCAGAAGTCCACCACGACCTGTTCCAGGGCCTGTTCGGACATCTGGCCGTGCGCGGTCGCGATCCGCGCCTCGGGCACGATCTCCCGCAGCTTCGCGGCCGCCCGGTCGATGGACTCGACCCGGTTGTGGATGTAGAAGCACTGGCCCTCGCGGAGCAGCTCGCGGCGGATCGCCGCGCCGATCTGCTTCTCCTCGTACGGGCCGACGAAGGTCAGCACCGGGTGCCGCTCCTCCGGCGGGGTGGTGATCGTCGACATCTCGCGGATGCCGGTCACCGCCATCTCCAGGGTGCGCGGGATCGGGGTGGCGGACATGGTCAGCACGTCGACGTTGGCGCGGAGCTTCTTCAGCTGCTCCTTGTGCTCGACGCCGAAGCGCTGCTCCTCGTCGACGATGACCAGGCCCAGGTCCTTGAACTTCGTCTCCTGCGAGAACAGCCGGTGGGTACCGATGACGAGGTCGACCGAACCCTCCTTGAGCCCTTCCAGGGTGGCCTTCGACTCCGTCTCGCTCTGGAAGCGGGACAGCGCCTTCACGATGACCGGGAACTGCGCGTACCGCTCGGAGAACGTGCCGAAGTGCTGCTGCACCAGCAGGGTCGTCGGGACGAGCACGGCGACCTGCTTGCCGTCCTGGACGGCCTTGAAGGCGGCCCGGACGGCGATCTCCGTCTTTCCGTAGCCGACGTCGCCGCAGATCAGCCGGTCCATCGGGACCGACTTCTCCATGTCCTCCTTGACCTCGGCGATGGTCGTGAGCTGGTCGGGCGTCTCCGCGTACGGGAAGGCGTCCTCCAGTTCGCGCTGCCAGGGGGTGTCCGGGCCGAAGGTGTGGCCGGGGGCCGCCATGCGGGCGCTGTACAGCTTGATCAGGTCGGCGGCGATCTCCTTGACGGCCTTCTTCGCGCGCGCCTTGGTCTTGGTCCAGTCGGCGCCGCCGAGCCGGTGCAGGGTCGGGGCCTCGCCGCCGACGTACTTGGTGACCTGCTCCAGCTGGTCGGTGGGGATGTACAGGCGGTCGCCGGGCTGGCCGCGCTTGGCGGGGGCGTACTCGACGAGGAGGTACTCGCGGGTGGCGCCCTGCACGGTGCGCTGCACCATCTCGACGTACCGGCCCACGCCGTGCGCCTCGTGGACGATGTAGTCGCCGACCTCCAGGGTGAGGGGGTCGACGGACTTGCGGCGCCGGGTAGGCATCCGGCCGAGGTCCTTGGTGGCGGTGCGCTGGCCGGTGAGGTCGGTCTCGGTGAGGACGGCCAGCTTCAGGGCCGGGTCGACGAAGCCGTTGTCGAGGGAGCCGCAGGCCACGTGCACGATCGACGGTTCGAGCTTCGCGAGGCCGGACTCCAGCCGGGCGGCGATGCCCTCGCCGCCGAGGACCTCGACGGTGCGGGCGGCCGGGCCGTGGCCCTCGGTGAGGTAGACGGTGCGCCAGCCGTCGGCGAGCCAACCCTTGGTGTCGGCGAGCGCGCGGGCGGTGTCGCCGCGGTAGGCCTCGGGGGCGTGCATGCCGAGCTTGAGGGTGTCCCCGCCGACGGTGTCCTCGTCGGCGGCGAACGGCGACACCGACCACCACATCATGCCGAGCTCGCGGGCGTGCTCGCGGACGTCCGCGATGCCCCGCAGGGAGGCCGCGCCGACGTCGATGGGGGCCTCGCCGCCGCCGGCGGTGGCCGCCCAGGAGGCCATCAGGAACTCCTGCGAGGTCGCCACCAGGTCGGAGGCCCGGGTGCGGACCCGCTCGGGGTCGCAGACCACGGCCATCGCCCCGGCGGGCAGGACGTCGATCAGCAGCTCCATGTCGTCGACGAGCACCGGGGCGAGGGACTCCATGCCCTCGACGGCGATCCCCTCGGCGATCCTGTCGAGCAGTTCGCCCAGCTCGGGGTGGAGCTCGGCCAGCGCCGCGGCCCGCCCGCGCACCTCGTCGGTGAGCAGCAGCTCGCGGCAGGGCGGGGCCCACAGCCCGTGCTCGGCGATCTCCAGGGACCGCTGGTCGGCGACCTTGAAGTAGCGGATCTCCTCCACGTCGTCGCCCCAGAACTCCACGCGCAGCGGGTGCTCCTCGGTGGGCGGGAACACGTCCAGGATGCCGCCGCGCACTGCGAACTCGCCGCGCTTCTCGACCAGCTCGACGCGCGCGTACGCGGCCGCCGCGAGGGCGGCGGTGATCTCGCCGAGGTCGGCGTTCTGCCCCTGCCTCAGGCTGACGGGGACCAGGTCGCCGAGGCCCTTGACCTGCGGCTGGAGTACGGAGCGGATCGGTGCGACGACCACCGAGACGGGCCCTGCGGCCGGGTCGTCCGCGCTCGGGTGGGCGAGCCTGCGCAGGACGGCGATGCGGCGGCCGACGGTGTCGCTGCGCGGGCTGAGCCGTTCGTGGGGCAGCGTCTCCCAGGAGGGGTAGTCCACCACCCCGTCCGGCGGCAGCAGCGAGCGCAGCGCCGCGGCCAGGTCCTCCGCCTCGCGCCCGGTGGCCGTCACGGCGAGGACCGTCCGCCCGGTGCGCCGGGCCAGCGCGGCGATCGCGAAGGGCCGCGCGGCGGGCGGGCCGACGAGGTCCACGTGCATCCGGTTGCCGTCCCCGGCCGCGGTGACCGCCTCTGTGAGGGCGGGATCCCGGGTGACGGCGTCGAGCAGTCCGTGCAGGCTCATGAAGGGGGCTTTCCGTCCGGTGACGAGTTCGTCCGTGGGCAGGGGGAAGAGCAGGGTCGGGGCGGGTGCGGCGCGGGTACGGGCAACGCGAAGGACCCGACACGTGAACGGGCCGGGGGTTCCCACCCTACGCCCGCCCGCCCCTCCACCACCGTCCCCCACCGGGGCGCGGCCCGCCCGTCCGGCGCCGCCCGGGGGTTTCCGGCCACGGCCGAAACGGGGGGCCGGAGCCCGGTCCGTCCGACCGGAATGACAATCTGGACGTATGTCCATATCCGGGAGTCCGACGACGGCCGGGGCGCCCTCGGCGACCCCGGCCCCGCCCCGCGTCCCGGTCGTTCCCGGGCCGCGCCGGGCCGTACGGGGGCCGTCGGCCGTGCGGAAGCCGGGGCCGGCCGCGTTCCGCACCGGCCGGGACGCGTGGCTCCTCGCCGCCGCGCTGTTCCTCGCGTACGCCGTGCTGTCCGTGTCGCGCCACCGGCGCATGGAGACCCTGTCCTGGGACCTGGGCATCTTCGAGCAGGCCGTCCGGGCCTACGCCTGGCTCCGGCCGCCGGTGGTCGACCTGAAGGGGCCGGGCGCCCTCGTGCTCGGCGATCACTTCAGCCCGGTCATCGCCCTGATCGCCCCCCTCTACCGGGCGTTCCCCACCCCGGTCACCCTCCTCGTCGTGCAGGCGGCGCTGTTCGCGGTGTCCGCGGTGCCCGTCACCCGGGCCGCGGCCCGGTTCCTCGGGCCGGCCCGGGGGCTCGCGCTCGGCGCCGCGTACGGGTTGTCGTGGGGGATCCAGCGAGCCGTCGAGTTCGACTTCCACGAGATCTGCTTCGCGGTCCCGCTGCTCGCCTTCGCCCTGGAGGCGCTGGTCGCCCGCCGGTGGTGGGCCGCGCTGGGCTGGGGGCTGCCGCTGCTGCTGGTCAAGGAGGACCTCGGGGTCACCCTCGCCGCCCTGGCCCTGGTGGTCGCCTGGCGCGCCCGGCGGACCGACCGGTGGGCCGCGCGGGCCGCGGTCGCGGTGGCCGTCCTCGGGGCGCTGGCCGCCGTCCTGGTGTTCACCGTCGTGATCCCCGCCTTCGCCGCCGACGGCTACGCCTACTGGGACAAGCTCGACGGCGCGGGCCCCGGCCCCCTCGACGGGCTCGGCACCAAGCTCTCCACCCTCGCCTGGGTCCTCGTCCCCACCACGGGGCTGCTCGCGCTGCGCTCCCCGCTGCTGCTGGTCGCCGCGCCGACGCTGGGCTGGCGGTTCCTGTCCGGCGACGAGCACTACTGGTCCACCGACTGGCACTACAGCGCGGTCCTGATGCCGATCGCCGCCCTCGCCCTGGCCGACGCCCTCGACGCCTCCCGGCGGTCGCCCCGCCCCTGGCTGCGCGCGTACTCCCTCCAGCTGCCCGCCGCACTGCTCGCGGCCGGCCTCGCGCTGAGCGCGACCACCCTGCCCCTGGCCCGGCTCGGGGAGGCCTCCACGTACGAGCGACCCGCCCGGGTCGGGGCGGTCGAGCGGCTCCTCGCCCGGATCCCGAACGGCGCGAGCGTGGAGAGCGACATCGCGCCGATCACCCGACTGACCTCGCGCTGCCGGGTGTTCTGGATCGGCGACACCAAGGGCGTCCTGCCCGACTACGTCGTCTACGACAACGCCTCCGGCTGGGCCGGCGAGGACCCGGTCGGCTACGCCCGGCAGTTGCACCCGGACGCCCGCTTCACGCTGGTGGGCACCGCCCGGGGAACGGTCGTCCTGCGCCGGATCTGAGCGATCCCGCCCCGGCGCCCGCCCCGCCCCCGCCCCGGTGCCCCCTGGCACGACGCCGCCCCGGGCCGCCCTTTCGGGCTGCCCGGGGCGACGTCCCCCCGTACGACCGTCCGGCGGGGTTACTCGCCGGAGATCGCGTTCAGTACGTTCATCCGCCCCGCCCGGAAGGCCGGTACCAGTGCGGCGAACAGGCCCACCAGGGCCGATGCGGCGAACACCCCGAGGATGGTCGGCCACGGGATCTCCAGGACCTTCAGGCCCTCCAGGGCCAGCAGCTGCTGCGCGGCGGCGCCCCAGCCCATGCCCAGTCCGAGGCCCAGCAGGGCGCCGAAGAGGGCGATGACCACCGACTCCAGGCGGATCATGCGGCGCAGCTGGCGGCGGGAGAGGCCGATGGCGCGCATCAGGCCGATCTCGCGGGTCCGCTCGACGACCGAGAGGGCCAGTGTGTTCACGACGCCGAGGATCGCGACGACGATGGCGAGGCCGAGGAGGCCGTAGACCATGTTCAGCAGCTGGCCGACCTGGTCCTTCAGGGCCTGCTTGTAGTCGGCCTGGTTGCGGACGGTGTACTGCGGGTACTCCGCGAGGGCCTTCTTGACCTCGGCGTACGCGGTCCCGGCCTGGCCGTCCTTGGCGGTGGCCAGCAGCATGAACGGGCGCGGCATCCGGTCGGCCGGGACGGAGGCCTCGGCGAGGGCGGTGCTGATGTACTTCATGCCCTTGTCGAGGTTGCCCTCGTCGCTGGTGATGGCCGCGACCTTGAGCTTGAGCGTCTTCCCGCCGTCGAAGGCGACCGTCAGCTCGTCACCGAGCTTGACGCGGTGCGCGTCGGCGTAGATCGAGCCGACGCCGATCGCGTCCTTGCCGTAGGCCGCCGCGTGCTCGCCGGCCACCATCTTGCGCCGGAGGTCCTTGGCGTAGGTGGGGTCGGTGGCGCCGAGGCCCACGGCCTCGGTGGTCCCGTCCGGCGCGGTGATCCTCGCCGGGATCTCCCGGTAGGCGGTGACGTGGTCGAGGCGCGGGTTGGCGCGCATGGCCTGCTCGGCCTGCGGCATGACCGGCTGTCCGGTCTCGGAGCTGACGATGTAGTCCGCGCCGACCGACTTGTCGAGTTCGTCGGTGGCCGAGGCCACCATCGAGGAGCCGACGACCGAGAGGCAGGCGACGAGCGCCAGCCCGATCATCAGGGCGGCGGCGGTGGCGCCGGTGCGGCGCGGGTTGCGCAGGGCGTTGCGTTCGGCGAGCCGGCCGACGGAGCCGAAGGGCCGCAGGACCGCTCCGGAGAGCACCCGCACCACGCCCGCCGCGAGCAGCGGGCCGATGACGATGAAGCCGATGAGCGTGAACACCACGCCGACGCCGAGCCACAGCGAGCCGGCCGAGGCCTTCTCGGCGGCCGTGGCGAGGAACAGGCCCGCGCCTCCGATGCCGGTGAGGACGAGGCCGAGGACGGCCCGGACGATGCCGGCCTTGCGGTCACCGGGGGTGCCGGCGTCGCGCAGGGCGGCCATCGGGGAGACCTTGCCGGCCCGGCGGCCGGGGACGTAGGCGGCGACGACGGTGACGACGACGCCGAGGAGGATGCCGACGACCGGGGTGGTCCAGGCGATGGTCAGGTCGTCGGTCGACAGCTCCATGCCCATCTGGCCCATGAGCTTCATGAGGCCCACGGCCAGGCCGATGCCCGCGGCGACACCGAGCAGGGAGCCGACGACCCCGAGCAGGAAGGCCTCGACGAGCACTGACCGGTTGATCT
Organism: Streptomyces sp. Isolate_45; assembly: GCF_024721315.2. Lineage (GTDB taxonomy): Bacteria > Actinomycetota > Actinomycetes > Streptomycetales > Streptomycetaceae > Streptomyces. The sequence goes on from NZ_JANFAK020000001.1 coordinate 30,396, forward strand.
GCCCGCGGTCGGCGCCGATGGCGCGCATCAGGCCGATCTCGCGGGTGCGCTGGGCGACCAGCATGGAGAAGGTGTTGAAGATCAGGAAGATGCCGACGAGGAAGGCGATGCCGGCGAAGCCGAGCATCACGTACTTCATGACGTCGAGGAAGGAGCCGACGTCCTTGCGATTGGCGTCCGCGGCCTCCTTGGCGGTCTGGAGCGTGTAGGCGTCCGCGCCGAGGACCTTGGCGACGTTCTGCTTGAGCCGCTCGTCGCTCACCCCGTCCTTGGCGGTGATGTTGACGTGCGTGAACTCGCCCGGGGCGCCGAGCAGTCGCTGCTGCGCGGTGGCGGTGTCGAAGTAGACGATCGTGGCGCCCGGGTTGGTCACGGTGAACGCGGCGATGCCGCTGATCCGCGCGCGGGTGTCGCCGGTGACGGCGATGGTGCGCAGTTCGTCGCCGAGCGCGAGGTGGTGCTTCTTCGCGGTGTCGCTGTCGACCATCATCTCGGTGGGGCCGCGCGGGGCGTGACCGGAGGTGATCTTCATGGACTTGAGCTCGTTGTCGTTCCAGTTGCCCGCGATGGTCGGGGCGCCGGTGGTCGAGCCCATGTTCTCGTTCTTGGCGTTGACCACGGTGACGGCCATGGACAGGACGCCGCCCTGAGCGCCCTTGACGCCCTCGGCCTTCGCGGCCCGGTCGACGACCGAGGCGTCCAGCGTCCGGGGCTTGCCGGTGGCGGGGGCCTCCTCCCCGGCGACGGCCTCCTTGGGACTGACCGTGACGTTGGAGTTGGTGACGGCGAAGAGCTTGTCGAAGGTGGTGTTCATCGTGTCGGTGAACACCAGGGTCCCGCACACGAAGGCGACGGACAGCAGTACGGCGATGGCGGAGAGCGCCATGCGCCCCTTGTGCGCGACGAAGTTGCGCCGCGCGGTCTTCATGACGGTCACGAGGTCCGCCCGCGCGCGTCGAAGTCCTTCATGCGGTCCAGGACCTGGTCCGCGGTGGGCCCGTACATCTCGTCGACGATCCGGCCGTCGGCGAGGAAGATGACGCGGTCCGCGTAGGAGGCGGCGACCGGGTCGTGCGTGACCATGACGATGGTCTGGCCGAGCTCGTCCACGGACTGGCGCAGGAACCCGAGGACTTCGGCGCCGGCGCGGGAGTCGAGGTTTCCGGTCGGCTCGTCGCCGAAGATGATCGCCGGGCGGGCGGCGAGGGCGCGGGCCACGGCGACGCGCTGCTGCTGTCCGCCGGAGAGTTCGGTCGGGCGGTGCTTGAGGCGGCCCGCGAGACCCACGGTGTCCACGACCCGGTCCAGCCACTGCGGGTCCGGCTTGCGGCCCGCGATGTCCATGGGGAGCGTGATGTTCTCCAGGGCGTTGAGCGTGGGGAGCAGGTTGAAGGCCTGGAAGATGAAGCCGATGCGGTCGCGGCGCAGCTGGGTGAGCTTCTTGTCCTTGAGGCCGGTGATCTCGGTCTCGTCGAGGAAGATCTGTCCGCTGGTGACGGTGTCCAGGCCGGCGAGGCAGTGCATGAGGGTGGACTTGCCGGAGCCGGAGGGGCCCATGATCGCGGTGAACTGGCCGGAGTGGATGTCGACGTCGACCGTGTCGAGGGCGACGACGCGGGTCTCGCCGGTGCCGTAGGCCTTGACGACCTGGCGCGCCCGGGCCGCGACGGCGCCGTTCCCCCCGGTACTCCCGTGCCTGGTTTCGGTCATCGCGGTTGTCACGGTGTTCTCCCCTGTTCGCTGCGCGCCCGGTGCGCGCTGGTGCGTGCGTGCGTCGCCGTCGTGAAGTCTGTGGTGCGGGGGGTGTCCGGCGCGCTGGTGCCCATCGCCGTATCCACCGGGGGGTTAACCCCACCCCCGCTACCCCGCTCGTATGACTCAGTTAAGGACGCGGCGGGACGTTCGGCCTCATCCGCCGGGACGAACGTTCCCTGGCCCGTTGGGGGGAGCGACCCCTAGGGGATCCGGGCCCCCCGGCCCGCCCGGGGTGAGGGATACCGCCGGACACACCCCTGGTGAGAAGGTGTTCTCCGCGTCCGGGTGCCGGGGGCACACAGGGGGAGGCGGCGTGGTGGCGGCGGAGGGGAACCAGGGGGAGACCCCCGTGGAGGACGGGACGGACCCCCTCGGAGGAAACGTTTCCGCCAATCGGTCGGGCCGCCGCGACAAGCCTGTGGACGGGCGTCCGGAGGGACGTCCGCCGACCCGCGTGGTCATCTCGCTGATGCTGAGCATGGCCCTGGTCGCCCTCGACACCACGATCGTCTCCACCGCGGTCCCGCAGATCGTCGGCGACCTCGGCGGGTTCTCCGTCTTCTCCTGGCTGTTCTCGGGCTACCTCCTCGCCGTCACCGTCACCCTCCCCGTGTACGGGAAGCTGAGCGACACCTTCGGCCGCAAGCCCGTCCTCCTCTTCGGCACGGCCCTGTTCCTCGTCGGCTCCGTCCTGTGCGCGTCCGCCTGGAACATGGCCGCGCTCATCGCCTTCCGGATCGTCCAGGGGCTGGGCGGCGGCGCGCTCCAGAGCACCGTGCAGACCCTCGCCGCCGACCTGTACCCGCTGAAGGAACGCCCGCGGATCCAGGCCCGGATGACCACGGTCTGGGCCTCGTCCTCGCTGCTGGGGCCCGCGCTCGGCGGACTGCTCGCGGCGTACGCGGGCTGGCGCTGGACCTTCCTCATCAACGTCCCGCTGGCCGGGCTCGCCCTGTGGCTCACCGCCCGGCACCTCGTCGAACCCGTACGCTCCCCGGGCCGCCGGGGCCCGGTCGACTGGGCGGGCGCCCTCGGCGTCTTCGCCTGCGGCGGGGTGCTGCTCTTCGCGCTGGTACAGGGCGGCGTCGCCTGGCCGTGGCTGTCCGCGCCCTCCCTGGCCCTCTTCGCGGCGGCCGCCGGGCTGGCCGCGGTGGTGGTCCGGGTGGAACGCCGGGCCCAGGAGCCGATCCTGCCCGGGTGGGTGTGGCGGCGGCGCACCATCGCCGCCGTGAACCTGGCCCTGGGCGCGCTGGGCCTGCTGATGGTCGCCCCGCTGGTGTTCATGCCGACGTACGCCCAGACCGTGCTCGGCCTCGGCCCCGTCGGCGCCGGGTTCGTGATGGCCCTGATGACGCTGAGCTGGCCCATCTCGGCCGCGTTCTGCCAGCACGTCTACCGGCGCATCGGCTTCCGCGACACCGCCGTCCTCGGCATCGGGGCGGCCGCGGTGATCCTGTTCGCCTTCACGCTGCTCCCCCACCCCGCACGGGCCTGGCAGCCCGCGCTGATCATGCTGCTCTTGGGCTTCGCCCTCGGCTTCTTCCAACTGCCGTTGATGATCGGCGTGCAGTCCACCGTGGGCTGGGAGGAGCGGGGGACCACCACGGCCTCGGTCCTGTTCTGCCGCACCGTCGGCCAGAGCGTGGGCGCCGCGCTCCTCGGCGCCGTGGCCAACGCGACGATCGCCGCCCGGCTGGCGGACGCCCCGCTGCCCGGCCTCCCGCAACGGCTGGACGACGTCTCGAAGGCCCTGGCCGCCCCGGGCTCCCTCCCCGAGGCCACCGCCGCCCACCTGCGCTCGGCGGTCGCCGCCGCCGTCGACCACATCTTCCTCGGCGCGACGGCCGCCGCCCTCGCCGCGCTGCTGGTCCTCCTGTTGGTCGCGCCCCGCGAGTTCCCCGTCCTGAAGGAACAGGACTGACCCGAAGCGGGCCGCCCCTACGCCTCCTTCCGCTTGGCGTAGTGACGGGCCACCCGGGCCCGGTTTCCGCAGGCCGACGCCACGCACCAGCGCCGCCGCGGGTGCGCCGGCAGGAACAACAGGGCGCAGTCGTGGGCCTCGCACTCCCGGACCTCCGCCACCCGCGGCCCGGCCAACAGGTCCGCGACGGCCTCCGCGAGCTCCGCCGCGAGCCGCCGACCGGGAGCCGCGTCCCGGAGCGCGACCGCCTCCAGCCCGCCCCCCTCGACCCACGCCAACTCCCGGTGGGCCGGGGCCCCCGCCAGTGCGGCGTTGAGCACCCGCAGCGCACCGTCCGGCGGCCGCTCACCCCGCCGGACGGCCGCCAGCGCCGGGCCGGCGGCCTCCCGCACCGCCCGCACGGCCGCCACCTCGTCCGGTCCCACCTCACCCACGGGCACCACCCGCCCCGCCTCCACCTCAAGCCACGCGGCGAGCCCCGCGGGATCGGCGATCAGGTCCCCGACGGTGGGGCGGGTGTTCAGCAGGTCCAGGGCGAGGTGCTCACCCGTGAGCGGGAAGACGGTCATGCACTAACGATACCAACCCCCCTTGACCCATTAGAAAACCTGAGCAAAACTAATGCCACCCAAGCCAACGGAGGCATTACATGTCTGTCCTGCATCGCACCGTGGACGTGAACGGCGTGGCCGTCGCCTACCGCGAGAGCGGCCCCGCCGACGCCCCGGTCCTGCTCCTCCTGCACGGCTTCCCCACCTCCTCCCACCAGTTCGCCCGCCTGATGGACGCCCTCGACGGCACCCCGCACCGCCTGATCGCCCCCGACTACCCCGGCTTCGGCCGGACCAGGACCCCCGACGACTTCACGTACAACTTCGACCGCCTCGCGGACGTCGTGGAGGGCTTCACCGACGCCCTGGGCCTCGACCGGTACGCCCTATACGCCTTCGACTTCGGCGCCCCCGTCGGCCTGCGACTGGCCACCCGCCACCCGGACCGGGTGACCGGCCTGATCGTCCAGAACGGCAACGCGTACGAGGAGGGCCTCTCCGACGCGGCTCGCGAGTTCGCCGGCCTGCGCCGCGACGTCCCCGGCGACGAGGACAGGATCCGGGGCCTCTTCACCGAGGAGGGCACCCGCTTCCAGTACGAGACCGGCGTCGCCGACCCCGCCCGGATCTCCCCCGACGGCTGGACCCTCGACGTCCACTACCTCGGCCTGCCGGGCCGCGCCGACGCCCAGGCCGACCTGGCCTTCGACTACTCGGCGAACTTCGCCCACTACCCGGCCTGGCAGTCCTGGCTCCGCACCGCCCGACCGCCCCTGCTGGTCCTCTGGGGCACGGGCGACCCCTTCTTCACCCCGGCGGGCGCCAAGGCCTACCTCCGCGACGTCCCCGACGCGGAACTCCACCTCTTCGACGAAGCGGGCCACTTCGCCCTGGAAACCCACCTCTCCGAAATAACCCCCCTGATCAGCAACTTCCTCAACAACCTCACCCCCTGAACCACCCAAGCCCCCTCAGGCCGGAACAACCCCCGCAGACCGGGACCGGGAACAAGCCCGGGAAACGGACCCGCAGGTCGGGCGGAACGGGACCGGCCCCCGAGTCAGGGCCGGTAACGAGGGGGGCTACGGACCCGCAGGTCGAGCCCGGGACCGGAGGACGTGCCGCAGGTCGGGGACGGGGACGGGGTGGGGTGTCGTCCGGGACTAAAACGTGATTTGTTGGCGCGCGGTACCGCCCCACCAACGCAGCAGCGGACAGGGCGCCATAAATCATGCCCGTCCCGGACGACACCCCACCCCGGCACCGGCCCCGACCCACCCGCAGCCACCGCACCCGCACCCGCAGCGGCCCCGCCCCAACACCACCCCCGACCGGCCCCCACCCCCACCCCCTACCCCAACGCCCCCCGCCACTCGGCAACCGCCGCCGCCGACACCGGCCGGTCCCAGCCCTCCGGACGGGCCGCGCCTCCGATGTGGAAGGCGTCGATGCCGGCCGCCCGGAGCTCCGGCAGGTGGCGCAGGGCCAGGCCCCCGCCGACCAGGATCCGCGCCCCGTACCCCGGCTCACCCGCCCGCGCCGCCTCCGCGAGCAGCACGGGCAGCCCCTCGTCGACCCCGGCCGCCGACCCGGCGGTCAGGTACGTGTCCAGGCCGGGCAGCTCCGCGAGCGCCTTCCGCAGCTGGTCCCGGTCCGGTGCCCGGTCGATCGCCCGGTGGAAGGTCCACCGGCAACCGTCGAGTTCCGCCGCGACCGCCTCGACGGCGGCCAGGTCAGGCCCGCCCTCCGCGTCCAGGAACCCGAGTACGAACTCGTCCGCGCCCTCCGCCCGCAGCCCCCGCGCCGTTTCCACCAGACCGGCCAGGTCCCCGGCGGCGAACCCGTCCGTCCTGCGGAGCATCACGCGCAGCGGGATGTCGACCGCCGCCCTGATCGCCGCGAACGTCTCGCGCGACGGGGAGAGCCCGTCGGCGGCGATGTCGGTGACCATTTCGAGTCGGTCCGCCCCACCTGCCTGGGCGGCGACCGCGTCCTCCACGTCGAGGGCGATCACCTCCAGGAGCGCACGGTTGCTCATGTCGTCCCATCCTTCGGATTTCGGAAATCGGAAAACTGCGCGTATGGCCCGGGCCGGGCCGATATGGAAAATAGGTCTAGTCCAATATGCAGGGTACGGGGCCCCGCCCGCGCTCCACCAGCACAATCACGCCACCCCCACAATGTGCGCATGGATACGGACCCCGAGCACGCCGACACCACGAGCCGAACCACCGCCTCCGCGGCCCGCGCCACCGACCCCGCGGCCCGCGCCACCGACCCCGCGGCCCGCACCACCGACCCCGCCACCCACGACGCGGACCTCCGCACCCCCGACCCCACCACCCGCGACGCGGACCTCCGCACCCGCTTCCGCGCCACCCTCCTCGCCGCCGGCACGGCCCCCGACGTCGACCCCGAGCCCTACGCCGACCGCCTCCTCACCGCCTGGGCGGAGCCGCAGCGCAGGTACCACACCACCGACCACCTCGCCGACGTCCTCTCCCACCTCGACGCGCTGACGGCGCACGCCGCCGACCCGGCCGCCACCGAGCTCGCCGCCTGGTTCCACGACGCCGTCTACCGGCCCGACCGCTCCGAGAACGAGGAGCGCAGCGCGGTCCTCGCCGAGCGCGCCCTCGCCGAGCTCGGCGTCGACCCGGACCGCACCGCCGAGACCGCCCGGCTGGTCCGGCTGACCGTCACCCACGACCCGGCCCCGGGCGACACCAACGGCGAGGCCCTCTGCGACGCCGACCTCGCCGTCCTGGCCGGCAGTCCGGCCGCCTACGCCGGCTACGCCGCCGCCGTCCGCGCCGAGTACGGCTTCGTCCCCGACGAGGCCTTCCGGACCGGCCGCGCCGCCGTACTGCGCCAGCTGCTGGACCTGCCCCGCCTCTTCCGCACCCCGTACGGCGCCGCCCACTGGGAGGCCCCCGCCCGCCGGAACCTGGCCCGGGAACTGGCCGCGCTCACGACGGCGACGGGGCCCGCCGAACCGACCGACCCGAAGGACCAGACCTGACGCCGCCGAACGACCCGACCTGACATACGGACCGTCACACGGGAATGCGCCCCGCTAAGGGCGGGTTTGTGTATGTCATGCCCGCAGCCTCGTCAGCCCCGTCAGCCTCCTCCGCGCGTCCCCGCATGCCGGTCGCCGTGTACATCCTCGGCCTGTCCGTCTTCGCGCTCGGGACCAGCGAGTTCATGCTCTCGGGGCTCCTGCCACCGATCGCCGCGGACATGGGCGTCACCATCCCGCAGGCCGGCCTGCTCATATCCGCCTTCGCGATCGGCATGGTCGTCGGCGCCCCGCTGCTGGCCGTCGCCACCCTGCGGCTGCCACGCCGCACCACCCTCATCGCGCTGATCATCGTCTTCGGCCTCGGGCAGGTGGCGGGCGCGCTGGCCCCCTCGTACGGGCTGCTCTTCGCCTCCCGCGTGGTGTCGGCGCTCGCCTGCGCCGGGTTCTGGGCCGTCGGCGCGGCCGTCGCCATCGCCATGGTGGACAAGGACCAGCGGGCGCGCGCGATGGCCGTCATGATCGGCGGCCTGTCCATCGCCAACGTCCTCGGCGTCCCCGCCGGCGCCTTCCTCGGGGAGCACCTCGGCTGGCGCTCCGCGTTCTGGTCGGTCGGCGCGGCCTCCGCGGTCGCCCTGGTCGGGATCCTGGCGTTGATCCCGCGGATCCCGCTGCCCGACGAGAAGCCCCGCCTCGGCCGTGAGCTGCGCATCTACCGCGACCGTCAGGTGTGGCTGTCGATCGGCGTGACGGCGCTGGCCGCGGGGGGCATCTTCTGCGCCTTCAGCTACCTGTCGCCGCTGCTCACGGACGTGGCCGGACTGGACTCGAAGTGGGTCCCGTGGATCCTGGGCCTGTTCGGCGTCGGCGCGCTGATCGGCACCACCATCGGCGGGCGGGTCGCCGACGCGCACCTCTTCGGGGTGATGATCTGGGGAGTCACCGCCTCGACGGTCTTCCTGGCGGCACTGGCGCTGCTGGCCTCCACGGCGGCCGCGGCGATCACCCTGTCCTTCCTCCTCGGCGTCTCGGCGTTCTTCACCGCCCCGGCGCTCAACGCCCGCATGTTCAACGTGGCCGGCGTCGCCCCGACCCTGGCCGGCGCCACCACCACGGCCGCGTTCAACCTCGGCAACACCGGCGGACCCTGGCTGGGCGGCACCGTCATCGACGCCGGGCTCGGTTTCGCCGCCACCGCGTGGGCCGGCGCCGCGATGACCGTCACCGCGATCGGCCTCACCTTGATCGCCCTGCGCCTGCACCGCCGGCCGGCCCACGGCACCCTCGTCGTGGCATCCGCCACGATGGCGAACCCGACCACCGCCCCGGAGCGCGTCTAGGGCGTCACGCGCACTCCACCCGCTCGCCCACGGGTGTCCACGCCGAGCGGCCTTGGACGCCGACCGCCCGGACCTGGACGCAGTGCCTGATCTTGTCATTGAGGTGGGGGAGCGAGAAGCTCGTCGCATTGGCGTCAACGAGGAAGCTCTGGTTGAGAGTCGTATTGCGGATCTCGTAACCCGTTTCATTGCTCGCGTTGTCCGACCAGTCCACCCGGACCGCCTTCTCGACGCCCCGGGTCTGCCCGCCCGCGCACCGCTCGACGCGGAAGCTGCCCGTCGGGGAGTCGTGCGTGAGGTTGATCGGCTCGGTGAAGGCGTCCCCGCTCATCGTGACGCCTGATCGAGCCCTCCCCCGCAGCCCCCTCAGAACGGCCGGCCCTTCGGTCGGCGCAGGCCCGCGTCCGTGAGGCGGCGGACCAGTTCCTTGCTGCCGATCTCCACCGCCCCCGCGTCGACCGCGTCGGCGTAGCGGTGCGAGGGGACGTCGTAGTGGTCCCGTTCGAAGGCGCGGGGCGGGCAGCCGATGGACGCCGCGAAGGCGTGCAGTTCCTCGTACGAGACGTCGCTGACCAGGTGCGACCACATGCGGCCGTGTCCGGGCCAGACCGGCGGGTCGATGTAGACCGTCACGGGCGGCTCACCGGCCCGGGTGGAGGACGGGGCCGAGGCCGCCCACCGCCGCCACCCGCACCCCCGCCTCGGAGCACACCCAGTGCGGATCGGGTCCCAGCTCCGGCTCGACGTCCAGCGCGTGCGGATCCCCGTGCCCGCAGACGGGGCACAGCGGCCAGCGTCCGTACTTCTCCAGCAGGGCGTCCTTCACGTCCTGCGCGACGAGTCCGGCGAGGTAGTCGACACCCTCCGGCCACTGCTCCACCCACCACCGGCGGTGCGTGACCGAGTCCTCGACGAGGGAGACGACGTCGGCGTCGGCGACCTCACCTGCGGCGAGATCGGCGAGAACGAGTGCGCGGGCGACGTGCAGCGCCTGTTCCAGGGGGGTCGCGGTGTCCATGGGCTCATTGTGGACCCGAGCGACCCGGGTGGCGAAGGTCCCTTTTCCCGGTGCCCGAAGTCCCTCCCGACACGGGCCCCATGGTGTCTTGACCCGCACCCGCGCCTGAAAATAGATTTCAGACGTGAGCAAGAACGCGAAAGAAACTTTCAGCGACGTCGCGGCGGATCCCGCGGCGGGAACGGGCCCCGGAGCGGGAACGACCCCCGGAGCCGGAATCACCCCCGGAGCCGGCCCGGGCACCGCCCCCGCCCCGACGCCCCCCGTCCCCGCCGCCCTCCGCGCCCGCGTGCGCAGCCTCGGCCCGTCCATGACCCGTTCCATGCAGGCGGTCGCCGAGGCCGTGGCCTCCGATCCCGCCGGCTGCGCCCAGCTCACCGTCTCCGCCCTCGCCGATCACACCGGCACCAGCGAGGCCACCGTCGTCCGCACCGCCCGCCTCCTCGGCTACCCCGGCTACCGCGACCTGCGCCTCGCGCTCGCCGCGCTCGCCGCGCAGCAGGAGTCGGGCGCGGCCCCCGCCGTCACCGTCGACATAGCCGTCGACGACCCCCTCGCGGACGTCGTCGCCAAGCTGGCGCACGAGGAGGCGCAGACCCTCGCCGACACCGCCGCCGGGCTCGACCTGGCGCAGCTGTCCGGCGCCGTCGGCGCCCTCGCGACCGCCCGCCGCATCGACATCTACGGCGTCGGCGCCTCCGCCCTCGTCGGCCAGGACCTGGCGCAGAAGCTGCTGCGCATCGGCCTCATCGCGCACGCCCACAACGACCCGCACCTCGCCGTCACCAACGCCGTCCTGCTGCGCCCCGGGGACGTCGCCGTCGCCGTCACCCACTCGGGCAGCACCGGCGACGTCATCGAACCGCTGCGGCACGCCTTCGCGCACGGCGCGACGACCATCGCCGTCACCGGCCGCCCCGGCAGCCCCGTCGCGCACTACGCCGACTTCGTCCTGGCCACCTCCGCCGCCCGCGAGACGCAGCTGCGGCCGGCCGCCATGTCGAGCCGGACCAGCCAGTTGCTCGTCGTCGACTGCCTGTTCGTCGGCGTCGCGCAGCGGACGTACGAGACCGCCGCGCCGGCCCTGGCCTCCTCCTACGAGGCCCTCGCCCCCCGGCACTCCGCCACCGCCCCCACCAGCAAGCGCACGACCCGCCAGGAGCCCCGCCCATGACCGCGTACGCCGCCCTCCGCGCCCAGCTCGACACGCTCACCACCGAGGCGTTCCGCCCCGAACTGGCCGAGATCGACCGGCTGTCCACCCTGGAGATCACCCGCATCATGAACGCCGAGGACGCCACCGTCCCGGCCGCCGTCGCGGGGCAGTTGGAGGTGATCGCCGCCGCCGTCGACGGGATCGCCGCTCGCATGGCCCGCGGCGGCCGGCTCGTCTACGCGGGCGCCGGCACCGCCGGCCGGATGGGCGTCCTGGACGCCAGCGAGTGCCCGCCCACCTTCAACACCGACCCGGCGCGGGTCGTCGGCCTCATCGCGGGCGGCCCCTCCGCCATGGTCAAGGCCGTCGAGGGCGCCGAGGACTCCGCGGAACTGGCCGCCGAGGACCTGACCGCGCTGGGGATCGGCCCCGACGACACCGTCATCGGGATCTCCGCCTCCGGCCGCACCCCGTACGCGATCGGCGCCGTCGAGTCCGCCCGCGCCCGCGGCGCGCTCACCGTCGGGCTGTCCTGCAACGCCGGTTCCGCGCTCGCCGCCGCCGCCGAGCACGGCATCGAGGTCGTCGTCGGGCCCGAGCTGCTGACCGGCTCGACCCGGCTGAAGGCGGGCACCGCGCAGAAGCTCGTACTGAACCTCATCTCGACGGTGACGATGATCCGGCTCGGCAAGACCTACGGGAACCTCATGGTCGACGTCCGCGCCTCCAACGAGAAGCTGCGCGCCCGCTCCCGCCGCATCGTGGCCCTGGCCACCGGCGCCCCCGACGAGGAGATCGAGGCCGCACTCGCCGCCACCGACGGCGAGGTGAAGAACGCCATCCTCGTCATCCTGGGCGGCGTCGACGGCCCGGCCGCCGCCCGCCTGCTCACCGCCTCCGACGGCCACCTCCGCGCCGCCCTCGCCGAGGCACCGACCGAGGCACCGGCCGAAGCAGCGACCGAAGCCTCCGCCGCCACCGGTTCCCGCTGACCCGCCCGCACCCCCTACGCAAGGCGACACCACCATGTCCACTGACAAGAACCGCGCCACAGCCGCCGCGATCCTTCCTCTGGTCGGCGGTCCGGACAACATCACCTCCATCGCACACTGCATGACCCGTCTGCGCATCGGCCTGCGCGACCGGACCCTCGTGCAGGAGGAGGCCCTCAAGGCGGTCCCCGCGGTCATGGGCGTCGTCGAGGACGACACGTACCAGATCGTCCTCGGCCCGGGCACCGTCGCCCGCGTCACGCCCGAGTTCGAGGCCCTCGTCGAGGAGGGTCGCTCGGCGGCGCCGAAGGCCGTCACCGCCGAGGAACTCGCGGCGGAGGGCGCGGCCCTCAAGGACGCCCGGAAGGCGAGGAACTCCACCCCCTTCAAGCTGTTCCTGCGGCGCATCGCGAACATCTTCGTCCCGCTGATCCCGGCCCTCATCGGCTGCGGCATCATCGCGGGCCTGAACGGCATGCTCACCAACCTGGGTTGGCTGCCCGCGCTCGTCCCGGCGCTCGCCGCGATGGCCTCCGGGTTCATGTCCCTGATCGCCGTCTTCGTCGGCTACAACACCGCGAAGGAGTTCGGCGGCACCGCGATCCTCGGCGGCGCGGTCGCCGCGATCATCGTCTTCCCCGGAGTCGCGAAGATCGACGCGTTCGGCCAGCAGCTGTCCCCCGGGCAGGGCGGCGTCCTCGGCGCGCTCGCCGCGGCCCTGCTCGCCGTCCAGGTGGAGAAGTGGTGCCGCAAGTGGGTCCCGGAGGCCCTGGACGTCCTCGTCACCCCCACCCTGACGGTGCTGGTCTCCGGCCTCGTCACCCTCTTCGGCCTGATGTTCCTCGCCGGTGAGGTCTCCACCGCCATCGGCACCTTCGCCAACTGGCTCCTCACCACCGGCGGCGCCTTCGCCGGACTCGTCCTCGGCGGACTGTTCCTCCCGCTGGTCATGCTGGGCCTCCACCAGGCCCTCATCCCGATCCACACCACCTTGATCGAACAGTCGGGATACACGGTCCTGCTGCCCATCCTCGCCATGGCCGGCGCGGGCCAGGTCGGCGCGGCCGTCGCCGTCTACCTCCGGCTCCCCCGCAACGGTTCGCTGCGCGCCACCATCAAGTCCGCGCTGCCCGCCGGGTTCCTGGGCGTCGGCGAACCGCTCATCTACGGCGTCTCCCTGCCGCTGGGCCGCCCCTTCATCACGGCCTGCGCGGGCGGCGCGGCCGGCGGGGCGTTCGTCGGCCTCTTCAGCCAGCTCGGCGTCGGCGTCGGTTCCACCGCGATCGGCCCGTCGGGCTGGGCCCTGTTCCCGCTCCTCGACGGCAAGGCGGGCATGGGTGCCACCATCGCCGTCTACGCGGGCGGCCTGGCCGTCGGCTACCTGGCCGGCTTCCTCGCCACGTACTTCTTCGGCTTCACGAAGCAGATGCTGACCGAACTCAACACCGACCCGGACCCGGCCGCCCCGACCGCCGCGACCGACCCGGAGAAGGAACCCGCCCTGGCCTGAGGCCCCGTGGCGGAACGGGGTTCTGCCGCCGGCGCGGGGATCGGAAGCGCTCAGAAGTGTTGGACGAGCCGGCTCACGAAGACCAGGCACGCGCCCAGCAACAGAAGGATGACGGCGAGGGCGGCCCACCTGCGCCGCCCCCGCCGCAGGCTGCCGACCGCGGACGCGATCCCGAACCCGGAGGCCACCACCCCGAGGGCGCCGATCGCCGCCGCCGTCCAGTACGCCCACGCGTGCTCCCCCAGGAACCGCAGCAGGAGCAGCGCGGGGAACAGCAGCAGCGTCCCCGGCATGGTGTCGTCGTAGGAGACCTCCCGCTTCGGAGCGGCCTCCTCGCCGACACCTGCCTCCGCGTCGGTCACCGCATCCGTCGCCGCGTCCCGCTCCGGCATTTCCGCCACCTCTCCCCCGTACCGTTCGGTGGGCCGGTCGGCCCGTCCTCGCACCATCCTCCGCGACGACGGGACGCATCCGGGCTCCGGGACCGGTCCCCCTGCGGAACGTGGCCGGAACGTGGCCGGAACGGTACGCCGGGCCCCGGACGGCAGCGGTCAGAAGGTGGGGCAGATGTTCTTGTGGGCCACGTCGAGGATCCTGGCGGCCTTCGCCGCGCCGTGGCCCTCGGGGTGGGTGGGGCTGGTCCAGCGCTGCTCGGTCTGCTCGATCTGCTTGGCCCGGTCCCCGGGGTGGTTCTTGATCGCGGAGCAGGTGTTGACGCCCCGGCCGATGGCCTTGTCCTCCTTGCCGTGGACGATGTCCCGGTCGATGGCGTCGAGACCGCCGATGAAGGCCTGCCGGGCGGCGCCTTCGGGCGCGGCGGGCAGGCCGGCGGCCGCGCGGGCGGCAGCGGGGTCGGCGGACGGGGCGGAAGGCTTCGCGGCGGGTGCCTTGGCGGCGGGTGACTGCGGGGCGGACGGCTGCGTGGCCGACGGCTTCGCGGCGACCGGTAACGACGCCGGCTTCGACTCGACGGGGGCCACCTCGGCACATCCGGTGAGCACGAGGAGCCCCGCGGCGGCGGCCAGGGTCAGGACGGTGTGGTGGGTGCGCATCGGACCATCGTGGCGGCGCCGAGTGTCCCATGCGCCCTCTGTGACGGGTCCGTTACGCGCGAAGGCCCCGCGCGGGGCGGGGCTCTCGTGTCCGGGCCCACCGAAGGCGGCTGGTCAGACTCCGGCCGCCTCCCGCAGGAACCCGGTCAGATCGTCCACGCCGTACCCGAGCTTCGGGCCGCGTTCGGCCGCCATGAGCAGCAGCTGACCCACGATCTCCGCGCCCCAGCCGTCCGTACCGTCCTCGGACCACTCCCACAGCTTGTCGATGCCGAGCCCGGTCATCAGCAGCCCGTGCCCGGTACGGATCTCCGCGCACAGCTCGGCGACCGAGTCCAGCAGCCTCCCGCCCGGCCGCTCGCACCGCAGCCCCAGGCAGCCGCCGAGGTCCTCGGCGACGCACCCATGCGGCGGGCTCGTACGGAGCCCCTCGTAGCGGGGGTCGTCGAACCCCGGGTAGCCCTCCACCGGGCAGTGGACGAGCATGAACCGCTGCCACCCCGGCGGCGGGGGCGGCTTCGGGCTCCCCGCCGTCGGCCCGTGCGCCCCGCGCGGCGCGAGGGCCGTCTCCAACCCGCGCAGCCGCCAGCCCAGTTCGAAGGCGAACTCGGCGGCGTCGACCGTCCCGCTCACGCGTCACCCGCCCGCTCGTGGAGCACGGCGGCCAGTCGCAGCGCGGTGTCCAGGTTGCAGCGTCCGAGATCGACCAGCGGCAGGCCGTACGAACCGGCGGCGGAGACCCGTTCCACGTCGAGCGAGGGGAACAGCACCCCCACTCCGGCAAGGGAGTCCTTCAACTGCCGGACGGCCTCCTCGGCCGCCTCCATGCGCTCCTGTGGGGTGAGCACCATGACATGTCACCTTTCTACTCTGAGTATTCAACTTCGATACTCAGCGTGGCGACGCCGTGGCTAGCCTTTCAAGTGCGGACCCTCAACACCCCCGCATGTTGATCCGGGAGTTGCCATGCCAGGAAAGAGCCTCGATCCCTCCTCGTCACCCCGCGCCCTGCTCGGCGCCGAACTCCGCGTGGCGCGCGAACGCGCGGGCTTGAGTCAGGCCGAACTGGCCGAACGGCTCTTCGTCAGCGGCTCGTTCATCGGCCAACTCGAATCCGGCACGCGCCGCATGCACCTCGACTTCGCCCAGCAGATCGACGAGATCCTCGACACCGGCGGGTTCTTCGTCCGCAACTGCGGGGCGTTGGCCAAGTCCAAGTACCCGAATCACTTCGCGGAGGCCGCGGAGGCCGAGGCGGAAGCCAGGTCGATCCGGGAGTACGCCCCCCTGGCACTCCCCGGAATCCTCCAGACGGAGGCCTACGCTCGTGAAGTCTTCGTCGCCTACCAACCAACGGCCACAGAGGAAGTCATCGCGGAGCTGGTCAAGAACCGCCTGGATCGTGCCGCCATCCTGAGCAACCCAACAACCCCTCTGTTCTGGTGTGTACTTGACGAAGCCGTACTACGGCGCGCCGTCGGTAGCCACGCAGTGATGTCAGAGGCTCTGCGTCATATCGCAGCCTTGATCCGTGTACGCCGAATCTTCGTGCAGGTCTTGCCGTTCAGCGCTGGGGCGCATTCCTCCATGGGCGGCACATTGAAGCTGATGGACTTCGAGGAGGCTCCCCCACTCGCATACATTCAGGGCAACGCCATCGGCGTACTCCTCGACGACCCGGCCACCGTGGCCCGTCACTCGCTGACCTACGATCTGCTCACGGCCAGCGCGCTGTCACCCAGCCAATCCCTGGCTCTGATCGAGTCCGTGGCGGAGGATTACGAACATGACCAGCACGCCTGAGTACGACCTTTCAGCAGCCACTTGGCACAAGTCCAGCTACAGCGACGGCACTGGCGGCGACTGCCTGGAAATGGCCACCTGGCGCAAGTCCACCCGCAGCGGCGGCGACGGCGGCGAGTGCCTCGAAGTTGCCGACGGCCACCCCCACCTCGTCCCTGTCCGGGACTCCAAGCAGCCCGAAGGCCCGCACGTGGTGTTCCACGCACGGGCCTGGGCGACCTTCGTCGCGGCGCTCTGAGTTACTACCGCTGCTCAGAGACCGTCGGTGAACAGCAGCTTGTTCGGGCTGTTGTCGCTGAGGTTCTGGACGATGTCCTTCGTGGACACCTCGTCCAGGAAGTCCGTCACCTCCGCCGGCAGCGCGTTCGGGTGCTCCGACTTGTAGAGCGCGGCAACACCGGTGACGTGCGGCGCGGCCATGGACGTACCGTTCATGGACACGCTGCCGCCGCCCAGCCGCGCGGAGATGATGTCCTTGCCCGGGGCGTAGATGTCGAGGCACTCGCCCCAGTTCGAGAAGTCGGTCTCCTGGTCGAAGCGATCGGTCGCGCCGACCGTCACGACGCGCGCGGCGGAGGCCGGCGAGACCTGGCAGGCGTCACGGTTGTCGTTGCCCGCCGCGATGACGGGCAGTACGCCCCGGTCGGACACGGCGGTCGCGGCGTTGTTGACCGCGTCGAGCCGGCCGCCGCCGAGGGAGGCGTTCAGGACGGCCGGCTGCTGCGCGTTCCGGGCCACCCACTCGAAGCCCGCGATGATCCCCGACCACGCACCCCGGTTGTCGCACCCGAGGACACGCACGCTGACCAGGTTCACCTTGCGCGCCACACCGAAGGTCGTACCGCCGACCGTGCCCGCGACGTGCGTGCCGTGGCCGTTGCAGTCCTGGCCGTTGCGGCCGTCACCGATCGCGTCGAAGCCGGCGCGCGCTCGGCCGCCGAAGTCGGGGTGCCGGTAGTCGATGCCGCTGTCCAGGATGTACGCGGTCACGCCCTGGCCGCTGCGGTTCGCGCTGAAGTTGTTGTCGAGCGGCAGGAACCGCTGGTCGATGCGGTCCAGGCCCCAGGAGTTCGAGGGCGACTTCGTCTGCGCCCCCTTCGCCGGGGCCGGCGGACCGGACACGCTCGCGTCCTCCGCCACGGACTGCACGCCGTACGCGCCACGGACGGCCTTCAGCTGCTTCGCGTCCAGGGACGCGGCGAAGCCGTTGATCGTCCTGGTGTAGGAGAACTTCGTCTTCAGCCCGAGGCTCTTCGCGAACTCCGCCGGGTCGAACTTCTTGTCGAGGGTGACGATGTAGCTGCCCGGGATGGCGTTCGCGGAGCTGATCAGCGGCGCCGGGGTCGGCTCCGGCGTGTCGGCGGAAGCCGTACCGGCCGCCACGGAGGTCAGCGCGAGGACGGCGGCGGTGGTCAGGCGCGCGGCAAGCAGACGCATGAAGGGAACTCCCTGAAGTGCGTGTGGATCGGCGGAGTGAGCCGCGTCCGTCCCCGACGAATGCCTCCCGGTGCGCGGCCCCTTCCTTCATCGGATACGGCCCGCGAAACCCTTGAGCCGAGAGCCTCTACCTGGCGGATCGCCGGATACCGCCGAGCGGGGCCGCCGGACGGACTGCGGAAAGGATCTTTCCGGCCTGCCGACCGGGGCCGCACCCCGTCAGCACGGCTCCTTGAAGTTCACGCGTACGGGCGACCCGCACGGGCACCTGTACGGGCGATTCGTACGGGTGACCGTCACGCCTCCGCGCCGGCCCGTCAGAGTCCGCCGGTGAACAGCAGGCGGTTCGGGCTGCCGTCGCCGAGGCCGGTCAGGACGTCCTTCGTGGACGCGGCGACGAGGAACTCCGCGACCTCCGCCGGCAGTGCCCCGGGGTGCTCGGCCAGGTAGAGCGCGGCGACGCCGGTGACGTGCGGTGCGGCCATCGACGTACCGTCGTGGGCCACGCCGCCCCCGCCCAACCGGGCCGAGACGATGTCCGTGCCGGGCGCGTGGAGGGTCACGCACGGGCCGAAGTCGGAGAAGGCGGCCTGCTCGTCCCGCCCGTCCGCCGCGGCGACCGTCACCACCTTCGCCGCGGAGGCGGGCGAGAACCGGCAGGCGTCCCGGGCGGCGTTGCCCGCGGCGACGACCGGCAGCACTCCCGCGTCGGCCAGCGCGGTCGCCGCGTTGTTGACGGTTTCCGACCGGTCCCCGGCCAGGGAGGCGTTGAGCACGGCCGGCCGGACGGCGTTGCGGGCCACCCAGTCCAGCCCGGCGACGATCCCCGAGTACGTGCCCGTGCCGTCGCACCGCAGGACCCGCACGCTCACCAGGCCCGCCTCCCTGGCCACCCCGTACGTCCGGCCCGCGACCGTGCCCGCGACGTGCGTGCCGTGGCCCTGGCAGTCCTGACCGTCCAGGCCGTCGTCGACGGCGTCGAAGCCGGCCGCGGCCCGGCCGCCGAACTCCTCGTGGCCCCGCTCGATGCCGGTGTCGAGGACGTACACGGTCACCCCGGCGCCGGTGCCGCGGACGGTGAACCCGTCGTCCAGCGGCAACTTCTCCTGGTCGATCCGGTCCAGCCCCCACGAAGCGGCCGGTGCCCGCGATCCGGCGCCCGAGGAAGGCTGCGGCACGGACCGCACCTCGGCGTCCTCCTCGACCGACCTCACGCCCGGACTGTCGCGGACGGCCGCCAGCTGGATCGGCGTCAGCGCGGCCGCGAAGCCGTTCAGCGCCGAGGTGTAGAGGAACGACGGCTCCAGCCCCAGGCCCCGGGCGGCCCCCGCAGCGTCCACCCCCGCCTCCAGGGTCACGATGTACCGGCCGGGCACCGCGTCGGCGGCGGTGAACAGCGGCGCCGGGGTCGGCTCCGGGGCCGCGGCGGAAGCCGTACCGGCCACGACGGGGGTCACGGCGAGGAGCGCGGCGGTGGCCACGCGTGCGAACAGGCGCATGGGGGAACTCCCTCACGGGGTCGGACGTCGGCACGGACGAGCCGCCCAGGCCACGACGGACACGTCCGTGCGGGGGCGGATCTCCCTCCCATCCGTGCCCCCGAGCGGCCGCCCGGCCCGCCCCGCCCACGGCCGCCGCACGAAGACCACCCGTACGGCCGCGCCGCGCCGGCGGCGGGAAGCCGGGCCGGCGGCGGGAAGCCGGGCCGGCGGCGCGCCCCCGCCGACAACGCGCCTACCGGGACCCGTCCAGCAGGTCGGCGACGGGCAGCCGCACGGACACCGACCGCCCGGGGTTGAGCCGCACCGCGACGTCCGCCGGCAGCTGCTCCAGCAGCTCCCGGAACGCGCGGCGGACGAGGGTCGGGGACGACGCCGGCGCGTGCCCGGCGCTGGTGAAGACCGGTACGAAGGTGCCCAGCTCATCCGTGTAGGACACGATCCCCGGCCGCCCGTCACCGGGGAGGAGGTACACGACGGCCTCCAGCAGGGCGTCCCGCACCGCCCCGTCCGAGCCGTACCCGGTGGCGGCGAGCTGCGTCGCCGCCTCCACCGGATCACGCGGCTCGGGCAGACCCCGACTCAACGGGGAAGGCCGGTAACGGGAGTTGTGCTGGAACTCACCGGTCAGCTCCCCCCGCTCGTCGACCTTCCAGGCCCCGACGATCCCGTACGGCGGGACCTCGCCCGCGGGATCGAAGTAGCGATCGATCCCGTACACCCAACCCCCGGGCCGCGCCGCGGCCTCGGCCCGCAACGCGTCGGTGACGGGCGGAACGGGCGGGGCCGGGGGTACGGGCGGGGCCGGGGGTACGGGCGGGACGGTTCCGGTCATGTGCTCGCTTCCTGCGTTCGGCGATCCGAGCCTGCCGCTCGGCGACGGAGGTCAGCCTTTCGCACCGCTCCCCGACGGCGGCGCACGGCCCCTCGCCCCTTCGCCCCCTCGACCCCGGCCCCGACCCCGAACCGACCGTCGGCGTCCCGCTACAGTCCCGCGCCGCCCGTCGCGTCGACCACTCGGCCGGTGACCCATCGGGCCGCGTCGGAGGCGAGGAACCCGACGACGTCGGCGATGTCCTGCGGGCGGCCCACCCGGCCGAGCGCGGCGAGGGAGGCGGCGTGCGCCTCCGCCTCCGGGTTGCCGCGCAGCCAACCGGCGTTGACGTCGGTGTCGACGATGCCCGGGGCGACCGAGTTGACGGTGATCCCGCGCGGGCCGAGGGCCTTCGCCAGGTTGAGGGTGAGGTTGTCGAGCGCGCCCTTGGTGGCCCCGTAGGCGAGGATCTCGGGCATCGCGATCCGGGCGGCGCCGCTGGAGACGTTGATGACGCGGCCGCCGTCGCGCAGCCGGTCGAGGCCCTCCTGCACGACGAAGAACGGCGCGCGGACGTTCACGGCGAAGACCCGGTCGAAGTCCGCCTCGGTGACCTGCCCGAGGGGAATCGGCAGTCCGATGCCCGCGTTGTTGACGATGATGTCGACCCCGCCGAGCTCCAGCGCGTCGTACGCGTCCCAGAGCGCGGCGGCGTCCCCGTGGTGGCCGAGCTCCGCGTGCAGGGCGTGGGCCCGGCCGCCCGCCGCGGTGATCTTCCCGACGGTTTCCCGGGCAGCCCCCTCATCACTGGCGTACGTGAGCACGACCGTGACCCCGTCGGCGGCGAGCCGCTCCGCGACGGCCCGACCGATGCCCCTGCTGCCTCCGGTGACCAGCGCGTTCTTCTCCATGACGGATCCCCCTGAATTCGATAACGATCACTACAGAATTAACCTAACACACCATCCGCGACGATCAAGGGGTCGGAACGGACGGGCCTCTCGACCGGGGGGATAGCCCCCGGTCGGACCTCCGGTCCGCCGGATGTCACCCACGGACGGACCCGACCATGATCATCTCCTGGGCGTTCCGGGCGGACCGCGCGGAACGGCACGACCAACAGGGGGAAACGAATGCGACCGAAGTGGTCGAGGAGGACCAAGGGCCGCGCGAGGCCGAAGGGGTCCAAGGGACCCGGGGCCGTGACGGTGGTGATGGCGCTGGCCCTCGCCACCGGGGCGACCGCACCCGCGGCCGCGACGGGAGGAACCACCGGAAGCGCGACGGGAGGAGCCACCGGAAGCGCCCCGGCGACGGCCGGTTCCGCGGACGACGGCTTCTGGCGGGTGGAGGGTTACGGCACCGTCCTGCAGATCGCGGACGGCCGGCTGCGGGAGTACCGGACCACCGCGATCAGTTGCGCACCCGGCGGCGACGCCCGGCGCACCGCCCCGGGCGTCTACCGCGCCGAGGACCACACCGTCCGAACCGTCCGCACCCGCGGCCCCCGGGGCACGCTGCACGTCGCAGGGGCCACGGGCGACCGGACGCTGCGGCGGATCGCCGCACTGCCCAAGACCTGCGAACAGGAGCTTCCCGAGGACTCGTTGACGGCCTTCGACGTCTTCTGGCAGACCTTCGAGGAGAACTACCCGTTCTTCGCGGCCAAGGGCGTCGACTGGCACGCCGTCCGGGACGCCCGCCGCCCCGCGGTCCGCCCGGACACGCCCCGGGATGAACTCTTCGCCCTGTTCTCCGACATGCTGGCCCCCCTGTACGACGCCCACGTCGCCGTCATCGACGGAAAGGAACGCGTCTTCCGCCGGACCCGGCCCGGTACCCACCCCGCCCCCCAAGCGCTGGAGCCCCGGGCCAAGGAGCACGTCATCCGGCGGGACCTCGGCGGCGTGCAGCCGCAGGAGTTCGCGAACGGGCAGATCTCGTACGCGGACCTGCCCGACGGAAAGGGCTACCTCCGGATCGCCGGCTTCAACAGCTACGACGAGCAGGACCCGACGTACGCCGCCCAGCTCGCCGAACTGGACCGGGCACTGGGAACCGTCCTCACCCCCGCGCGCACCGCCTCCCTCCAGGGGCTCGTCATCGACGTACGGGTCAACGGTGGCGGCGAGGACGCCCTGGGCCTGCACATCGCCGGACGCCTGACCGACACCCCGTACACCGCCTACAGCAAGCGCACCCGCCACACCCCGCCGCAAGCCGTACGCGTGGAACCGGACCGGAACTCGCCCCGCTACACCGGCCCCGTCGCCGTGCTCACCTCCCCGACGACGTTCAGCGCGGGCGAGACCTTCACCCAGGCCCTCATCGACCGGCCCGGCCGGACCGTCCGCGTCGGGGAAGCCACCCAGGGCGTCTTCTCCGACGTCATGATCCGCTCGCTCCCGAACGGCATGACGATCCGGCTCCCCAACGAGGAGTACCTCACCCGCACCGGAACGACCTTCGACGGCGCCGGGATCCCCCCGCACCTGCGGACACCGGTCTTCACCGAGGAGGAGTTCGCCCGGAACCGCGACACCGCCTTCGACACGGCCGTCACGGCACTCGGACGGCGCTGAGCGCGTTGTGAGGGTCCCGGCCGGCCCGCGACGCCCGTCCCGCGCCTCGGGGCGCCGCCGAGCGGCGCGGGCCGGCCGGCAGGATCCGATGGGGACGGCCCGGATCCAGCCCTTGCCGCAGCGACCGCTCAGCCCCGGGCCGCCTCCACGAAGGCGCGGATCAGCTCCGGGGACTTGACCCCGCGTTCCCGCTCGACACCGCTGGAGACGTCGACGCCCCACGCGCCCGTCGCCGCGACGGCCTCCCGGACGTTGGCCGGGGTGAGCCCGCCGGCCAGCAGCCACCGCCCCTCGGGCGCCGTGAACTCCGCAGAGCCCCAGTTCCACGGCTTGCCGGAGCCCGGGTCCGGGGCGTCGAGCAGCAACAGGTCCTCTCCCAGCTCCCCGCACCGCTCCACGTGCTCGGCGGTGGCCCGGACCAGCGTCCGGCCGGGCGCGCGGAGTTCCTCGTAGTACTCCGGGCCCTCGTCCCCGTGGAGCTGCACGGCACGCACCCCGCTCTCCTCCGTGAGCCGGCGCACCTCCCCGACCGACTGGCCCCGGAAGACCCCGACGGTGAGCACCCCGTCCGGCACCTCCGCCGCGAGCGCCCGCGCCGTGGCGGCGTCGACCGTACGGGGGCTGCCCGGCGCGAAGACGAAGCCGACGGCATCCGCCCCGGCGGCCACGGCCACGTCGACGTCGCGGGCGGTCTTGAGGCCACAGATCTTGACGAAGGGCACGCTGCGTTCGCTCATACCCCCGATCCAACCAAACCCGCCCGTCGTACGGCGCCCCGTCCCAAGCACCGGGCACGCGGGGCCGCACCCCACTAGCCTGGGATGAGGCACGGGCTCAGCACAGCACGCCATGCGGAGGACGACGGTGACCACCATGACCGAGCGGGCCACACCCATAGAGGCACCGCCGACGTTCGAGGACCTGCTGCGCACCGTCGAGCAGATGCACACGCCTGACGGCTTCAAGGCCGAGCTCATCCGGGGGAAGATCGTCGTGTCACCGTGGTCCAAGCTGCGCTACTACCGCCCTATGCGTGCGCTGCGCGGACAGCTCGAGCCCCATGCGCCTGACGGGCACGTGACGGACATCGCTCCCTTCCTCTTCCGGTTCCCCTCGGCAGGACGCGCCTACGGCCCCGACCTCTTCGTCGCGGACGAGTCGGCCTTCGAAGCGGAAGGCCGGCACGCCGACGGGGCCGCGCTGGCGCTGGTCGCCGAGTTCACGTCCGTCTCCACGAAGGACGCGGACTGGAACGAGAAGCTGGACGTGTACGGGCTTCTCGTCCCCGTGTACCTGGTCGTCGACATGCAGGGCTCGGAGATCACCTGCTTCTCCGACCCGTCCGCGCACGGGTACCGCTCCCGCACCACCGTCACCTTCGGTGAGGAACTGCGGGTCCCGGAGCCCTTCGGCTGCGTACTCGACACCTCCGGCTTCTGACGCCGGGGCCGCCCGCAAACACGCTCGCCCCAAAGCTCTACCGGACCGCACAATGACCCCATGAACGACAACGGGGTGGACATCACCACGAGCGGCGCGGACTCGGAGCTCGACGCGCGGCTCAGCAAGGAACTGGACGCCTTCAACCAGGCGGCGACGGCGGGGCACGAGCAGTCGGAGTTCACCGTACGGATCACCGACGCGGACGGTGGACTCGTCGCGGGGCTCTCCGGCTGGAGCTGGGGCGACCGCGCGGGCATCGGCATGACCTGGGTCCGCGAGGACAGCCGGGGCGACGGCCGGGGCGCCGAGCTGCTGGCGGCGGCCGAGGAGGAGGCCCGCCGGCGGGGCTGCGTGAGCATCCTGGTCTCCTCGTTCACCTTCCAGGCCCCGGCCTTCTACGCCCGTCACGGCTACGAGGAGGTCGCCCGCGTCCCCGGCTTCCCCGCCGCCCACGAGGACGTCTGGCTCCTCAAGCCGCTGACCTGATTCAGCTCCGCCCCCCCGGGGCGAAAACGCCCGAGGGCGGCACCCCCCGTGGGGTGCCGCCCTCGTTCGAGAACAGCCGATCAGCCAGGGGCCGATCAGAAGTCCATGTCACCGCCCGGCATGCCGCCGCCCGCGGGGGCACCGGCCTTCTCGGGCTTGTCGGCGATGACGGCCTCGGTGGTGAGGAAGAGGGCCGCGATCGACGCCGCGTTCTGCAGCGCGGAACGGGTGACCTTCGCCGGGTCGATGATGCCCTCGGCGATCATGTCGACGTACTCGCCGGTCGCGGCGTTCAGGCCCCAACCGATCTGCAGGTTGCGCACCTTCTCGACGACGACGCCACCCTCGAGACCACCGTTGACGGCGATCTGCTTGAGCGGGGCCTCCAGCGCGAGCTTCACGGCGTTGGCGCCGGTCGCCTCGTCACCGGTGAGCTCCAGCTTCTCGAAGACCGAGGAGGCCTGGAGCAGGGCCACGCCACCACCGGCGACGATGCCCTCTTCGACGGCCGCCTTCGCGTTGCGAACGGCGTCCTCGATGCGGTGCTTGCGCTCCTTGAGCTCGACCTCGGTCGCGGCACCGGCCTTGATGACGGCCACGCCGCCGGCCAGCTTCGCGAGGCGCTCCTGGAGCTTCTCGCGGTCGTAGTCCGAGTCGGAGTTCTCGATCTCGGCGCGGATCTGGTTGACGCGACCCTGGACCTGGTCGCTGTCACCGGCACCGTCGACGATGGTGGTCTCGTCCTTGGTGATGACGACCTTGCGGGCGCGGCCGAGCAGGTCGAGACCGGCGTTCTCCAGCTTGAGGCCGACCTCCTCGGAGATGACCGTGCCGCCCGTGAGGATGGCGATGTCACCGAGCATGGCCTTGCGGCGGTCGCCGAAGCCCGGGGCCTTGACGGCGACGGACTTGAAGGTGCCGCGGATCTTGTTGACGACCAGGGTCGACAGGGCCTCGCCCTCGACGTCCTCGGCGATGATCAGCAGCGGCTTGCCGGACTGCATGACCTTCTCCAGGAGCGGCAGCAGGTCCTTGACCGAGCCGATCTTGGAGTTGACGATCAGGATGTACGGGTCGTCGAGGGACGACTCCATGCGCTCCATGTCGGTGGCGAAGTACGCCGAGATGTAGCCCTTGTCGAAGCGCATGCCCTCGGTGAGCTCGAGCTCCAGGCCGAAGGTCTGCGACTCCTCGACCGTGATGACGCCTTCCTTGCCGACCTTGTCCATCGCCTCGGCGATGAGCTCGCCGATCTGGGTGTCGGCGGCGGAGATGGAGGCCGTCGAAGCGATCTGCTCCTTGGTCTCGACATCCTTGGCCTGCGACAGCAGGGCGGCGGAGACGGCCTCGACGGCCTTCTCGATGCCACGCTTGAGGGCCATCGGGTTGGCGCCGGCGGCTACGTTGCGCAGACCCTCGCGGACGAGGGCCTGGGCGAGCACGGTGGCGGTGGTCGTACCGTCGCCGGCGACGTCGTCCGTCTTCTTGGCGACTTCCTTGACCAGCTCGGCGCCGATCTTCTCGTACGGGTCCTCGAGCTCGATCTCCTTGGCGATGGAGACACCATCGTTGGTGATCGTGGGGGCGCCCCACTTCTTCTCAAGGACGACGTTGCGACCCTTGGGGCCAAGGGTGACCTTGACGGCGTCGGCGAGCTGGTTCATCCCACGCTCGAGACCGCGCCGGGCCTCCTCGTTGAACGCAATGATCTTGGCCATCTGAAGTGGTCCTCCCGGACAGGGGTGGATTGCTCCGGACCGCGCCCGCGCCCGCGACGGACGGCCTGCGGACCCGGCGGTTCCTTCCCGCCGGACCCTGCGGGCCTCACCGGCCCGGTCCTCGTCTTAGTAGCACTCTCACCTGGAGAGTGCTAACGCCAATGATTAGCACTCGACCCCCGCGAGTGCAAGCGGCTTCGACCAATGCGGGCCGGGCGCCGGGGCCGGCGGCGGGTCGGGAGCCGGGCGCCGCAAGGGTCCCGGGGCCGACACGCACGAGGGGCCCGCATCCCCGTGTCCGGGATGTGGGCCCCTCGTGTGTGAGTGCGTCGGTGGTCGATCGCGCTTGGGACTCAGCCGGCAGCGAGCTTGACCATGTCCGCCTGCGGGCCCTTCTGGCCCTGCGAGATCTCGAACTCGACCCGCTGACCCTCTTCAAGGGTGCGGTACCCGTCCATCTGGATGGCGCTGTAGTGGACGAACACATCCGCGCCACCGTCGACCGCGATGAAGCCGTAGCCCTTCTCCGCGTTGAACCACTTGACGGTGCCCTGAGCCATGCCTAACTCCCCTATTACTGGCCCTTGCGCAGGTCCGCACTTCGCGGACCCGGGTCAGAACTTGCGCCGGAACGCCTCGACCGGGGCTGAATGTATCCGCACCGCTGCTGTCTGCAACAGGTCAATCCGACGAGAATTCTGGACACGCGAAAACATTGAAATAGAGTGAAAATTTGGCATATTCCTGGGCAACTCGGGCCTGACAATCCACGCCAAAGCCCCATAGCGCGCGCACATGTTGACTCAATGTCAACCCTCCCCGGCCCCGCTCATATGCGGCGGGCAAGAACAGTGGAGGGGACTTCCCCAACTCTACCGCTATCAATCAAGCAGAATTGCCCCCTCCGCTTATTGGCGGAGGGGGCAATTCAGAAATCGGTGGGCGGCAGCGGCCGCCCGCGGGCGCCGATCGGCCGCCCGTCCGGGACGATCAGCCGCCGGCGACGGCCGGGATGATCGAGACGCCGGCGCCGTCGGGCGTCGCCGTCTGCAGCCCGCCCTCGAAGCGCACGTCGTCGTCGTTGACGTAGACGTTCACGAAGCGGCGCAGCTTGCCCTGGTCGTCCAGGACGCGCGCGGCGATGCCCGGGTGGCTCTTCTCCAGGGAGTCGATGACCTCGGCCAGGGTCGCGCCCTCGGCCGGAACCTCGGCGACGCCGCCGGTGTAGGTGCGCAGGATGGTGGGGATGCGGACGTTGACGCTCATGGCGCTACCGCCTTTCCGGGTGTCGTGGGGAGGATCAGGCCAGGCCGGCGGCGCGGAAGGCTTCCAGGCTCGGGCGGATGGTGGCGGTCTGGCCGCTGTCGGCGGCCACCGCCTCCAGGGTCTTGAGGCCGTCGCCGGTGTTCAGGATCACGGTGGTCAGCGTCGGGTCGAGCTGCCCGTTGTCGATGAGCTTCTTCGTCACGCCGACGGTGACGCCGCCCGCGGTCTCGGCGAAGATGCCCTCGGTCTGCGCGAGGATCTTGATGGCCTCGACGACCTGGGTGTCGTTGACGTCCTCGACGTATCCGCCGGTGCGGCGGGCGATGTCCAGGACGTACGGGCCGTCGGCCGGGTTGCCGATCGCGAGGGACTTGGCGATGGTGTTCGGCTTCTGCGGGCGGACCACGTCGTGACCGGCCTTGAAGGCGGTCGACACGGGGGAGCAGCCCTCGGCCTGGGCGCCGAAGATCTTGTACGGCTTGTCCTCGACGAGGCCGAGCTTGATCAGCTCCTGCAGCCCCTTGTCGATCTTCGTCAGCTGGGAGCCGGACGCGATCGGGATGACGATCTGGTCGGGCAGCCGCCAGCCGAGCTGCTCGCAGATCTCGTACGCCAGGGTCTTGGAGCCCTCGCCGTAGTAGGGGCGCAGGTTGACGTTGACGAAGCCCCAGCCCTCGCCCAGCGGGTCGCCGATGAGCTCGGAGCAGAAGCGGTTGACGTCGTCGTAGTTGCCCTCGATGCCGACGAGGTCGCCACCGTAGACACCGGCCATGACGACCTTGCCCTGCTCCAGGTCGTGCGGGATGAACACGCAGGAACGGAAGCCGGCGCGGGCGGCCGCGGCGCCGACGGCGCCGGCCAGGTTGCCGGTGGAGGAGCAGGAGAGGGTGGTGAAGCCGAAGGCGCGGGCGGCCTCGACGGCGATGGCCACGACGCGGTCCTTGAAGGAGTGCGTCGGGTTGCCGGAGTCGTCCTTGACGTACAGCTTGCCGGTGACGCCCAGTTCCTTGGCCAGGTTGGCGGCGTCGACGAGCTTGGTGAAGCCGGGGTTCAGGTTCGGCTTGGAGGCCACGTTCGCCGGGACGGGCAGCAGCGGCGCGTAGCGCCAGATGTTGTCGGGGCCGGCCTCGATGGCGGCGCGCAGGGCCTCGGGGTTGCCCAGCGGCAGCTCGTAGGAGACTTCCAGCGGTCCGAAACACTCGACGCAGGCGAAAATGGGACCGAGCTCGAAGCGGGTTCCGCACTCACGACAGGAAAGGCCGGTGGCGGGTCCGAGATCAACGGACGCCTGCTCGGCAGAGGTGGCGACGGTCTGTGCAGCCATGATGGCGAGGCCCTTTCTCCTCATCTTCCCCATGGCGCACTTCGCCATGAGACGGAATTGGCACCTTCCCTAGTCGGGGACCTCGCGGGAGTGCGTCACAGACGCATCGCGAGAACCGACTGGAGGGTTGCCGGGGCTTCAACGGGCCGTATCCCTCTGCCCCTCTGGATGAGCGGTATGGCACCGGACGGCGCGCTTCATTGCGTGTCCGGGCGTTTGTGCGCGGGACCCCCGGCATGCGGTGGGCCATCGCGTTGTTCAAGACTGTAACCGAAGGTCCGGGTGGTTGAGACAGCCGTCCGAACCGCGAGATGGATCACTTTTCGGTCCAAACCACCGATGAAGCAGGGAGTCCCGAGAGTGCTGGAAGAGGTGGAGCGCTGGCTGGCCGCCCGCTCCTGGTCCGCAGCCGACCGACCGCTCGACCAGCTCCTCGACCGGAAACGGGCGACGGGCACGACGGTCAGCGTGGTGCTGCCCGCCCTCGACGAGGAGGCCACCGTCGGGCGGATCGTCGAGGTGATCCGGCGCGATCTGATCGAGGGCCCGGCGTTCCCGCTCGTCGATGAACTCGTGGTGATCGATTCCGGTTCGTCGGACGGTACGGCGAAGGTCGCGGCCGCCGCGGGCGCCCGTGTGGTGCACCGCGACGAGGTCCTCCCCCGCGTCCCCGCGCTGCCCGGCAAGGGCGAGGTGCTGTGGCGCTCGCTGCTGGCGACCACCGGCGACGTCGTCTGCTTCGTGGACGCCGACCTGCGGGACTTCGACTCCGCCTTCGTGTCCGGGATTGTGGGCCCGCTGCTGACCGACCCGCAGGTCCAGTTCGTCAAGGCGATGTACGACCGCCCGCTGGGGGACGCCCCCGGCCAGGGCGGCCGGGTCACCGAGCTGGTCGCCCGCCCCCTGCTGAACCTGCACTGGCCGCAGCTGGCCGGCTTCGTGCAGCCGCTGGGCGGCGAGTACGCCGTACGGCGTTCGCTGCTGGAGCGGCTGCCGTTCCCCGTCGGCTACGGGGTCGAGCTGGGCCTGCTCGTGGACGCGCTGCACACGGTCGGGCTGGACGCGCTGGCGCAGGTCGACGTCGGGGTCAGGCTGCACCGCCACCAGGACGGGCAGGCGCTCGGCCGGATGGCCGCGGCGATCTACCGCACGGCGCAGCTGCGGCTCGCGCGCGGGCACCTCGTGCGCCCGGAGCTGACGCAGTTCGAGCGGGGGCCGGACGGTTTCGTGCCGCACACGTACCCCGTGGACACCGAGGAACGGCCGCCGATGGCGGGGATCGCGGAGTACGCGGGCCGTCGCGTGGCGTAATCCTCAGCGGGGCCCCGGCGCACACGCGTTTGACCGGGGGCGGGCCTGGCTAGGTTGGCCGCATGGCTTCTCAGGTACTCGTCGCCGCGAACCGCGGCCCGCTCTCGTACGCCCTCGACCAGGACGGCACCCTCAGTGCCCGGCGCGGCGGGGGCGGTCTCGTCTCCGGTCTCTCCGCGGCCCTCGCGCAGCAGCCGGAGGCCCTGTGGATCTGCGCGGCCCTGTCCGACGCCGACCGGGAGGCGGTGCGCCGGGGCGTCGCGGAGCCCGGCGTCCGGATGCTCGACATCGACCCCGCGGTGTACGACGACGCGTACAACGGCATCGCCAACTCGGTGCTCTGGTTCACCCACCACCACCTGTACGACGTCCCCCGCGAGCCGGTCTTCGACGCGAAGTTCCGGCGGCAGTGGGCCTCGTACACCGCCTACAACCGGGCGTTCGCCGAGGCGCTGGCGCAGGAGGCCGCGGAGGGCGCCCGGGTGCTGGTGCAGGACTACCACCTGGCGCTGGTCCCGGGGCAGCTGCGCGAACTGCGGCCGGACCTGCGGATCGGGCACTTCACGCACACGCCGTGGGCGTCGTCGGAGTACCTGCGCATGCTGCCCGACGACATCCGCTCCGAGCTGGTGTGGGGCATGCTCGGCGCGGACGTGGTCGGCTTCCACACCTGGCCGTGGGCCCACAGCTTCATGGGCGGCGCCCACCTGGACGACGAGCGGGGCATCGCCGAGCCGATGTTCCCGGCGGGCGTCGAGGCGTCGAAGGCGCGCTACGTGCGCAAGAGCCCGCTGGGCCCGGTCCGGCACCGGCGGACGGACGTCGCGGTGTTCCCGCTGGGCGTCGACGGGGACGACCTGCGGGCCCTGGCCCACCGGCCGGAGGTCGACGACAAGCTGGCGGGGCTGCGGGCCGAGGTCGCCGGCCGCAAGACGATCGTCCGGGTGGACCGCACGGAGCTGTCGAAGAACATCCTGCGCGGCCTGCTGGCCTACCGGGAGCTGCTCACCACCCACCCCGAGTGGCGGGGCGAGGTGGTGCACCTGGCGTCCGCGTACCCGTCCCGGCAGGACCTGGAGGCGTACCGGTCGTACACGCAGGCGGTGCGGGACCTGGCGGCGGAGATCAACGCCGAGTTCGGCACGGAGGACTGGCAGCCGGTGCTGGTGTCCGTCGAGGACGACTTCGCGCGCTCGCTGGCCGCGTACCGGCTGGCGGACGTGGCGCTGGTGAACCCGGTGCGGGACGGCATGAACCTGGTGGCGAAGGAGATCCCGGTGGTGTCGGAGGCGGGCGTCGCGCTGGTCCTGTCGACGGGGGCCGGGGCGTACGGGGAGCTCCGGGACGACGCGATCGTGGTGAACCCGTACGACGTGACGCAGACGGCCGAGGCCCTGCACGCGGCGCTGTCCATGCCGGCCGCGGAGCGGGCGGAGCGTACGAAGCGCCTGGCCGCGGCGGCCACGGCGCTGCCCCCGGCGGCCTGGTTCACGGCCCAGCTGGACCGGCTGGCGCCCTAGGGGCCGCCGCGGTGCGCCGCGGGCCGGTCCGGAGCTCCGGGCCGGCCCGCGGCGGGCGTCGTCAGGAGCGCAGGGTCCGGGCCAGGGCGGCCAGAAATCCGCTGACGGCGGCGGGGCCGGGCAGGACCAGGTCGGCGCGGGCGGCCAGCTCGGGCACCTCCGCCGAGCCGCTGCACACCAGCAGCCCCGGCAGTCCGTCGGCGCGCCGCTTCTCGACGGCCGAGAACGCGGCGAGGTCGCCCAGGTCGTCGCCCGCGTACAGGACGGCCCCGGCGTCGCGTTCGGTGAGGAACTCGGTCAGGGCGACGCCCTTGTCCATGCCGGGCGGCCGCAGTTCCAGGACGGCCCGGCCGGGCTCGACCATCAGTCCGTGCCCGGCGGCCAGCTCGGCCAGCGGCTCCCGCAGGGCGGCGAAGGCCTGTTCGGGGTCGGCGGCGCGGCGGGTGTGGACGGCCAGCGCCCGGCCCTTCTCCTCGATCCAGGTCCCGCGCCAGGCGCCGATGGAGTCGAGGAAGCCGGGCAGCTCGGCCCGTACGGCCGCGACGCCCGGGTGCTCGGCGGGGGCGTGGACGATGCCGGTGACGGCGTCCCAGCGCTCGGCGCCGTAGTGGCCGAGGACCACCAGGTGCTCCAGCCCCGGGACCCCGGCGAACCCGCCGTACCGTACGGCGACCCCGGCGGGGCGGCCGGTGACCACGGCGACGGCGGCGACCTCGGGCGCGAGCGCGGCGAGCGCCGGGACGGCGTCGGCGTGGGCGCGGGCCTGATCGGGATCGGGAACGATGTCGGCGAGGGTGCCGTCGAAGTCGAGGGCGACGACGGCCCTGCGGGGTGTGCGGAGGAGGGCTTCGAGGCCCTCGCGTCCGGCGGCGGTGACGGGCTCGGGCATCGGCAGGTCGTGCGGGCGGCTCCCCATACCGATGACCCTACCGGCGTGGTCCGTCCCCCGCCCAGACCGCCTCCGGCACCGCTCCCGCACGGGGCCGCGCCCCGGATCGGCGTCGTGCGACCCGGATCGGCGTCGGGCGGCCCCGATCAGCGTCGGGCGCGCTGGGCCTCGCGGATGCGGCGGAGCCGGTTGACGGTGCCGGGGGCGTGCTCCAGCGCGCGCGGGTCGTCCATGAGGGCGTTGAGCAGCTGGTAGTAGCGCACGGGGGTCAGCCCGAGGGCCTCGCGTATCGCCCGCTCCTTGGCGCCCGGCCCCGGCCAGCTGCGCCCCTCGTAGGCGAGTACGGCGGCCTCGGTGGCGGTCAGCCGTGCCGCCGGCCGCCCTTCCACCTGCCCGTCGTCGGTCATACGGCCAGATTAACGGCGGCCACCGACACCTGCCGCGCGCCGGGTCAGCGGTCGCCGTCGGCCTTGAGGGCGGACGTCGCGATGTCCTCCAGGACCTTCGCGGGCTGTCCGCCGGGCTGCACGACCTTCCCGATGTTCTCCTTCACGTCCTCGCTGACCCCGGCCCAGGACTTCTTGCCGACGGGGTAGAGCTTGGCGTTGGGCAGGGCCGTGAGGAAGGTCTTCAGCTGGGCGGCGGAGCCCCCGGTGCTCGCGTCCATGGCCCGGTAGCCGCTGGTGGTGACGGGCAGGAGGTCGTACTGGTTGGTGAAGGTCGTCACGTTCTTCGCCGAGTACAGGTGGTCCAGGAACTTCCCGGACTCCTTCTTGTGGCCGTTCTTGAAGGCCATGACCCAGTCGGCGACGCCCATCGTGGAGTGGTCGGTGCCGTCGACGGTCGGCATCTGCACCATGCCGAACTTCACGCCCTTGCCCGCGGCCTGCTTGAGCAGGGTGGGGTGGCCGTTGAGCATGCCGACCTCGCCCCGGGTGAAGGCGTCGAAGGCGGCCTGCCGGTCGAGCTTGCCCGGTTCGACGGAGCCGGTGAGGCCCTGGCCGACCATCCTGTCGCGGAGGAACTCGAAGGCCTTGATGTTCTCCGGGGAGTCGATCTGGTAGCCCTCCTCGTTGTCGGTGTAGCCACCGCCGCCTGAGAGCATCCACATCATCGACTCGGCCTGGGCCTCCTCGCGGCCGAGCGGCACGGCGAGCGGGGTGGGCACGTTCGCGGCCTTGAGCTTCTTGGCGGCCGCCTCCAGGTCCGCCCAGCTCTTGGGCTGCCAGGGGGTCGCGCCGTCCTTGGGTATGACCCCGGCGTCGCCTAGGAGCTTGGTGTTGTAGAAGAGCAGCCGGGTGCTGGCCACGAACGGCATGCCGTACTGGACGCGCTTGACCTTGCCGGCGTCGGCGAGGGGGCCCAGGAAGTCGGCCTCGGTGCTCACGGAGAGCAGTTCGTCGACGGTGTAGAGCTTGTCCGCCTCCGCGTAGTCGGCGTAGGCGCCGATCTGCGCGATGTCGGGGGCCTTGCCCGCCTTGACCATCTCGGCGACCTTGGCGTCGACCTCCGACCAGGAGTAGACGCTGACCTCGACGCGGACGTTCGGGTTGTCCTTCTCGAAGGCCGCCGCGAGGTCCTTCCAGTAGCCCGTCGAGGAGTTCTGCGGATTGTCGCCGTAGTCGGCCGCCACGACCCGCAGGGTCACCTCGTTGTCCCCGGTGACGCTTTCCAGGCTGCCGCAGCCGGTCAGCGTCACGGCGGTCAGACACAGCACGGCGCCGGACGCGGCCAAGCTCAGGTAACGGCCCTTCACGGTTCTCGATCCACCCCTTGTCGTACGTACGATTCGACGTAAGGTCTACACCACTTTGACGGCTCCCTCACACCTGCCGCGCACGCCGTGCCCGGACTGTGTCCGGACCGTAGCCGGACCAAGGTCCCGAATTTGTATGGCCACTCAACAATCCCTCTCAATGGACTAGACCTTTGCCTGCCGAGCACGCGAGACTGTCTCCTGTGAAACCCGTGAAACACGTCATCGCCCTCGATGTGGGCGGCACCGGGATGAAGGCCGCCCTCATCGCCGAGGACGGCACCCTGCTGCACGAGGCGCGCCGCGCCACGGGCCGCGAGCGGGGTCCCGAGGCCGTCGTCGAGACGATCCTGGACTTCGCGTCCGAGCTGCTGGTCCTGGGCCTGGAGCGGTTCGGCACGGCCGCCTCGGCCGCCGGCGTCGCCGTCCCCGGCATCGTCGACGCCGACCGGGGGATCGCCGTGTACGCGGCCAACCTGGGCTGGCGCGACGTACCGATGCGCGAGCTCCTCGGCAGACGCCTCGGCGGCATCCCGGTGGCCCTGGGCCACGACGTGCGCACGGGCGGCCTCGCCGAGGGACGCATCGGCGCGGGCCACGGCGCCGACCGCTTCCTGTTCGTCCCCCTCGGCACCGGCATCGCCGGGGCCATCGGCATCGCCGGGGCCATCGAGGCCGGCGCGCACGGCTACGCGGGCGAGATCGGTCACATCGTGGTGCGGCCCGGCGGACCCGCCTGCGGCTGCGGCCAGCACGGCTGCCTGGAGACCCTGGCCTCCGCCTCCGCCGTCAGTCGCGCCTGGGCGGCCGCGTCCGGCGACCCCGACGCGGACGCGGCGGACTGCGCGAAGGCCGTCGAGTCCGGCGACGCGCGCGCCCGCGAGGTCTGGCTGTCCGCGATCGGCGCCCTCGCCGACGGGCTCGTCACCGCGATCACCCTGCTGGACCCGCGCACGCTGATCATCGGTGGCGGGCTGGCGGAGGCGGGGGAAACCCTGTTCACACCGCTTCGGGCCGCCGTGGAGGAACGCGTGACGTTCCAGCGGCTGCCCGAGATCGTTCCGGCGGCCCTCGGGGACACCGCCGGATGCCTGGGCGCAGGGTTGCTCGCCTGGGACCTACTCGCCACGGAGGTACCTGCCTGATGTCCGGAAGCGCACACAGCACCGTTCTCTCCGGCGCCAGGGTGGTGCTGCCGACCGGCACCGTGGCCAACGGCCGGGTCATCGTCGACGGCGACCGCATCGCGGGCAGCGCCGACGAGGGCGCGCGGCACGTCGACCTGTCCGGGCACTGGATCGTCCCCGGCTTCGTGGACATGCACAACCACGGCGGCGGCGGGGCCTCCTTCACCTCCGGGACCGCCGAGGACGTGCTCAAGGGCGTGCGCACCCACCGCGAGCACGGCACGACGACCCTCGTCGCGTCCACGGTCACCGGCGACCTCGCCGAACTGGCCCGCCGCGCCGGGCTGCTGGCCGAGCTGACCCAGCAGGGCGAGATCGCGGGCATCCACTTCGAGGGGCCGTTCATCAACCCCTGCCGCAAGGGCGCGCACAAGGAGGAACTCCTGCGCGACCCCGACCCGGCCGAGGTCCGCAAGCTGATCGACGCCGCGCACGGCGCCGCCCGCATGTTCACCCTGGCGACCGAACTGCCGGGCGGGCTGGACTCCGTACGGCTGCTGGCCGAGCACGGCGTCATCGCCGCGATCGGCCACACGGACTCCACGTACGACCAGACCCGGCAGGCCATCGACGCCGGCGCCACCGTCGCCACCCACCTGTACAACGCGATGCCGGGCCTGGAACACCGCGCCCCCGGTCCCATCGCGGCACTGCTGGAGGACGAGCGGGTCACCGTCGAGCTGATCAACGACGGCACCCACCTGCACCCGGCGATGCTGGAACTGGCCTTCCACCACGCGGGCGCCCACCGCGTCGCGCTGATCACCGACGCCATGGACGCGGCCGGCTTCGGCGACGGCACCTACCATCTCGGCCCGCTGGAGGTGGAGGTCAAGGACGGTGTCGCCCGGCTCGTGGAGGGCGGTTCCATCGCCGGCTCCACCCTCACCCTGGACACCGCCTTCAAGCGGTCGGTGACGCTGGACCGGCTCCCCGTCGAATCCGTCGTCCAGGCGATCTCCGCCAACCCGGCCAAGCTGCTCGGCCTGTACGACCAGGTCGGTTCGCTGGACCCGGGCAAGTACGCCGACCTCGTCGTCCTGGACGCCGAGTTCGACGTCAAGGG
This sequence comes from Streptomyces sp. Isolate_45, assembly GCF_024721315.2. Lineage (GTDB taxonomy): Bacteria > Actinomycetota > Actinomycetes > Streptomycetales > Streptomycetaceae > Streptomyces. The sequence continues at coordinate 66,814 of NZ_JANFAK020000001.1, forward strand.
CGTCATGCGGCGCGGCGAATGGATCGTCGCCCCGACCGCCTGAGAGGCGTTCCGGCCGTACGGACGGAGGCCCTCGGCCCGTGGGACTGGGCTGACCGGCCTCCGTTTGGCATGATCCCGGCACACACCGAAACCGGGACTGGTCATGATCCTCACCGTGACGCTCAACACCGCGCTCGACATCACCCACCGGGTGCCGAGACTGCGTCCGCACACCACCCACCGGGTCGCCGTCGTCGCCGAACGCCCGGGCGGCAAGGGCCTGAACGTGGCCCGGGTGCTCGCCGCGCTCGGCCACGAGGTCACGGCGACGGGCTTCGCGGGCGGCCCCGCCGGCACGGTCGTCCGCGAACTGCTGGCCGCCTCGCCCGGAGTGGTCGACGCCCTGCTCCCCTGCGCGGGCGGCACCCGCCGCACCCTGGCCGTCGTCGACGAAACCACCGGCGACACCACGCAGTTCAACGAACCCGGACCGCAGATCACCGCCACCGAGTGGGCCGCGTTCCTCGCGCACTACGCCGAACTCGTCGCCGGGGCCCGGGCGGTGGCCCTGTGCGGCAGCCTGCCGCCGGGCGTGCCGGTCGGCGCGTACGCGGCCCTCGTACGGTCGGCCCGCGCGGCCGGCGTCCCCGTACTCCTGGACACCGGCGGTGAGGCCCTGCGCCGGGGGATCGCCGCCCGGCCCGAGATGATCAAGCCGAACGCCGCCGAGCTCGCCGAGCTGACGGGCTCCCGGGACCCGCTCCCCGCCACCCGCGACGCCCGCCGCCGGGGCGCCCACGCGGTGATCACCTCGCTCGGCCCGGCCGGCCTCCTCGCCGCCACCCCGCACGGCACCTGGCGCGCGACCCCGCCCCGCCCCCTGACCGGCAACCCGACGGGCGCGGGCGACTCCGCCGTCGCCGGCCTGCTGTCCGCCCTGACCGAGGGCCTCGACTGGCCGGCCCGCCTCACCCGCGCGGTGGCCCTCTCGGCGGCGACGGTCCACGCCCCGACGGCGGGCGAATTCGACCCCCGCACCTACGAGGAGGTACGGGGGTCGGTTCGGGTCACGGCCGACTAGGGCCGGCGGGCCGGTGGATCAGCCCTGTTCGAGCCAGAGCTGGTCGATGTTGACGTTGCACTTGTTGCCGGCCTCGCACGACAGCTTGATCGTGTTCGTGCCCTTGTTCAGGTTGACCTGACCCCAGGTGGTCTGCCACCCCTTCTCCCAGTCGCCCTTCGGCGAGTTGGCGAAGTTCCGCATGTTCAGCGGCGTGGTGTTGGCCTTGCCGTTCACGGTCAGGGTGGCGTTGGCGTCCTCACCCGGGATGCCGAAGCGCACGTAGTAGCGGTAGACGCCGCCCTTGGGCAGCTCCAGGGTCCAGGTCAGCGCGGCGCCGGGCTGGTTGAAGTTGCCGACGTACTGACCGCCGCTGCTCTTGGAACCCGGAACCGTGGTCTGGAGGACCGCGCCACCGGTGAGCGCCATGCCGGCGCCTGCCGCCTCGCCCTTCGGCAGCGGGACCGCCGGGCTCTGCGACGGCGCGCTCGGCTTGGGCGAGTCGGACACCTCGGGCTGCGGGGCCGCCGACTGGCCCGGGTCCGGGTTCGCCTGGTCCTTCTTCTCGTCGTCCTTGCCGAAGACCACCGCCGCGCCGATGCCGATCGCGACCGCGGCGACGACCGCCACCGCCGCGATGAGCAGGCCCTTGCGGCTGGAGCCGCCGCCGTTGCCACGACCGCCGCCACCGCCCGGGGGCTGGATCGTCTGGGTCCGGTCCTGCGGGGACGGCTGCTGCGGAACGCCGTAGCCGCCGGCCTGGAGCGCCTCCGGTGCCTGGTACTGGGCCTGGTAGGACTGCGGCTGGGCGGGGACGGGGCCGCGCTGGCCGCCGTAGGTCCGCTCACCGACCGTACGCACCTGGTTGTACGAGGTCCGGGGGACGCCGGGCTGCGCGCCGGCCTGACCACCGCCCGCGGGACCGGGGTAGCCGTACCCACCACCCGAACCGGGCGGGGTGGCTCCGGCGGCCTGGCCGTCCGCGTAGAGGTAGCCGAACGGATCGTCGTCCTCGGGCTGGTTCGCCCCACCGTGCGGGCCGTTGTTCGCGGGCGTCGTCATCGCAGGTCACTCCTTTCGACCCACGGGAGCCTACCCCGAACACGTGCGCCCACGGGCGGTCGATCCACTCAGCCGGCCCTGCGGTGCGCCTTGGAGCGGGACCGCTTCTCGATGTACATCCGCTGGTCGGCGGAGCGCAGCACCTCGTCGGCGGACATCCCGCAGCTGGCCCAGCCGATCCCGAAACTCGCCCCCACGCGCACCGCGCGCCCGTCCACCCGGATCGGCGGAATGATCGCGTTGCGCAGCCGAACGGCGAGGTCGGCGGCGTCGGCGGCACCCAGCCCGTCGGCGAGGACGACGAATTCGTCACCACCCAGCCGGGCGACGGTGTCCCCGTCCCTGACGCCGGTCGTCAGCCTCCGCGCCACCTCGATCAGGACGGCGTCACCGGTGTGGTGCCCGAACCGGTCGTTGATCGACTTGAAGCCGTCGAGGTCGCAGAAGAGCACCGCGAGCCCCTTCGTCCCGTCGTCGACGTCCGTGGCGGGGGCGACGGTGTGCACGTGGTGGTCGTACGGGCCCTCCGGGCGCGCGGGGGCCGCGCCGGGGAATTCGGGGAAGTCGGGGAAGTCGACGGGGGCGGCGCCGGGGTACCCGTGGGGAGCGTCGGGCTGAAAGCCGTGCTCGACGGCACCACCCGCCTCGGGCCGCGCCTCGAAGGCCGCGTCGAGCGCTTCGACGGCCGTGGCCAGCACCGATTGCGGCCGCCGGCACAACCGGGCGCCGAGCCGGGAGCGCAGCTCGGCGCTGTTGGGCAGGCCGGTCAGGGAGTCGTGGCTGGCCCGGTGCGCGAGCTGGAGCTCGTGCCGCTTGCGTTCCTCGATGTCCTCGACGTGGGTGAGCAGGAAGCGGGGCCCGTCGGCGGCGTCCGCGACGACGGAGTTGCGCAGCGAGACCCATACGTACGTGCCGTCGCGCCGCCCGAGGCGGAGCTCGGCGCGGCCGCCCTCGGCCGAGGTGCGCAGCAGGGTCCCGATGTCCTCGGGGTGGACGAGGTCGGAGAAGGAGTAGCGGCGCAGGACGGAGGCGGGCCGGCCGAGCAGGCGACAGAGCGCGTCGTTGGTGCGGAGCAGCCGGCCGTGCTGGTCCCCGCCCATCTCGGCGATGGCCATGCCGCTGGGCGCGTACTCGAAGGCCTGGCGGAAGGACTCCTCGCTGGCGCGCAGCGCCTGCTGCTCCCGTTCCAGCCGGACGAGGGCCCGTTGCATGTTCGCGCGGAGCCTCGCGTTGCTGATCGCAATGGCCGCTTGGAAGGCGTACATCTGGAGCGCTTCGCGGCCCCAGGCGCCGGGTCGGCGGCCGTTGCGGGGTCTGTCCACCGAGATGACGCCGAGGAGTTCCCCGCCGGTCGCGTACATGGGGGCGTAGAGCCGGTCCTCGGGGTGCCATTCGTCCTCGAACCGCGGGTCGGGGCCGTCGGTGTGCCACTGGGGGACGTCGTCCTCCAGCAGGACCCAGCCCTCGGTGTGCGGGATGAAGCGGAGGCCGTCCCAGTCCTCGCCCATGGTCAGCCGGCGGTCCCAGGAGGGGCGGGAGCCGACCCGGCCCGTGATCAGGGCTTCCGCGGCGGGGTCCCCGGCGAATGCCGCGACGACCAGATCTCCGTCAGGGCGTACGAGGTTGACACAGGCGAGCTCGTAGCCGAGGCCCACGACGATGCCGTCCACGACGGTCTGCAGGGTGTCCGCCAAGCTCCGGGCCGTATTGAGCTCGGCCACCACCTGGTGCAGCTGCCGCAGGGTCGCAAGACGGACGTACGGCTCCGACTCGGTCTCCATTGCTCGCTCTCCCCGAGACCTCGACAGCAACTCCAGGTTTGTCATCGGCGTTTCGTTGCGGTGTCCCGTCCACTGAATCACAGTGAGCTGTGCGGCAGGTACACAGGGTCAACAAATCTTGCTCTCTGTGACTCAAGTCACATGAGATGAACAACAGGCCGGACAGGGGGCCTTGTTGAGTGGGAGCGCTCCCTGTCCTTCCCCGGAGCAAACGATACGCCCGGGCCTAGGCCGAGGGGCGGGGACGCGGCTCGGACCAGCGCCCGATGTGCGGCGCACAACGGTGGGACTAGCGTTCCCCACGTGCCGAAAACGAGCCCGAGCCCCGTACCCCTGACCGCGCCGGAAGGCGGCACCCCTCATCCTGAGGGGGTGAGCAACGACGAGTTCCGGGCGGCCATGTCCCGGCTGGCGGCGGGCGTGTGCCTGATCACCGCGCACGAACCGGCCCTGACGGCGGACGGACCGCGCGGGGAGGACGTCGGCATGACCGCGACGGCCTTCATGTCCGTGTCCCTGGACCCGCCGCTGGTCCTGGTGAGCCTGCGCGAGGGCTCGCGGATGGACGACCTGCTGGCGGAGCAGCCGCTGTGGGCCGTGTCCGTCCTCGCGGACTCCCAGCTCCAGGTCGCGGGCCGGTTCGCGATGAAGGGCCGGATCAGCGACCGGCTGCTGTTCGAGGGCGTGCCGTGGGTGCGGGGCGAGGTCTCCGGTTCCCCGCTGCTGACGGGCGCGCTCGCCACGCTGGAGTGCCGTACGGAGTCCCGGGTCGAGGCGGGCGACCACACGCTGGTCATCGGCCGCGTCCTGACCGCCGCGCTGCCGGTCCCCGACGCGCCGCCCCTGACGCACTTCCGGGGCCGCTACCGGCACCTCGCGCCGTAGCGGGCGACGGCCCCGACCCCGGCCCCGGAGGGGCGTTGCGCTCCTACCAGTCCCGGCCGGTGCGGCCGCGCTTCGTCTCGCCGCGGGCCTTCTTCTCCCGCAGGCGCCGCTCGTTGATGCCGCGCGGGATCCTCGTCGCCCGGCGGGCCTTCGGCGGCGGGGCCGTGGCCTCCGCCAGCAGCGAGGCCAGCCTGACCAGCGCCATCTCCCGGTTGCGCAGCTGCGAGCGGTGCTCGGAGGCCCGCACGGTCACCACGCCGTCGACCAGGCGGGACGCGAGCCGCTCCAGCGCCCGCTCCTTCCACACGTCCGGCAGGGCCTTGGTGGCGGCCACGTCGAACAGCAGCTCCACCCGGGAGTCCGAGGTGTTCACGTGCTGCCCGCCCGGCCCGGAGGAACGCGAGAACCGCCAGGCGAGCTCCGACTCGGGGAGCACGACAGAACCGCGGATGACATAGGGACCAGGCATGCCCCCTATGATCCGTGCCCGCGGCCGGTCCGTCACTCACATTTCACGGAGCGACTCGCCCGGGAACCCCGCGGGTACCCGGGCGCGTTAGAGAAGTCAGCGGTACTTTGACCGCCTGTACGTGCGTACTGGATGAGGAAAGGGACAATCCCATGGCTGTCAGCCTGTCCAAGGGCGGCAACGTCTCGCTCTCGAAGGAGGCCCCCGGCCTCGCTGCCGTCACGGTCGGCCTCGGCTGGGACACCCGCACCACCACCGGTGTGGACTTCGACCTCGACGCGTCGGCCATCGCGGTGAACGCGACGGGCAAGGTCGTCTCCGACGGCCACTTCGTCTTCTTCAACAACAAGTCCACCCCGGACCAGACCATCGTCCACACCGGTGACAACCGCACCGGCGAGGGCGCGGGCGACGACGAGGCCATCAACGTCAACCTCGCGGGCCTCCCCGCCGACGTCGACAAGATCGTCTTCCCGGTCTCCATCTACGACGCCGAGTCCCGCAGCCAGAACTTCGGCCAGGTCCGCAACGCGTACATCCGCGTCGTGAACCAGGCCGGCGGCACCGAGATCGCGCGCTACGACCTCTCCGAGGACGCGGCCACCGAGACCGCCATGGTCTTCGGCGAGCTCTACCGCAGCGGCGCCGAGTGGAAGTTCCGCGCGGTCGGCCAGGGCTACGCCTCCGGCCTCACCGGCATCGCCCAGGACTTCGGCGTCAACGTCTGACGAACGGCGTCCCGAGTCGACCGCCGGACGTTCGACCGTCCGGCGGCCCGACGTCCGACCGGACTCCGGTCGACGGCATAGCCGCTGGTGAAGCCCCCTCCCCACCGTCCGGGGCGGGGGCTTCGCTACCGTTCCACAGGTGATCCTCCAACCGCTCGTCCCCGTGGACGGCGCCCTGCCCGGGCCGGTCCTCACCGAAATCGCCACGCTCTACGCGACGAACCACGCGTTCTTCGAGATCAGCGGCGACTTCCCCGACCCCGCCCGCATCACCGTCGAACAGGTCGCGGCCTCCCTCGCCGACGAACTCGCCCACGACGGCGCCGAAGTGCTGCTGGCCCGCTCCGCCGGCCGCCTCGTCGGCCTGGCCGTGACCCTCGACCGGCATCCCGATCCGGCGTCCGAGGACCCGGACCCGTGGATCGGTCTGCTGCTCATCGACTCCACCGCGCACCGCGCGGGCCACGGCCGTTCCGTCGCCACCGCCGTCGAGGACCGCTTCCGCGCCGCGGGACGGACCGGCGTCCGGCTCGCCGTCCTCGAAGCGAACACCAAGGCGCTCGCCTTCTGGCAGGCCCAGGGATACACGGTCCTGCGCCACGCCAAGGACCGCGAACTGGGCCGCCCCTGCACCGTGATGCGCAAGGCCCTGACACCGGACGCGGGGGCGTGACCGGCGGCTGAGCAGGGGGTGCGACTACGGGGCCCCGGGGCGGTCCTCGCCGTACAGCCACACGTCCCAGACCTTCTTCAGGTCGTGTCCCGTGTGCCGCTGCGCGTACGCCGTGAAGTCCGCGGTGCTCGCGTTCCCGTGCCGGTGGTCGGCGGCCCAGCCGCGCAGCAGGGCGAAGAACTTCTCGTCGCCGACCTCCTGCCGGATCCGGTGCAGCACCATCGCGCCCCGCACGTACACCGGATCACCCGAGATGTGCTCCGGCCCCGGTGGCGCGGCCGGCGGGAAGGCGTCCCACTCCGAGTCGGCGGCCTGGTCGACGGAGGTGTCACCGTCGAGGATGGCCTGGAAGCGGCGCTGCGCGGTCGGGCCGCCGTGCTCCTCGGCCCACATCCACTCGGCGTAGGTGGCGAAGCCCTCGTTCAGCCACATGTCCTTCCAGGACTTGGGCGAGACCGAGTTGCCGAACCACTGGTGGGCCAGCTCGTGGAGGATGAGGTTCTCGTCGGGCGCCCCGGGATAGACGGGCTTGGTCTGCGTCTCCAGCGCGTACCCGAGGGTCCCGCCCGGCAGCACGATCGTGCCGACGGAGGCGAAGGGGTACGGGCCGAACTTCGCGCTGCCCCACTCCACGATCTCCGGCAGCCGCGCCAGCGCGGGCGCGCTCTTCTGCGCCTCCTCGGGCGTCACCGCGTTGTAGACGGGGATGCCCGAGGGGGTCCGGCCGGTCGTGACGTCGAACTTCCCGATGGCGGCGGTCGCCAGGTAACTGGCCATCGGCTCGGCGCTGTGCCAGACGAACTCCGTCCGCCCGTCCGCCACGTCCGTACGCGAACGCAACGCGCCGTTGGACACCGCCTCGTAACCCTTGGGGACGGTCAGCGCGATGTCGTAGGTGGCCTTGTCGCCGGGGTGGTGGTTCCCCGGGAACCAGCCCATCGACCCGATCGGCTCCCCGACGCCGACCGCCCCGTCGGCCGTCGCGATCCAGCCCTCCTCGGAGCCGTCGGGATCCACCACGGGCTTGGGCCGGCCGGAGTAGTCGATCTCCGTGCGGAAGACCTCGCCCTTCTTCAGGTCCTTCGCGGGCCGCACCGTCAGCTCGGTGCCGCTCCGGTTGTAGCGGGCTCCGGTGCCCTGCACGTCCACGCCTTCGACCTTGAGGCCGCTGAAGTCCAGATTGAAGGAGCTGAGCCCCTGCTCGGCGCGGGCGGTGATGACGGCCGTGCCGTGCAGCTGCCCGTCGGCGGGGTCGTAGGCGAGGTCGAGGTCGTAGTGCTCGACCTGGTAGCCGCCGTTGCCCGCCCGGGGGAAGAACGGGTCGCGGACCCCGGACGCGCCGGGCCGCCCCTGCACCGTGGAGCCCGTACACCCCGTGGCCAGGACGGCGACGGAGAGGACGGCTGCGACGGTGGGGGCGGCGAGGCGGGTGAGCCGGGGGTGTTCCACGGACTCGATCCTAAGCGCGGGCGCGGGGGCCCGGCCGGGAGCCGTGGACTACTTGTCCAGGGCGTCGACACCGGCCTTGGCGAACTTCTCGTCCAGGTCACCGCTCGGGGCACCGGCCACGCCGACGCCGGCGACCGGGGCGCCCTTGAACTGGACCGGGGTGCCGCCGCCGAGGAACAGGGTGCCCGGGATGTCCTTCAGGTTCGGGGTCTGCGCGAGGCGGCCCGCGAGGACGGAGGTCGGGGCGTTCCAGGACACGGCGGTGTAGGCCTTGCGCTGCGCGGACTCGTAGGACTGCGGGCCCGCGCCGTCGCCGCGCAGGGTGACGATGGTGTTGCCGTTGCGGTCGACCACCGCGACCGTCACCTTCTGGTTCTCCTTCGCGGCGGCCTGCAGCGCGGCCTGGGCGGCGCGGGACGCGGCTTCGACGGTGAGGTGCGTCGAGGTGGTGAAGTTCTTGTCGTCGCTCTTCTTCGCGGCGGGCGCGGCGGCCTCGGCGGAGGCGGGGGCGGACGCGGGGGTCGCGCTCGCGCTGACGGCACCGAACGTCCCGGCACCGAGGGCGAGGGCGAGGGCGGTACCGGTGAGGACGCGGGTGCGGGTGTTCATGTCTGCTCCTGGTGGTGGGAGGGGCGGGCGCCGGCTGGCTCGTTCTCCGCTGCTTCAAGACTCGACCCGGAACCGCCCCCGCCCCGTCGCCGTACCGGCTCCCGACGGCCACCGCACCGGCTGACCCGGGGGTCAACCGATCGGCCGATGCGCCACCCCCCTCGGCCCGGTTCTCCTGGTCGGTACCGCCCGACCGGCACCGCCCGGACGCCACCGCCTGAGCGGCACCGCCCGGACGCGACCGCCTGGGCGGGACGGCCCGGACGCCACCGCCTGGGCAGGACCGCCCGGACGCCACCGCCTGAGCGGGACCGCCCGGACGCCACCACCTGAGCGGGACCGCCCGGACGCCACCGCCTGAGCGGGACCGCCCGGACGCCACCACCTGAGCGGGACCGCCCGGACGCCACCACCTGGGCAGGACCGCCCGGGTTGGCCTCCGGGCGCGACCGCCTGAGCGACACGCCGCCTTCCCGACCCGGGCGGAACCGGTCGCCGGGGCCCGGGGCCCCGGAGCCCGCAGTCCGGGGTCCGGGGTCCAGGCCCCGGGCCCCGGGCCGCCGCCCCGCCGGGGCGAGGCCCGCCCCGTCCCCCGCCCGGCCAGGGCAGGGGCAAGATGGATACCACCCCCAGCCCCAGGAGCCCCGCCGTGAGCCACATTCCGCGGCCGCACCCCGCCTCCGGTGCCGATGCCGGTGCCGGTGCCGGTGCAGATCCAGACACCCGCGCCCTGGCCACCGTCATGCACGCGGCGTTCTTCCTCCTCCTCGGCGCGTCGGTGGCCCGTTTCCTCCTGCGTCACCCCGGCGAGCCCCGCACCCCCTGGGTCCTCGCCCTCAGCATCGCGCTGTCCCTGCTGTACGTCCTCGGCCCCGTCGTCGGAGCCACCCGCACGCCCGGCCCCCTCGACCGCGGCACCACAGGGACCGTCACCCGCCCGCCCGGTCGGGGCCGGCAGGCCACCGGTCCGACCCTGCGCCGGCGGATCTGGCTCGGCCTGGTGGTCGCGACCTGGGTGGTGCTGGTGGTCCTCGCGCCGAGCTTCGCCTGGTGCGCCGTACCGCTGTTCTTCACCGCCCTGCGCACCCTCCCCCCGCGCGCCGCGATCGTCCTGGTCGCCCTGCTCACGGCGTTCGTCGTCGCCGCGCAGGTGCGGCTGTCCACGACCTTCGACCCGAACCTGTTCCTCGCCCCACCCGCCGTGGCCGCGCTCGCCACCGCCGTCTTCGTCCACATGGAGCGCCAGACGCAGGCCCAGCGCGCGCTCATCGACGACCTGATCCGGACCCGCCGCGAGCTGGCCGCCACCGAACGCCGCGAGGGCACCCTCGCCGAGCGGCAGCGGCTGTCCATGGAGATCCACGACACCCTGGCGCAGCACCTGTCCAGCCAACAGATGCTGCTCCAGGCCGCCGACCGGACCTGGGAGAGCGACCCGGGCACCGCCCGCGCGCACGTCCGTACCGCCACCGACATCACCGCGCGCGGCCTGGCCGAGGCACGCCGCCTCGTGCACGACCTGGCCCCGCCCGAGCTGGAGAACGGTGCGGGCCTCGCCGACGCCCTGCGCGCCCTGGACGCCGGCCCGGACATCGCCGTCCGCTTCCACCTGGAGGGCACCGCGGCGCCGCTCCCGGACCGCGCCGAATCCGCGCTCCTGCGCATCGCCCAGGGCGCCCTGTCCAACATCCGCGAGCACTCGGGCGCGCGTACGGCGGCCCTCACCCTGAGCTTCCTCGGCGACCAGGTCGTCCTGGACATCGCCGACGACGGCGACGGTTTCACGGAGCCCCGCAGCGCCGGCCCCGACCGCGGCCACGGCCTCCCGGCGATCCGCGCCCGCGTGCGCCAGCTCGGCGGGACCCTCACCATCGAATCGACCCCGGGCGAGGGCACCGTCCTCTCGGCCTCGATCCCCCTGGAGCCCACAGGATGACGACGATCCTCCTCTGCGACGACCACGTAGTGGTCCGCGCCGGCCTGCTCGCCCTGCTGGGCAGCGAGCCGGACATCGAGGTGCTCGGCGAGGCGGGCAGCGGCGAGGAGGCGGTGGCACTGGCCGCGAAACTCCGCCCGGACGTCGTCCTGATGGACCTCCAGCTGGGCGAGGGCATCGACGGGGTCGAAGCCACGCGCCGCATCACGGCCCTGCCCGACCCCCCGTACGTCCTGGTCCTCACCACGTACGACACGGACGCCGACATCACCCGCGCCATCGGCGCCGGCGCCACCGGCTACCTCCTCAAGGCGGAACGGCCCGAGGAGCTCTTCGCCGCCATCCACTCGGCGGCGGCGGGCCGTACGACGCTCTCCGCGCCGGTCGCGAGCCGGGTCATGGCCCACATGCGCGGCTCCCGACCCACCCTCACGGACCGGGAACTGGACATCCTGGGCCAGCTGGCCCGCGGCCTCGGCAACCGCGACATCGCCCGCGCCCTGTTCATCAGCGAGGCCACCGTCAAGACCCACCTGGGCCGCATCTACGACAAACTCGGCGTCGACACCCGCGCGGGCGCCGTGGCGGTGGCCAAGGAACAACGCCTCCTGCCGTCCTGAGCGGGGGCGCGGTACCGGGCCGGACACACACGGGCCCCCGCCCCCGCCTCACGCCCCCACCCCACGGCCTCCCCCATGCCCTCCCCCGCGGCGACCGGCAGCAGCCGGTACTCCGCCCCCTCCCCCCTCCCCTCGGCACCCACCTCACATCGCCGCCACGGACCTCCACGCCCCCGCCGCCCCGGAGGCCGCCCGGGTCGCCGCCGCCCGGACGGCCGTCAACGTCCGCTGACGCCACCCGGGCGCCGGGGGAGCCGCAGCCGTGACACCATCGGGTACGTGCTCGACATCGGCTACTCCCTCTCCCGGCGCTTCCCGGACCCCCCGCAGACCGACTACCGGTCGGCGGACATCCGTACCCTGCGCCACGACCTCTTCTGCGGTGACGTCTACCTCGCCGACACCGACAAGGACCGGGAAGTATCCACAGCCTGGGGATGGGTGCCCGTCCTGGACTTCGCCTGGGCGCTCTGCGACATCGTCGAGAAGCTCGACGAGGACCCGCGCGGCAGCCGCTCCGCCAACCGCCAGTACGCGGAGCTCGACTTCACCGAGTCCGCCGACCGGATGCTCTTCGAGCGCCGCTTCGGCTGGGTCGACATCGAAGCCGACTGGATGGCACCCGAAGAGGACCCGATCACCTTCAGCCACCGCCTGCTGCGCCGCGAGGCCCGCGATTTCCTGCACGACCTGATCGCCGACCTCGTCGACATGCACGACGGCCTCGCCGACAACCCGGTCATCTGGACCCTCCAGGCCCGCTTCCCCCGCGTCCCGGCCTAGGACCTGTCGTCAAACTCCCGCCCGCCCCTACCCCACCACCCGCAGCCCGAGCTGCGCCGCCAGTGCCGGGGCCAGGTCGAGCAGCTGTGCGGGGCTGATGACCGCTCCGGCCAGGGCGTCCACCCCGCGCGCGATGCCCAGTTCGGCGGCGTCCCGAAGGTCCACGTCCTTCATCCGGACCCCGCTGAAGTCGGCCCCGCGCAGCGTGCAGTCGCGGAACCCGACCCGTTCCAGCACCGCACCCCCGAAGTCCGGCTCCACGAGCACACAGCTCTCGAACACCACGTCCTTGAGCCGTGCCTTGCGCAGGTTCAGGTAGTCGATCTTCCCGCCCCGTACGAGGACCCGTTCCAGCACCGCCCCGTGCAGCTGCACCCCGCCCAGCCGGGCGTCCAGCAGCTCCACGTCCCGCAACGAGGCCTCCGACAGGTCGGTGCCCACGCCCCGGACGCCCTCCAGCACCGCGTCCATGAACCGCGCCTTCGCCAGCCCTGCCTCGTCGAGCGCGCACCGCCGCAGCGCGCAGTCCATGAACCGCGCGCCGAACCCCTCCTGGCCCGCCAGGTCGAGGTCGGCGAACTCCAGCCCGTCGTAGTCCCCGTCCGGCTCCAGCGGACCGCCGTCCCACGCCGTCAGCCCGGGGAGCCTCACCTCCGGCCGCCGCGCCGCCTTCACCGTCCCGTGCTGCTGCCCACCACTGCGTGCCATCCCCCCATCCTGGCCCACCCCACCGACACCCGACCGGACCTCCAGGCCGACTCGACTCCACGGAACACCCGGACCCGGCCGTCGGGCGGCCGACCACCGGTTCGACCCGACCCAGGACGCGGTCCCCAGGCCGGTGCGCTCACCCGGCCCCGCCCAGCTCGCGGAGCGCGTCGTCCGTCAGCCGGTATACCGACCACTCGTCCTGCGGGCGCGCGCCCAGGGACTCGTAGAACGCGATCGTCGGCGCGTTCCACTTCAGGACGCAACACCGCTGTTTCTGTGCCCTGTAACGGGCCTCAGTCCACGGATGCGATTCCTCGCAGACGTTGGAAGGGCCCCATGCCGAGCACACTGGCGCACGCAGTCGCCGTCATCTACCTGCGGCTTTCCCACGAGACGTTCGTCTCCGACTCCCTGGAGGGCCAGGAGGCGGACTGTGTCCGCAAGGCCAAGGAACTGGGCGCGACGGAGGTCGTGATCTTCCGGGAGGTCATCACGGCCTCCAAGGCGAAGGTCCGCCGTCCCGAGTTCGACGCCATGGCGGAGTACGCGAAGGCGTACCACCCCCAGTTCCTGGTGGCCTGGAAGTGGGACCGCGTCTCCCGCCAGGGCATCCGTCAGCTTGCCGACGTGGTGGAGCTGGTCGAGGACACCGGCGTCCGGTTCGTCTCCTTGAAGGACAACCTGGACTCCGCCAATCCCGGCTGGGTCACCTTGGCGTCGTTCCTAGCGGAACAGGCGAAGGAGGAGGCCAAGAACATCCAGATCCGCGTCTCCGCCCGCCAGCTACGGGACCGCGAGAAGGGACGCTGGATCAAGGAGCGCCCGTTCGGCTTCATCGTCAACAGTGACCGGTGCCTCGAACCCCACCCCGTGGAGGCGAAGATCGTCCGGGGCATGGTGGAGGAGTTCTTGGCGGGCGGCACCCTACGGGGCATAGCCGTACGCCTGACGGCCGACAAGGTCCCCACCCTCCGCTATACCAAGCGCGCGGAACTCCTGGCCCGGCTGCGCAGCGCGGACCGGCACGAGGAGGCCCGCCTCCTGGAGACGGAATCCCCCATCCGCTCCAAGAACTCCTGGGGTCTGACGACCGTGCGCCACATCCTCACGTCCCCCGTGACGGCCGGATACATGGTCCACGACAAGAAGATCGCCGAGGACGCCGAAGGCGAACCCATCCGGGTCGGCGAAGGAATCGTCACGGACGTCGAGCACCGCCGCATTCTGGCCCGGCTCAACGCCCGCAAGGGCACGGTGAAGAAGCCGGGCAAGCGGACCGGCAAGGGCGGCTCCCCCGGCCGCCCGGTCACCTTCCTGCTCGCCGGGTTCATCCGGTGCGGAGACTGCGGCGCGGCCATGGCGGGCAACCGCCGCAAGCCCCCGCGGCGCTCCTACTACCGGTGCGGGGCATCAACGCACGGCCACCCGTGCGCACAGGGCAGCCCCGCCGCCCAGAACTTGGAACGGCTGGTGGCGGACCGGGTGCTCTCCCGCCTTTCGGTCTTGGATGAGGACGACCCGCTCCTCCAGGCCGTCGCGCAGCGCTGGCTGACGACCTACGCGCCGGAGTACGACGCTGAACGCACAGGTTTCGACAGCAAGGTCCAGACCCTCCGCGCCCGCCTGGAAGCCCTGGAGGAGGCCCGCTGGGAGCGCGGCGAGTTCGACGACGCTGAGGGGTCCGCGCGCTACGAACGGCTCCGCTCCCGTATCTCGGAACAACTGGCGGCGGTGGAGAACGCCTTGTCCACGCTGCCTCAGCCCGTCATCGACCTGTCCATGTTGCTCGACCCGGAGGAAGCCATAGAAGCGCTGTCCGCCGGGCACGGGCGGAACCTGGAATCACGACGGGACGTACTGGGCCTGATCCTCAGACGCGCCTACGTGGTCGAGGGTGGCGAGAGCATCCACCCCGTGTGGGTCGGTGAGGAGGACACCTACGTCCCGACCCGCAAGGGCGAAATCACCGGCAGAACGCGCACCACGGCGTAGCACCCCCGTACGCCCTCCGGGCCCGCCTCTCCCGTCGGGGAGGGCGGGCCCTTTTCGTGTGCTCAGGCACGGCTCTGGAGCCCGTATCGGGCCGTCTCCATCCACGCCGCCGGAGCGAGCGGGCCTGTAACAGCGCTCGGTACATGGGCTCTGGGTGGTCGCCCCCGGAACAGAACGCGATCCGGCATCAGCCGGAACCCCCGACCAGAGCAGAACCCACACCACCTAAATGGAGCGCACTCCGTGAATGATGAACGCGATGAACTCGACAGGCAGGCCTTTCGCCTGAGGGACCTCGTCAACACCTATGGGCTGAGGCATGACCACCTCCCCCAGGCCCCTGCCCGAGTGCACGAGGCATGGCGGAAGGTCCGAGAGCTGGCCGACGCCGCCATGGATGCACTGGACACCTGGGGCATGCTCGAAGCGGAAGCCCAGCGCCTGACCCGAGCCCGCCAGGCAGAGCACCGGGCGTTCCTGGCCGGCGAAGGCCCCAAGCCCAAGGGCGCCTACAAGCCGATGGATACGGCGGCCCGGCGTGCCGACCAGCTTCTGGAGTGTTCGGCACGTGTGGACCTGGCCCTGTCCGCACGGTCGGCGTACGACGCCCTACTGGCCGACCGGACGGTCACGGAGGAAACCCGAGCCACCCTGATCACGGAGTTCACCGGCCTTCAGGAAGCCGCCCGGGAGGCCGTTGAGTTGGCCTCCAACGCCTACTACAAGTGGCTCCGGGTGCGGGACGCGTTGTGCCAGATCACGGCAAACCTCGGCCTGGCGGGCGGCCCGACAGGCGAAGTTCCGAGCATGGGCAACGAACTTCGCCGGTGGTTCTCGGAAGCCGAGGATGCCTGGCCGGCCCTGGAAAGGCTGCTCGGTTCCAACGATCCGATCGGCTCGGGCCGCTGGGCAGCAATGACCAGGGAGGAACTGGAAGCGGAGCCGCCACTCTGGGCCCGCGAACGCCTCGCTCAGAACCACCCGGGGAGTGCGGATCGGACGCAACTCCGCCGTATCGAAATGAAGGAGAGGGCTACCGGCCGACTTGTGTCCGCTCTTGAAGTACCGGCCGACATGTCCCAAGCGGAAGCACGGGCGTTGCTGCCAGAGATCGGCATGCCGATCAACTGGCGCCGACGGACCGAGTGAGCCCACCCTCCAAATCTCTCTCCCTGGGCTTGCGCCACCAAGGCCCTAACTCTCGCGCGTACTCCTGGTGAACGTCACTGACGCGGAGATCCGTATCCGACGAGTTGCGAAGCAGGAAAGCTGCTTCCCGTTCCTTCTTCTCTATGCGCGTGAGGGAGAAGAAGAGGCGGGAAGCAGCTTTCCTGCTTCCCCAGAACGGGACAGCTTTCGTCAGCCACAGCGCGACTACGCGGTTTCGGTGGGCGTGGCAGCCTCCCAGCGTGGAGCTTCGTCATCGGGTGTGTCCGGACTCGCGAAATGGAAGGGAACCGAAAGGTGGACGGCCAGAGCTCTGCCAGCCCTTTCGGCAACCACTGCCTCCCGGCGACGTGGACCGCAGTCGTCGCCTTCTCCGAGGTGGCGTGCGGCCGTGCTCGCGTAGACGGTGGCCAACGCATGCTCGTCCACGGGGTCGGCAGTGATGGCCAACAACCTCACGAACCAGTCGTGGACCGTGTCGCCGTCCCACATCGCTTCGATCGCGACGATGCGCCCCGCGGCTCCACCGGCACGGTAGGCCAAGGACTCCAGGTCGAGGGGACTCTCCGGAGCCCGGGCGATCCTGTCGCCATGGCGTGCGTAACGGTCACCGACGATGAGCTGAGCCGTACCAACTCCCACGTCATCACGGACGAGGCCGACGGCCACGACGACGCGGACCGCTGCGAGCATGGCGTCCTGAAGGACGTATCCATCGATCTCATCGCGAATGCCCACCGGCAGCCGCTCCCACCACTCGGCCCGGGCCTCTTTCCCCATCATGCAATCTCACCTGCCTCCATCTGCTTCGTGCCTTTCGATGACACGAACCCAGTATTCGCACGTCGTCCCAGACCGTCTGGTCCCACCAACCGGAGGGTCCGTACGATCTGGCCATGCCCGCTGACGAACGTGTGACCAGGTCGTCGCTCTACGACCTCACACCTCTCTCTGTTCCCCGCCCGATGGCTGTCCTGCCGACCCGGAAGTGGACGGATGACCAGTGGGAGCGCATACAACTCGGTTACCAATCAGCGGATATGGATGAGAAGTGGGATGTCTTCACGGAAGACAACGTGGTCTTTCTACACCGCAGTTGGACCGGTTTCGAGATCTTCGAAGCAGCGTTCGTTCCCGCCGAAGGCGGAGGGTGGACGATCGCCGGCGCGATGGTCGAATCCGATCCGGAGCGCTACGGCGGTACACCGGACATGCGGGCCGCTCTAACGCTGGAGCTGGTGCTCAGCGCGATCGTGCTGGGTGAGGACGCTACCGAGCTACGAACTCGGCTGGTGGAACTGGCCACCCCGACGTCCTCCAGCAACGATGTACTTCCTGGAGTCGTACTGCACAGCGTCCTCGGCTTGCGCTCGGGGACCTGAACCGTTCGGACGGTGGCCGGTGTCCATCCGTCCACCGACCGGAGCATCCACACCCTTGAGACCTCGGATCTGCTGGCCGTTCGTCGCCGAATCGCGGTAGTTCTGGGTGATCCGGACCTGGGGGGACACCCCCAGATCAAGCCGAGACGGATCGAAGAGTGATAGCAGCTCGGTATCTGTACGGGTTCCAAGGTCCGCGCAACGATGCAACGCATACCGACTACACCTCTGGCCTGCGGATACTCGCTCCCGCAGACGCCGTAGCACCTCTCCGAGCCGGCCTGAGCCGCTGCTTCGGCTCACTGATCGCCGCAGCCAACCTGGCCCCCTGCTCCCCGGCATGTCCCGGGGAGCAGGGGGCCTTTTTGCGTCGGTCCCAAGAATCATTGCGAATCACGCAGGACAGGGAGGCTGCGCCCGCCCCATCCTGGTCGGGACTTGTCCGCTGGTGGGAGGGGAACGGCAATGGCACGGCGACTCCGGTTCATCGGTACCAACTCCGGCAACGACGGATGCCCGACCCTGTACGAGGACCTGGACACCGGGGAGGTCTTGGTCCAGGGCGACGCGGTGACCGACCCCCAAGACGTGGCGCAGCTCCGGAACGTCAAGGATGGGGAGGGGTTCGTGGTCGTCCCGCGCGTACTCCTGGCCGACTTCGCGCCCCGGGACGCGGAAAGGACGCCCGTGCTGATCAGCTTCGAGGAGTTCGCCGGGATGTTCCGGACCTTCGCGCACACGGCTTGGCGCCTGGAGACCCGGCGTCGCTACCAGTCGGACGAGGAGACCGAGACCTACCAGCGGTTCGTCCGGGGCGAGGACGCCGGCTGGGACCTGAACGACCCCTGGTGCGCGTCCCGGCGTGAACAGTCCGCCCTGGGCAAGCGGTTCGAGCGGGTACGGATCGCCGACAACCCGCCCACCCCCGGTCAGCGCTACCTGCTCGACAACGCCCGCCGCAACAGCGCGGTCGGCGAGGACATCCGCAACCTGCGGCGCTCCGAGGCGGAAGCCCTACAACTCCCCGACACAGACTTCTGGCTCTTCGACTCCCGGGTGATCGCACGGCTCCACTTCGATGATGACGACGTGATGACCGGCGTCGAGCTGGTCACGGACCCCGTCGAGGTGGCCCGCGCCTGCCAGGTCCGGGACGCCGCGTGGCACCACGCCGTCCCGTACGAGACCTTCGCGGAACAGGTGCCGTCCGCCGAGTGAGCACCGACTTCCAACAAGCAAGAGTTGCCCTCGGTGCGCGGCTGCGCGAGCTGCGCACCGATCGGCGGCTCACCGGCCGCCAGTTGGCGGTCTTGCTCGGCTGGACCCAGTCCAAGATCAGCAAACTGGAGACCGGCCGCCAGACCGCCACGACGGACGACCTATTGGCGTGGGCGGACGCCACCGGCCATCCGGAGGCGGCGGAGGAGCTGATCACCCGGCTCCGGAGCCTGGAGTCCCGGTCCCGCGCGTGGCGCAGACAGCTCGCCGCGGGCCACAAGCCGGTCCAGGACACGCTCACGGCCGAGTACGAACGCACGAGGACGTTCCACGTCTGGCAGGGCTCCACGGTCGTGGGCATGCTCCAGACCGCCGAGTACGCCCGCCACGTCTTCACCCGCTACGCCGACCTCCACCAGTCCGTCCGGGACACGGAGGAGGCCGTACGGGCCCGCGTGAAGCGCCAGGAGATGCTGTACGAGCCGGGGCGCACGTTCCACATCGTGATGTGGGAGGCCGCGCTCCGGGCGCTCGTGTGCCCTCCTCCCGTGCTGGCCGCCCAGCTCGACCGCCTGGCGGGCGTCCTCGGGCTGGACACCGTCTCCCTGGGCATCGTCCCGTTCGGCGCCTCCCTGAAGATCCCGCCGTCCAACGGCTTCTGGCTCTACGACGACCGCCTGGTGATCGCGGAGGACTGGCACGCGGAACTCTGGCTGGACGACGCGGACAGCATCGGCGTCTACCGGAAGGTCTGGCAGGCGCTCTCCGATTCCGCGGTCTACGGCGCGGACGCCCACCGCGTGATCGCCCGTGCCCGACGGGCGCTCGACACCGTCTGAGAATCCCCCGGAAGATCACGGCCAGCCCGAGAATCCCGGCGAATCAGCCACCACAGGGCCCGGCAACCAGCCCTAGCGTCCCTCCCATGGACAGCTCGCACGAACTGGAGACAGTGACCCCGAGCACGGTCGTGGAGTCGCTGCGCGAATCGCTGATGGCCGCTGGAATCGTTCTCCCCTCGTTGGGCATCGACCCGGCGCCACCCGGCCCGGGGCTGGTGAGGCTGGGCAGTGTCCGCCCCGACGTCGCCATGAAGCTGGCGCAAGTCGTGAAGCGGGGCCACGCATGACCACTCGCGACCGCCAAGAGAGCCGTACGGAACCCGGCTGGGTGCGATCCGAAGGCCCGGACCTCAGCCCCGGTAACGCCTTGAAATGGCGTCCGTGCGAGTGCGGCCGGCCGGTCTGCCCGGAGTACCGCCCGGCCACCGGCAGCACCCAGCGGCTGAACGCCAAGGTGACCGAAGCGAACCGGCGGAGTCAGGGGACGGCGCGGTGAGCGCCCCACCGGAACCGCCGCCAGAGTCCTGGGACGACATAGCGGCCCAGCTCCATGCCCTTCGGGAACGCGGCGAATGGGCCGCTCAGCTCTCGCGCCACCTAACTCCGGGGAGTCCTCTCCTGGAGTTCCTGGCAGAGGCCGGAGAACGGCAGATGCAGGCCCGGCCGGAGCACACGCCCAGGGCCCTCACTCCGGAGTCCGGCTGACCCCACCCCACGAACTCCGCCCCGGTGACCGATCCACCGTTCAGCCGGGGCGGTCCACAGCACCACTCATCCCTCACGAGAAGGAGCACGTTCATGGGCGGACAGCACGGCGGAGGCACGGGCTCGGGCCAGGGCGGAAGCCAGCAGGACGACGGCCAGTCGGGCGCCGGTCACGGCGGAGGTGGCTCGGAGGGCCAGGACTCCGGCCACAGCGACACGAAGGGCAGCGGCACCAAGTGACCGAACGCGCCACGACGGAGGCCGACCCCCAGGGGTTGGCCTCCCGGCTCATGGACTCCGGGGCCCTGACATCCGACTGGCTCCCCGCTTATCAAGCCGTGCTCCGGGAGTCGTTCGTCCCGGATGTGATCTGGCCCGGCGTCGGACCGGCCGACGGCGGGCCGGTGGCAAGCATCGACCGCCGGACCGACCCGGAGGGATGGTTCCGAGCGGTCTACTCGGACACCTCCCTGACCACGCAGTGGGACGACGGCAGCCACACCGGACCCGACCGGGGCAACATCCCGACGTGCAGCAACTCCCAGCCCGCCATGGTGTTCTCCATGCTGGCGGCCCTGGACCTCCAGCCGGGCGCCAAGGTCCTGGAAGTGGGCACGGGGACCGGATGGAACGCGGCTCTGCTGTCCGAACGGGTCGGCTCGGAGAACGTCACCACCATCGAGTTCGACCCGGAGAACGCGGCCACGGCCCGAGCCCGCCTGGACGCCGCCGGGTACAACCCGGTGGCCGTGGTCGGTGACGGCTCCCAGGGCTGGGCGGCGTGCGCGCCGTACGACCGGGTGCTGATCACGGCCTCCCTCCGGGAAATCCCGGCGGACATCTTCCAGCAGACCCGGCCCGGCGGGATCATCGTCTCCCCGTACGCCACGGAGTACGGCGGGGAGGCCGTGGTCCGCCTGACCGTCCAGGAGGACGGAAGCGCGTCCGGCCCGTTCGTCGGCTCCTCCGCCTTCATGCGGCTCCGGCAGCAACGCGCCTACCGAACCCACGTGAAGACGTACCTGGGCGGGAAGCCGTGGCCAGCCGATGGGCGCCGGACGACCACCTCCCTGTCTCCCGCGGACGTGGCCGACTGGCTCCCGATGTTCGCCATCGGGCTCCAGACGGAAGGGATGTTCCCCTACCCGGAGAGACTCGATGGCGGGCGCTACACACTCTGGCTCCGGGACACCCAAGTCACCTCCTGGGCGTCGATCGACTTCGTACCCGACGCTGAGGAGTTCGAGGTCTACCAGTCCGGCCCGCGGGAGCTGTGGAGCGAACTCACGGCCGCCCACGCCTGGTGGGACGACCAGGGCCGCCCGGCCTTCGAGCGGTTCGGGCTCACCGTGAACCCTGACGGCACCGCCTGGGCCTGGCTCGACTCCCGGGAGCACCCGGTCCCGGCCGTCGGGTGAGCCTGACGGTCAGGCCCCGCGGACACGTTTCGTGACATCGCGGGGCCTGGCCTCCAGCAACACCCCGGCGCGAGGTCACGCCCGCAAGCGTTCCGCCTCCGCGCGGGCGGCCACGGCCTCGGCACGCGCCATGGCCCGGTCCTCCGGTTGCTCCAGGTGCTCCGCCAGGTCGTCCAGGGCAGCAGCGATGTCGTCCCGCCAGGCCGCGTATGCGGCATCGGTGCAGGGAGCTCCGGGGCGCCGGCCGCGCACGCTCCGCAGATGCCGTAGAGCCGCCTTGAGGGGCGGAGCGATCGGCGGCAAGGCCCCCGGTCCGCTCACTCCGCCCCGCCCAGCTTTCGAAGCGCGTCGTCCGTCAGGCGATTCACCGTCCACTCGTCCATGGACACGGCTCCCACCGACCGGTAGAACTCGATGGCAGACAAATTCCAGTCGAGGACCGACCACTCCAGCCGCGCGTACCCGCGCTCCACGCACGTCCGCGCCAGCTCCGCGAGCAGTGCCTTGCCGTGGCCACCGCCGCGCGCGGAAGGACGTACGTACAGGTCCTCCAGGTAGATGCCGTGCACCCCGCGCCACGTCGAGAAGCTCAGGAACCACACCGCGAAGCCGACGGGCTCCCCGTCCCCCGCTTCCGCGATGTGCGCGAAGGCCGCCGGACGCTCCCCGAAGAGGGCCTCGCGCAACTGGTCCTCGGACGCACGCGCCTCGTGCGGGACCTTCTCGTACTCGGCGAGCTCGCGGATCATGCTGTGGATGACGGGAACGTCGGCGATTTCGGCAACACGGATCATGCGGTCACCCTAGGTCGCCCGCCCCGGCCGAGGCCCGGCCGCCCGCCGCCCGGGCACCCGCCGAAGCCCTCCCTCAGCGCTCCCCCCGGCCCAGCAGCGAACGCGCCACCAGCACCTCCCGCTCCGGGAGTTCGTCCTCCCCGTCCTCCAGTTCCCACAGGCAGTTCTGCAGCACCCGCCCCAACGTCCAGGCTCGCGCCCGCTCCCGGTCGAGGCCGACCACCTCCGTCAGCAGGTCGAAGCGCCACCGCACCTCCTCCGCGCGGAAGTTGTTCACGATCGACGGCAGCAGTTCGAAGCCGGGGTCGCCCACCAGCGGCTTCGGGTCGATGGCCAGCCACGGTTCGCGGCCGCCCGCGCCGCCGCCCAGGACGTTGTCGAAGTGCAGGTCCCAGTGCAGCAGCCGGTCACCCGGCTCGGCCGCCACCTCCGCGACCGCGGCCGCGCAGTCCGACAGCAGCAGCCGTTCCCGCGGATCGGCCAGCAGGGCCGCCGCCCGCGGCGCCCCGTCCAGCATCCGCGCCACGCTCGCGTCCAGGCCGCGCAGCCCCTCGGGAGCAGGTACGGACGTCAGCCGTGCCAGGAGTTCCCCGATCACGCCGACGGCCGCCCGGGAGTCCCGCTCGGCGAGCCCCGACAGGGGCCGGCCCTCGTCCAGGCGCTCCAGCAGCAGCGTCCCCGTGGGCGCGTCGTGCTCCCACAGCTCCACACAGCCCCGCCCGGCCCACGTCCGCAGCGCGAGGGGCTCGCCCTCGCTCTCCTCGTCCGGCACGAGCAGCTTCAGCGCCGCCGGGGTGCCGTCCGCCCGCTCCACCGGGAGCACCAGCGCCGTCGCCCCGTACATCCCGGGCCCGGTGCGGCGCAGCTCCCACCGCTCCAGGAACCCGGCCGCCCGCGCCGGCAGCCCCTCGATGAACTCCCGCCCCGCCACGCCGCTGTCGCGCAGCTGCGCCGCCACGAACCCGTCCGGAATCTCCACCATGCGCCGACCCCAAGGCGTGCGGTCGACCTTCCGTCCGCCCTGCGGGCACCATCCGGCCGGCTTCACGGCTCACGCCCGGCCGGCTTCACGGCTCACGCCCCGATGCCGGCCGCCCCCAGCGTCCGCGCGAAGGCGGCCGCGTCGAACATCGACCCGTCCTTCGTACCGACCGGCTTCCCGTCGACGAGCACCGCCGGCGTCCCCCGCATGCCCGTCGCCTCGAAGGCCTTCTCCGCCTCTCCCACCCACCCCGCGTACGAGCCCCGCTCCACCGCCCGGTCGAAGGCCGGCCCGCGCAGCCCCGGCACCCGGTCCGCGACGCGCAGCAGCAGTTCGTCGGTGAACGCCCCCTCGGGTTGGCTCGCGAAGACCGCCGCCTGGTATTCGGCGAACTTCCCCGCGTCCACCGAAGCCCGCAACGCGTTCACCGCCTTGACGGAGCCGCTCGCCCCGTCCCGGTCGAGGAAGGAGGCCAGCAGGTACTCGATCCGCACCTCGCCCCCCTCCACCGGCTCCAGCAGCGCCTCGCCGCCGGTCGCCTCGAACTTCGCGCAGTACCCGCACCGCGGATCCACCAACACCTGTACGGTGCGCGGCGCGTCCGCCCTGCCCACGACCACCTTCGCCCCGTCGACCGCCGCCGGCAGCTTCGCGAGCCGGTCCGCGATCGGGCTGGTCCGTACGACACCGGGGGCCGGGGCCCCGTCGCCGCCCGCACCGCCCGCACCGCCCGCACCGCAGCCGGCCACCGCCGTACCCAGCAGGGCCGCGGCGGCAGCGGCCGCCACGAACCGCCCCGCACGCCCCGCACGCCCCGCGCCACGTATGCCCACAGCCGAACCCTCTCCACTCCAAAGCCCCGCGCCGGAACGCGCCGACGCACCCGACGCCCTACGCGTCGCAGCACACCAGGGCCACAAACCTCACCAAACCGCACGAACCCCCCACCGCACCCTACGACCCCCGCCACCCCACCCGCATGGGTCATTCGGCCCGGAAACACGTCCCGAACCACGACATCCGGCCCCTGGACACCCCACCGGCACCCCGTGTACCAACTCCCCCATGACGATCAACGGCGGCATCTCCTTCTGGTACGCGACGGACACCACCGTCCCCCAACCGGCCCGCGCCCCCCTCACCCACGACGCCACGGCCGACGTCGTCATCGTCGGCGGCGGCTACACCGGCCTGTGGACGGCCTACTACCTGAAGAGGTCCGCGCCCGACCTCCGCGTCACCGTCCTGGAGCAGAAGTTCTGCGGCTACGGCGCCTCCGGCCGCAACGGCGGCTGGCTCTACAACGGCATCGCCGGCCGCGACCGGTACGCCGAACTCCACGGCCACCAAGCCGCCCTCCGGCTCCAGCACGCCATGAACGACACCGTCACCGAGGTCATCGACGTCACCGCCGAGGAACACATCGACGCCGACATCCACCGCGGCGGCGTCCTCGAAGTCGCCCGCAGCCCCGCGCAGCTCACCCGCCTCAGGTCCTTCCACACCGCCGAACTCGGCTTCGGCGAGACCGACCGCGAGTTCCACGACGCCACCGCCACCCGGGCCCGCGTCGACATCGCCGACGCCGTCGGCTCCAGTTGGACCCCGCACGGCGCCCGGATCCACCCCCTGAAGCTGGTCAAGGGCCTCGCCGCCGCCTGCGAACGCCTCGGGGTCGTCATCCACGAATCGACCCCCGTCACCGAGATCGCGCCCCGCCGCGCCGTCACCCCGTACGGAACGGTCCGCGCCCCCTTCGTACTGCGGTGCACCGAGGGCTTCACCGCGGCCCTCAAGGGCCAGAAGCGCACCTGGCTCCCGATGAACTCCTCGATGATCGCCACGGCCCCGCTCCCGGCGGAGGTCTGGGCCTCACTCGGCTGGTCGGGGCGCGAGGTGATCGGCGACATGGCCCACGCCTACATGTACGCCCAACGCACCGCCGACGACCGCATCGCGATCGGCGGCCGCGGGGTCCCGTACCGCTACGGCTCGCGCACGGACCACGACGGCCGCACCCAGCCGTCCACGATCACCGCCCTGACCTCGCTCCTCACGTCCTTCTTCCCCCAACTCACCGGCACGGAGGTCACCCACGCCTGGTCCGGCGTCCTCGGCGTGCCCCGCGACTGGTGCGCCACCGTCTCCCTGGACCGCACCACCGGCCTCGGCCTGGCCGGCGGCTACGTCGGCTCCGGCGTCGCCACCGCCAACCTCGCCGCGCGCACCCTGCGCGACCTGGTCCTGGAGAACCTGACGGACCTGACCTCGCTCCCCTGGGTCAACCACCGCGTCCGCCGCTGGGAACCGGAACCCTTCCGCTGGCTCGGCGTCCAGGCCCTGTACGCCGCCTACCGCGAAGCGGACCGCCAGGAGACGACCACCCACCGCCCCACGACAACCCCCTTGGCCCACCTGGCCAACCGCATCTCGGGCCGCCACTGAGGGCACGCAAAAGGCCCTGGGTGATCACCCAGGGCCTTCCGTTCCCGTACCGATTCCCTTGGTCGACGAGCCTCTGACCTGGGATGGGGCCCCCTGTCGGATTCGAACCGACGACCTTTCCATTACAAGTGGAGTGCTCTGGCCGGACTGAGCTAAGGGGGCACATGTGACGCTGTGCAGCGCACAGAATCGCCTTCACTCTACACAGGCGCCCGACCTCGCCGCGAAGAACTTTTCACCCCTCGTAACCCCTCGCCCGCCAGTTCGTTCTACGTACTGCAGTGCACATCCGACTATCGGACCGTAGGGGTGGGGGGCTCGTGGCCGAAGCCGCGGAGCAGAGGAATCGCGTCACAGGTTCCGAGGCCAAGCGCCTGAAACGCGAGGTTCTGGGTATCCCCGACCAGCGCAAACACCAGCAGCGCGGCACCCGGCCCCTCACAAGCCGGGCGAAGGAGCCGGGCACACAACAGCGGGTGTACCGCTACCGCTTCTACCCCACCGAACCGCAGGCCGAGCAGTTGCTGCAGACGTTCGGCGCCTGCCGGTGGGTCTACAACGAGGGACTGGCCCTACGGGTGAAGGCGTGGGAGGAACACCGGGTTTCCCTCGGCTTCGCCGAGACCTCCCGGGCGTTGACCGGTTGGCGCCACGCCCGGAAAACCTCGTGGCTCCAGGACGTCTCGTCGACCGTGCTCCAGCAGTCGCTCCGCCACCTCGACTCCGCGTTCAGCCGCTTCTTCAAGGGCGCCGCGAAGTACCCGAAGCCGAAGCGCAAGCACCGGTCACGGGACTCGGCGACGTACGTCCGCACCGGCTTCCGCTGGCACCAGAACCCCGAGCGACCCGGTACGGGGCTCATCGCCTTGGCGAAGCAGACGGAACCACTGGACGTGCACTGGTCCCGCCCGCTGCCCGCCGGGGTCACGCCGGTAAGGCTGACGGTGACCCGTGACCGCGCAGGTCGCTTCTTCCTCCACTGCCTCGTCGAGGAGCGGATCACCCCGCTGCCCACCGCGTTCGTCCCCGGTAGCGATGCCCCCGAAGGCCGTCGGGATCGATTTGGGACTGGTTTCCCTGGTCACCCTCGATGACGGCGGCACCGTCGACCACCCACGGCTGTTGAAGAAGTACGAGAAGCAGCTGGCCCGGCTCCAAAAGGAGCTGCACCGCAAACAAAGGGGATCGAGCAACCGCGAAAAGACGCGCGCCAAGATCGCCAGGTTGTACGCCTTGATCAGTGATGTCCGGAAGGACGGCCTCGACCAGCTCACCACCCGCCTCGTGCGCGAGAACCAAGTGCTCGTGGTGGAAGACCTGGGCGTCGCGAACCTCCTGCGCTCGGTCAAACTGAGAAACGCGATCACCGACGCCTCGTGGGGCACGCTCCTCGACATGCTCCGGTACAAGGCGGCCTGGTACGGACGCACTCTGGTCGTCGTCGACCGGTTCTTCCCCTCGACCCGGCTCTGCTCCGCCTGCCGCGCCA
The DNA here is from genome assembly GCF_024721315.2 of Streptomyces sp. Isolate_45. Taxonomy (GTDB): domain Bacteria; phylum Actinomycetota; class Actinomycetes; order Streptomycetales; family Streptomycetaceae; genus Streptomyces. The sequence goes on from NZ_JANFAK020000001.1 coordinate 93,996, forward strand.
AGGGCGAGCAGCTCGACCTGTCCGTCCGGTCGTGGACCTGCGCAGTGTGCGGAGCCGTCCACGACCGTGACGGGAACGCCGCCGTGAACCTCCGCGACGAGGGGTTGCGACTGTACTGGCTGGTGGCGATGGCGCTGCCACCCGATAGAACTCCACCTCCGGTCATCCGCGCATCAGAACTACCCGAATGCGTCACTGCCGCGTAGGCCGTGGATGAACAACAGGCCGACGGGCCGTCGGTCTTAACGCCTGCGGAGTCTGCGTAAGTCCTCCCGGCGCATCCTTCAGGGATGGGTCGAGTGGCAGCGGGCGGTGAAGCAGGAAACGTCGCTCGCGAGGGCGGCATTGAGGTCAAAAGCGCGTCGCTCTGGCCTCTTACAGGTCAGAAGAACTGCTCTGCCACCACCAGGTCAAAAGTATGGCGCCCTGCCCGACGTCACGCCCCGGGGCACCCCGCCCGCCCGAGCCGTGCGGCCCCCGCCACCAGTGGCAGACCCAGGCCCCGGCGGCCTCCATGAGGACGGCCCCGCACCGGCGGATCGCACAGAGTGCGAAGTCACCGGACGCGGGTGCTGACAGGGAGCGGATCGCCGGGTAGCGTCGGGCGGAGTCCAGGACACTGGACTAGACCTTCCACTCGGATCGTCCGGCACGTTCCTGCCGGTAGAAGGGATTCATCACCATGGCTTCTGTCACTTTCGACAAGGCGACCCGTCTGTACCCCGGCGGCGACAAGCCCGCCGTCGACCAGTTGGAGCTGGAGATCGAGGACGGCGAGTTCCTCGTCCTCGTCGGCCCCTCCGGCTGCGGCAAGTCCACCTCCCTGCGCATGCTCGCGGGCCTGGAGGACGTCAACGGCGGCGCCATCCGCATCGGTGACCGCGACGTCACGCACCTGCCGCCCAAGGACCGGGACATCGCGATGGTGTTCCAGAACTACGCGCTGTACCCGCACATGACCGTCGCCGACAACATGGGCTTCGCGCTCAAGATCGCCGGCGAGGACAAGGCGACCATCCGCCGCAAGGTCGAGGACGCGGCGAAGATGCTCGACCTCACCACCTACCTCGACCGCAAGCCGAAGGCCCTCTCCGGCGGCCAGCGCCAGCGCGTCGCCATGGGCCGCGCGATCGTCCGCAAGCCGCAGGTCTTCCTCATGGACGAGCCGCTGTCGAACCTCGACGCCAAGCTCCGCGTGTCGACCCGTACGCAGATCGCCGCGCTCCAGCGCGACCTCGGCATCACCACGGTCTACGTCACCCACGACCAGGTCGAGGCCATGACCATGGGCGACCGCGTCGCGGTCCTCAAGGACGGTCTGCTCCAGCAGGTCGACACCCCCCGCAACATGTACGACCGCCCCGCGAACCTCTTCGTCGCCGGGTTCATCGGCTCGCCCGCCATGAACCTCGTCGAGGTGCCGATCGCCGACGGCGGAGTGAAGTTCGGCGACAGCATCGTCCCGGTGTCGCGCGAGGCGCTGTCCGCCGCCGCCGACGCGGGTGACCGCACCGTCACGGTCGGCGTGCGTCCCGAGCACTTCGACATCGGCGACACCGGCGGCCTGACCATCACCGTGAACGTCGTCGAGGAACTCGGCGCCGACGGCTACGTCTACGGCAGCGCCGCGGTCGGCGCCGACAAGGCGAAGGACATCGTCGTCCGCGTCGGCGGCCGCCAGGTCCCGGAGAAGGGCTCGACGCTGCGCGTGGTGCCGCGGGCCGACGAGATCCACGTGTTCTCGACGTCCTCGGGCGCCCGCCTCTCCGGCTGACACCCGCCGCGGGAACCGGAACCCGAAGGGGCGGCCCCGCCAAGGGGCGCCCCTTCTTCGGTAGTTGTCGTGACCCCGACGCCAACCCCGCGCCAAAACCCTGGCAGACCGGGCCATTCGGCCGCATCCGTCAACCCCTTATTCGAAAAGTCACGTCGAACCATCCCCCGACAGGGTGACTAAATGTCGCCAAATCTTCACCGAGCGCTACTCTCGCCCTCGTGACCCACACTGCCCGCCGTATCGGCCGTTCCCTCGCCCTGGTCCTGCCCGTCGTCCTGGTCCTGTCCGGGACCCTCGCGGTCACGATGGTCCCCTGGGCGGACAACACCCCTTCCCAGATCCTCACCGCCTCCGCCGAGGACGTGTCCGTCCCCGCCAAGCCGCGCGCCGCCCAGGACCTCCTGCGCGACAAGCTGCTCAGCGAGCTCCAGCAGGGCCAGGAGCCGGGCGCCGTCCTCACGCACCTCCAGCAGGAGGTGGACCGCCGGCCGTCGCTCGCCGCGCACTGCGTGGGCATCGCGCGCGCCCTGGGCCGGGCCGCGGTGGACGCGTACGGGCCCACGAAGGCCCAGTCCTTCGCGCGCCCCGTCTGCGACACCTCGTACGCGACCGGCGTCGCCTCGATGGGCTGACACCCCTTCCGGCGCCCCCTCCGGCGCACTCTCCGACACCTCCGCCGCGCCTGCCACCGCCGGGGCAGGGGCCGTCCCTACGCTGACGGCCATGAGCGACGCCCTCCCCGTACCTCCCCGATCCACCGACCTCGCGGCCGCGTTCCCGGCCTCACCCACCCAGGCGGTCGTCCTGGCGGGCGGCCAGGGTTCGCGGCTGCGGCCGTACACGGACGACCGGCCGAAGCCGATGGTCGAGATCCCCGGTACGGGCCTGCCGATCATCGGACACCAACTGGCCTGGCTCGCGGCGGAGGGGGTGACCGACGTCGTCGTGTCCTGCGGGCACCTCGCGCAGGTGCTCCAGGAGTGGCTGGCGCGGGCCGAGTTGCCGCTGCGGGTGACCACCGTCGTCGAGGAGGAGCCGCTGGGGCGCGGGGGCGGCCTCAAGTACGCCGCCCGCCGGCTGCCGCACGCCGACCGCCCCTGGTACGCCACGAACGGCGACGTGTGGACCCGGTTCCCGCTGCGCGACATGGCGGCCTTCCACGCCGAACGCGGCGCCGTGGCCACCCTGGCGCTCGCCCGGCCGCGGATCCCGTGGGGCGTCGTGGAGACCAACGAGTACGGGCAGGTCCTCGACTTCATCGAAGCGCCGCCGTCGCCCTATCCGGTCAACGCCGGCGTGTACGTCTTCTCCCCCGAATTCACCCCGCTGCTGCCCGACTTGGGCGACCACGAGCGGACGACGTTCCCGCGCCTGGCCCGCGAACGCCGGCTCGCGGGCTATCCGCTGCCCCAGGGGGCCTACTGGCGGGCGATCGACACCGTCAAGGACCTCACCGAGGCCGCACGCGAGCTGGCCGCCCAGACGGGCTCCTGAGCCCCCGCACGCCCCGCCCCCAACTCGGGCCCGTGCCCCGGCCCGTACGCGCCACCCGCTCCCGGCACGCCGAAGGGCCCGGCACGCTCCTCGCGCACCGGGCCCTCGTGACCGAACCTTCCGAAGCGACCGACCCCACCGAAGCGAACCGGACCTTCAGCGGCGAACCGGACCGTCAGCCCAGGAGTCCGCCCACCAGCCCCGGCTTCTTCGTCGGGGTGTCCCCGCCACCGCTGCCGCTCTCGGGGCGGCTCCCCGAGGACGTGGACGGCGGCTTCTGCGGGCTGGACTGCTTCGGGGTACTGCTGCGCGGCGTCTGACCGCTGCCCGTGCTGCCGCCCTTGGTGGCGGAGGGGGTGCCGGCCCCCGTACCGGCGCTCTCGCGGGGCGGCGCGCTGCCGGCCCCGCTCCGGGCCGGCTTCGAGGCCGCCACCGACGGCGCCGCGGACGGCGACGCCGCCTGCTTGGACGGCTGCTGGCCCCGCACCGGCTCGGACTGCTTGACCGAGGCCTTCGGCAGCGGCGTACCCGGCAGGTAGTTGCTCGGGGCCTCACCCGGCCCGGGCACGGTGACGACGGTGGAGGAACGTACGGCCCCGCCGAGCAGCGAGCCGACGAGCAGGGTGAGCCCGCACACGACGGTGGCCATGACGGCCCCGCGCCGCAGGACCCGGCGCCGCAGCCGCCAGATCTCCGAACGCGGTCCCAGCGTGCGCCAGGCCTCGCCCGCGAGCCTCCCGTCGAGGGAGTAGACGGGCGCGCCCGCGATGATCAGCGGGCTCCAGGCGGCCAGGTAGATGATGTCGGGCGCGTCGTAGGCGGGGACGGTCTTCCAGCTCACCGTCATCAGCAGCGCGGCGGACAGCAGCGCCCCGATGCAGGCGGCGAACCGCTGCCACAGCCCGAACACCGTCAGGACGCCCACGATCACCTGGAGGAACGCCACGCTCAGCCCCGCCCCCACCGGGTGCGCGAGCGCGAAGTCGCGCAGCGGCTCCGCCAGCGCCCAGGGGTGCAGGGTCTGGAGCCAGGTGACCATGGAGCCGCGTTCGCCGCCGTCGAAGTAGACGGGGTCGCACAGCTTGCCCATGCCGGCGTAGATGCAGATGAACCCGAGGAAGACGCGCAGCGGGAGCAGCACCACGCCGAGGTTCATGCGGCGGCCGGGGTAGTAGGAGGCCTGGCCGCGGGCGTCCCCGGCCCGTCGGGAGTCGCCGTTGGGGTCGCCGCCGGGGTACTGCGGCGCGTACTGCTCGCGCGGCAGGTCCCGTACGGCGGCCAGGGGGCGGGTCTCCTCCGGGTCCCCGTAGCTGCGCTGACCGATGACGGTCGGCGTGGCGAGGGTGTCCTCGGCGAGGTCGTGGGCCAGGTCCACGCGCGGGATGACCTGGGTGGCGCCGCCGTCGTACTCGTCGTGGCCGCGGCCGGACTCCCGTACGGCCTGGAGGAGGCCGCCCGTCGCGGCGGCGTCGCCGGGGGCGGACCTGCCGCTCCAGACGACGGGCGCCCGGCGGCGGGTGGCTCCGGCGGCGGCGACCGCGGCGACGCCGAGGACGGGCGCGCGGCCGGGGGCATTCGCGGGCTTGGAACGCGCGCTCGGGCTCGGTGCGAGCCGCACGCGGAAGCTGGCGTGGTTGACGATGACCTGTGCGGGGTCGCACGGCACCTTGACCATGCTCAGCGCGGGCTGGTCGTCGAACCCTGACGTTCTGGTGTCCACACTCATCTAACCGAGTGATCAGTGTTTAGGACACTGCCTTGACATCAGGGATCTGTCCGAGACCCGTCAAGATCAAGTCGCCCCGCCCGGATCGGGCGGGGCGACACGCTCACGGGTCACTTCCCGTGAGCCAAGTGGATCAAGCCGGGCGGACGGGCCCGGCCCTGCCCGGGATCGGGCCCCGGCAGGGGTCAGGCGCGGCCGCGGTCGGCGCGGCGGCGGGCCGCCTCGTAGAGGACGACGCCCGCGGCGACACCGGCGTTCAGCGACTCGGCGCCGCCCGGCATCGGGATGCGCACCAGGTAGTCGCAGTTCTCGCCGACGAGGCGGCCGAGGCCCTTGCCCTCGGAGCCGACGACGATGACGACGGGACCGGCGAGCTGCTCCAGGTCGTTGACCGTGTGCTGGCCCTCGGCGGCGAGGCCGACGACGGTGATGCCGGCCTTCTTGTAGTCCTGGAGGGCGCGGGTCAGGTTGGTGACGCGCGAGACCGGGGTGCGGGCGGCGGTGCCGGCCGATGACTTCCAGGCACCGGCGGTCATGCCGGCTGCGCGGCGCTCGGGGATGACCACGCCGTGGCCGCCGAAGGCGGAGACGGAGCGGACGATGGCGCCGAGGTTGCGCGGGTCGGTGACCCCGTCGAGGGCGACGATCAGCGGGTCCTCGCCGTTGTCGTACGCGGCGGCCGTCAGGTCCTCCGGGTGCGCGTACTCGTACGGCGGGACTTGGAGGACCATGCCCTGGTGGTTGAGCCCGTTGGTCATCCGGTCGAGCTCGGGGCGCGGGGCTTCCATCAGGTTGATGTTGCCGCGCTCGGCCGCGAGCTGGAGGGCCTCGCGGACGCGCTCGTCGTTGTCGATGAACTGCTGGACGTAGAGGGTGGTGGCGGGGACGCCGTCACGCAGCGCCTCGAAGACCGGGTTGCGGCCGACGACCATCTCGCTGGTGCCCTTGGGGCCACCGCGGCGCGGCGCCGGGCGGCGCTTGGCGGCCTGGCGGGCGATGGCGTTGCTGATGCGGTTCGCCTTGTGCTTCTTGCGGTCCTCGGCCTTGGGCGTGGGGCCCTTGCCTTCCAGGCCCTTGCGCCGCTGGCCACCGCTGCCGACCGTGGCGCCCTTCTTGTTGGACGTGCGGCGGTTCCTGCGCTGGCTGTTCCCGGCCATGACCTCTACCTGTTTTCGTTGATGCTGCGATATGTACGTATGAAGAGTGTGCCGCCCGGAGCGCCGGGCGGCACAGTCGGACTGCTCCGGGGGCTCAGCGGGGGCCGAGCGTCCAGCGCGGACCCGTCGGGCCGTCCTCGACGACGAGGCCGGACTGCTGGAGCTGGTCGCGGATGGCGTCGGCGGTCGCCCAGTCCTTGCGGGCGCGGGCGGACTCGCGCTGCTCCAGGACGAGGCGTACGAGGGTGTCCACGGCGCCGTGGAGGTCCTCACCGCGGTCGGATTCGCCGGCCCAGTGCGGGTCGAGCGGGTCGAGGCCGAGCACGGTCAGCATGGCCCGTACCTCCGACAGGCGGGCGATCGCCGCGTCCTTGTCGTCGGCGGCGAGCGCGCTGTTGCCCTGGCGGACGGTGGTGTGGACGATGGCGAGCGCCTGCGGGACGCCCAGGTCGTCGTCCATCGCCTCCGCGAAGGCCGGCGGCACCTCGGCCGCGGCCTCGACGGGACCGCCCGCCTTCTCGATGACGCGCTGGTAGAAGCCCTCGATGCGGGCGAAGGCGGACTCCGCCTCGCGCAGCGCCTCCTCGCTGTACTCGATCATCGACCGGTAGTGCGGGGTGCCGAGGTAGTAGCGCAGCACGATCGGGCGCCACTGCTTGACCATCTCGGAGACGAGGACCGAGTTCCCGAGGGACTTGGACATCTTCTCGCCGGACATGGTGACCCAGGCGTTGTGGACCCAGTACTTCGCGAACTCGTCGCCGAAGGCCTTGGCCTGGGCGATCTCGTTCTCGTGGTGCGGGAAGATCAGGTCCAGGCCGCCGCCGTGGATGTCGAAGGCCTCGCCGAGGTACTTGTGCGCCATGGCGGAGCATTCGAGGTGCCAGCCGGGACGGCCGCGGCCCCACGGCGTCTCCCAGGAGGGCTCGCCGGGCTTGACGGACTTCCACATGGCGAAGTCGCGCGCGTCGCGCTTGCCGGTCTCGCCGGTGCTCTCCGGCTGGCGGATGTTGTCGAGTTCCTGGCGGGACAGCGAGAGGTAGCCCGGGAAGGACTTCACGTCGAAGTAGACGTTGCCCTCGGACTCGTAGGCGTGGCCGCGCTCGATGAGCCCGCGCATCATCTCGACCATCTCGGTGACGTGTCCGGTCGCGCGGGGCTCGTAGGTGGGCGGGAGGCAGCCGAGGGCGGAGTAGCCGTCGTTGAAGGCGCGCTCGTTCTCGTAGCCGATGGACCACCAGGGGCGGCGCTGCTCGGCGGACTTCGCGATGATCTTGTCGTCGATGTCCGTGACGTTGCGGATGAAGGTCACGTCGTAGCCGCGGTACGCGAACCAACGGCGCATCATGTCGAAGTTCAGGCCCGACCTGATGTGGCCGATGTGCGGAGCGGCCTGCACGGTCGCGCCACAGAGGTAGATCGAGACACAGCCCGGAACGAGCGGGGTGAAGTCACGGATCTGCCGGGCGCTGGTGTCGTACAGGCGAATAGTCACGGCATCCAGGGTAGTGCGCCTCTAGCAGTGCCCCGCGACCCTTTGGGGGCCCGGGGGTGGGGTTTGCCGCCGGAGCGGTGCGGACGGGGCGCGCACGGGGTCCCGTACGGGCGGTTTTCCCGGTTGGTGCCGGATGCGCTCCGCCACCGCACGGGCGGGGCCCCGGCCGGACACCTGCCCGGCGGGGCCCGGGCTCAGGCCCGGCTCGTCCGGTGGACGAGGGCGGTGGCAATGGCGGCGAGCCCTTCGGCCCGGCCGGTCAGGCCCAGACCGTCGGTGGTGGTGCCGGACACCGAGACGGGGGCGCCCGCGGCGGCCGAGAGCGCCTTCTGCGCTTCTTCGCGCCGCTTGCCGACCTTCGGACGGACACCGATCACCTGGACGGCGATGTTGCCGATCTCGAAGCCCTCGGCCCGGACGATGCGGGCGGCTTCCGCCAGAAGGGTGACGCCGGAGGCGCCGGACCACTGCGGACGGGAGGTGCCGAAGTGCGCGCCGAGATCGCCGACACCGGCGGCGGAGAAGAGGGCGTCGCAGGCGGCGTGCGCGGCGACGTCACCGTCGGAGTGCCCGGCGAGGCCGTCCTCGCCCTCCCACAGCAGACCGGCGCACCACAGCTCGCGGCCCGCCTCGAAGGCGTGCACGTCGGTGCCGATGCCGACGAGCGGCATCACGGGCGCGGCGGGCGCGGCGGCGGGGTCAGTAGGCATCGGTGGCCCTCCTGCGGGCGAGTACGGCCTCGGCGAGGACGAGGTCGAGCGGACGGGTGACCTTGAAGGCCTCTTCGTGGCCGGGGACGGTCACGACGGTGACTCCGAGGCGTTCCACCATGCCGGCGTCGTCCGTGGCGCCCTCACCCAGGACGGCGATCTCGCGGTGCGCGCGCAGCAGGGTCTCCAGGTCGAAGCCCTGGGGGGTCTGGACGGCGCGCAGCCGGGCGCGCTCGGGGGTGGCGACGACCGGCTCGGGCTCGCCGGGCCCACCGGGCTCGACCTCCTTGACGGTGTCGGCCAGCGGCAGCGCGGGGACGACGGCGGGGGCACCGGCCCGGACGGCGTCGATGACGTTGTCCACGGTGTCGACGGGGACGAGCGGGCGGGCCGCGTCGTGGATCAGTACGGAGGTGACGTCCTGCGGCAGCGCGTCCAGGCCGGCGCGCACCGACTCCTGGCGGGTCTCCCCGCCGGGGACGACCAGGACCTCGGTGCGTTCGGGCAGCGCGTGCTCGTCCAGCAGGTGGCGTACCTCGGCGGCCCCGTCGGAGGGGGCGACGACCACGACGAGGGACACGGCGCGGGAGCGGGCCATGGCGCGGACGGCGTGGATGAGCATGGGCGTCCCGCCGAGGGCCCGCAGGGCCTTGGGGGCACCCGGGCCGAGGCGTACCCCGCGGCCGGCGGCCGGGATGACCGCGGCCGTGCGGTGGGGACGCAATTCGTCAGACATCAGTAGCTCCGAGCCAGGTTTGTGACTTCGGCCGACATGGGTATGGCCTGAAGCGTGCCGGGTGCGACGCCCCTCGCCCCTTCCGTGACGACCGGTCGAGCAGGGCTGCCCGAACCCGGCACGCCAAGAAAAAAGGTGTGGGTACAGACATGCCGCAGCGCCCGGCAACAGCTCCCTCGCGGAGGAGAGAGCTTGTCATCGGGCACCGCGGCACAACTGTGTACGGTTTTCGCGTCAGGACGCGAGAACCTCGTCGAGGAGGGCCTCGGCCTTGTCCTCGTTGGTGTTCTCCGCGAGCGCGAGCTCGCTGACGAGAATCTGGCGAGCCTTCGCGAGCATGCGCTTCTCACCCGCGGAGAGTCCGCGCTCGCGCTCACGACGCCACAGGTCACGCACCACTTCGGCGACCTTGATGACATCGCCAGAAGCGAGCTTCTCCAGATTTGCCTTGTAGCGCCGGGACCAGTTCGTCGGCTCTTCTGCATACGGTGCGCGGAGCACCTCGAAGACCCGGTCCAGCCCGTCCTGGCCGACTACGTCGCGAACGCCGACGAACTCCGCATTGTCCGCAGGCACACGAACCGTCAGGTCGCCCTGGGCGACCTTGAGCACCAAGTAGGTCTTGTCCACGCCTTTGATCTGGCGAGTTTCGATGGCCTCGATCAGCGCGGCCCCGTGATGGGGATAGACCACGGTGTCGCCAACCTTGAACGTCATGTGACAGGTACCCCTTCCGTGGCTATCCAGGGTAACACGAGAACTGACTGTTATGAATGGCGTTTTCGCAGGTCAGGGCACATCTCGGGGCTTGACAACAGCGACTCGAACGTGCTGCGAAGGGCTTCCGGAGGGGGGTATTCGCAGGTCGGAGGTGTTGTGCGGACCGGGCGAAACGACCACGTTACACCTGGCGGACCAGTCCACAGGAGTGACGTACGTCCCGTTTTGCCGGGTTCCGAAGCCGGAAACCGAAGTACTCCGTTCGACTGGCGGCCACCCGCACGGAGCGGGATCCGGCCCAATCCGCAATTGATCACGGAGCGGCGTTCGAGGGAATCCCGGAATTGATCACCGGGGATCACCGGGCGGCCCGCCGGCGATATCCGGAATGCAAGATCGCCGGAGTGGTCCAGGGCCGTGCGTCCGCTGCGGAGGGTCGGGTGCGGGGCCGGGGCGGCGGCTCGGTAACCTAAGCGCGCTGACACACCCTTAGGGCGGCTTTACCTCGGCCGTCCCGAGCGTCCACCCTTCCGTCCGTACGTCCTAGGAGTTGCCGCCGCCGTGAGCCGCAGCCTTCGACGCGGCGCCCTCGCCGCTTCTGCCGTCGTGTTCTCGATCGCTTCGCTCGCCGCGTGCGGTGCGGGCAACGACGCGCAGACTCTCCAGATCAAGCCGGACAACGCCGCCACCACCAAGGGCGACATCCAGATCCAGAACGCCTTGGTGATCACCCAGGCGGAGAAGGAAAAGAAGGGCCCGGCAGTCGTCTCCGCGACCGTCTTCAACAACGGCACCAAGGCGCAGACCCTGGAGGGCATCACCCTCAAGGGTGGCAAGTCCAAGGTCGTCCTGAAGGCGGCGGAGGGCACCGGCAAGATCACCGTGCCCGCCGGCGGCTCCGTGGTGCTGGGCGGCAAGGGCAACGCCTCGGCCGTGATCGAGGGCGGCCGCACGGCCGTCGAGGACGGCAACGTGCAGGAGGTCGTCTTCGACCTGAGCAGCACCGGCGACGTCGCGCTCCAGGCCTTCATCGTCCCGGCCTCCGGCATGTACGCGGGCTACGGCCCGACCGAGGCACCGGCAGCGCCCTCCGCCGGCCCGTCCGCCTCCCCCTCCGGTTCGCCCTCCGGGGTGCCCGCGAACGCGCCGTCCGGGTCCCCGTCCGGCTCCCCGTCCGGTTCGCCCTCGGGCGCCGCGGGCGCGCCGTCGGGCAAGCCGTCCGGCTCCGCCTCGCACAGCGCCGGCCACTGAGGCCTCGCCGCGGGACGCACCACGTACACGGGGAAGGCCCCCAGCCGATGCGGCTGGGGGCCTTCCCCGTTGTCGGCGGGGGCGCTCCGGTGTTCGGCGCGACCCCGGTGTTCACGGCGCTCCGGGTCTACGGCTCGAACTTGTAGCCCAGGCCGCGGACCGTCACCAGGTAGCGCGGCGCCCCCGGGTCGGGCTCGATCTTGGCGCGCAGGCGCTTGACGTGCACGTCCAGGGTCTTGGTGTCGCCGACGTAGTCCGCGCCCCACACCCGGTCGATGAGCTGCATGCGGGTGAGCACGCGGCCCGCGTTGCGCAGCAGCATCTCCAGCAGGTCGAACTCCTTCAGCGGGAGGTCCACCTTGCCCCCGCCGACGGTGACCACGTGCCGGTCGACGTCCATCCGTACCGGACCGGCCTCCAGGGCCGCCGGGGTGACCTCCTCCGGCTCGCCGCGGCGGCGCAGGACCGCGCGGATGCGGGCGACCAGCTCCCGCGAGGAGAAGGGCTTGGTGACGTAGTCGTCGGCTCCTATCTCCAGCCCGACGACCTTGTCGATCTCGCTGTCCTTCGCGGTCACCATGATCACGGGGACGTTGGAGCGGCCGCGCAGCTGCCGGCAGACCTCGGTGCCGGGCAGGCCGGGCAGCATCAGGTCGAGGAGGACGAGGTCGGCGCCGTTGCGCTCGAACTCGTCGAGCCCGTCGGGCCCGGTCGCCGCGATCGCGACCTCGAAGCCTTCCTTGCGGAGCATGTAGGACAGGGCGTCGCTGAAGGATTCCTCATCCTCGACGACGAGCACTCGGGTCACGGAAGGACCTCCGGGGCAGGGATGACTGGTTCTGGTTCGGGCAGGGGTCGGGCGGGTGCTGCGGCCGGCGCGGGGGCCGGCGCGGGTGCCTCGGGGAGTCGCAGGGTGAACGTGGAGCCCTGGCCCTCCGAGCTCCATACCGACACCTCCCCGCCGTGCGAGGCCGCCACGTGCTTCACGATCGCGAGGCCGAGGCCGGTTCCTCCCGTGGCACGGGAGCGGGCCGGGTCCACGCGGTAGAAGCGCTCGAAGACGCGCTCGCGGTCCTTCTCCGGGATGCCGATGCCCTGGTCGGTCACGGCTATCTCGATCAAGTCTCCACCCGGCGCGGTCACCCGGCGCGCGGCGATGCCGACGCGGGTGCGGGCCGGACTGTAGTTGACGGCGTTCTCCACCAGGTTGCCGAGGGCGGCCGCCAGCTGCCCCCGGTGTCCCCATACCCGCAGGTCGGCGGTGCCGCCGGCGGCCATGGTGATCTGCTTGGAGGTGGCCGTGTGGCGGCAGCGGTCGATGGCCTCGGCCACCAGCGTGTCCACGCGTACGGGCTCGGCGTCCTCCAGTGCCTCGTCGTTCTGCACCCGGGAGAGGTCGATCAGTTCCTGTACGAGGTTGATCAGGCGGGCCGACTCGATCTGCATGCGGCCCGCGAAGCGGCTGACCGCCTCAGGGTCGTCGGAGGCGTCCATGACCGCTTCCGACAGCAGGGAGATGGCTCCCACGGGGGTCTTCAGCTCGTGCGACACGTTCGCGACGAAGTCACGGCGCACCGCCTCGATGCGGCGGGCCTCCGTGAGGTCCTCGACGAGCAGCAGCACGAGCCGGGAGCCCAGCGGGGCGACGCGCGCCGAGACCGCGAGGGCCTCGCCGCGGCCGGTGCCGCGCCTCGGGAGGTCGAGTTCGATCTGGCGTATCTCTCCGTCCCTGCGGGTGTCGCGGGCCATGTGGAGCATCGGTTCCACGGCGAGCTTCCCGCCGCGGACCAGTCCGAGGGCGTACGCCGCCGAGCTGGCCTTGACCACCGCGTCGCCCTCGTCGAGGACGACGGCGGAGGAGCGGAGCACGGAGAGGACCGTGTCCACGCCGGGCGGGAGGACCGCGTTGATGTCGGGGCGCATGGAGCTCCGGGTGGGGCGGGCCTGGTCGCGCTCGCTCCAGCGGAACGCCAGCATCGCGATCACACCGGTGCAAAGACCGGCGATCGCTGCAGCTGCGGCGACCGCCGCGTTCACGTCCATGCATCCAGGTTAAGCAGGCACGACGGCACTTCCACAGCCGTTCGGGTGGCACCTCGAACACTCGTCGCCCAGAGTTCACCCTGGCGACGGGGTTGATTCACTTGTGATGCCGGAGTCGGACGCGTTCAGGGCCGAACGTGTCAACGTGGGGCAAGAAGCCACGCAGCAGTAGGCGAGTCGGCGAGAGAGGGACACCAATGCGGGACGCGTACCACGAGGAACTGGACTCGATCGGAGAAAGCCTGGTCGAGATGGCCCGGCTCGTCGGTTCCGCGATCGGGCGGGCCACCACCTCCATGCTCGACGCCGACCTGAAGCTCGCGGAGAGCGTCATCGCCGCCGACCAGAAGGTGGACGACCTCCAGCACGACCTGGAGGCCCGCGCGATCGCGCTGCTGGCCCGCCAGCAGCCGGTCGCCACGGACCTGCGCATCGTCGTCACGTCGCTGCGGATGAGCGCCGACCTGGAGCGCTCCGGCGACCTCGCCCAGCACGTGGCGAAGCTGGCGCGACTGCGCTTCCCGGACCGCGCCGTGCCGCGGGACCTGCACGCCACCATCCTGGAGATGGGGCAGCTGGCGCAGCGGCTGATGGCGAAGGCGGCCGAGGTCATCATCACGAAGGACGTCGACCTGGCGCTCCAGCTGGAGCAGGACGACGACGAGATGGACCAGCTGCACCGCACGCTGTTCCAGCACCTGATGGACGACCGCTGGAAGCACGGCATCGAGACGGCGGTCGACGTGACGCTGCTGGGCCGCTACTACGAGCGGTTCGCGGACCACGCGGTGTCGGTCGCGAAGCGCGTGGTCTACCTGGTGACGGGCGAGCACGCGGACGAGCTGCAGCAGCCGACGCAGGTCGACGGGGTCTGACAACGGGGCGGCGGGGGCCGGGACTTCGGTCGCGGGTTCTGTCGCGGAGCCGGTCGCGGGTTCGGCGGGCACCGTCGCGGGTTCGGCGGCGCGGTCGTTCGAACCCCGTGTGCGGCGGCTCGCCCCAATGCGCCGTTGACGCGCCGGTGTGGCTGGGCATGAATGAGGCGAAGGCAACCGCGTACCCGTACGACCTGCCGTGCGTGCCCCCACGAGGAGGATCCATGCCCGATTCCCCCGTCCCCATCACCCCGGAACAGGAGCAGCCGCAGCGGCCCGAGCCGCTGCGCCTGCCCCTGCTCGCGGCCTGCGGCTGCGGATCGGGCTGCGGCTGCGGCTGCCAGTCCGGTGCCCCCTGCCAGTGCGGCGGCTGAACCCGGCCGTTCCGGAAGGGCCCCTTCCCGTGTCCCGGGGAGGGGCCCTTCGCCTTGCCGCCGCCGGGTCCTGCCGGAGGTTCGATCGCCCGTGACGGGGTTCAGCCGCCGCTACGGGTTCAGTCGCCGGTGTTGGTCGCCCAGACCGGCCGACCGCCTCCGTCGTAGACGACGACGTTGCCGTCGTCCTGGACGGCCAGGTAGCGGCCCCTCCTCCAGGTCCCGGCCGCCCAGACGGGGTTGCCGGACCGGTCGTAGACGACGAAGTTGCCGTCCTCCTGCATGACGGCGGTCTCGGCCTTGGGCCACACGTCGGGGGCCTGCCAGACGGGGTTGCCGTCCTTGTAGAGGACGAAGTTCCCGTCGCCCTGCACGCGCAGGACGGTCCGGCCGTTGCCGGAGGTCCACGCCTGGTTCTTGCGGAGGGTGGCGGGGGCGTGGAAGTGGGCGTCGCTGCGCGCGACACCGGGCCCGGCGGGGGCGGCGAGGGCGGCAGGGGCCGCGGGGGCGGCGTCGGCCGGTACGGAGGCCATGACGGGTAGCAGGGCGAGGGCGAGCGCGGGCAGACCGCGCCGCACGAAGTTCTTGATCATGACCGAGGTTGTAGCCGCGCACCGAGCCCCCGGCCCAGCGCAGAAACGAATCGATCACCCGTACGGCCGATCAACTTCAACGCCGAAACGGCACTTCACGCGGGCCCGAGCCTTGCGGCCTCCGGCACGGTGGCCTCGTAGAGGGCCAGGATCCTCTCCTTGCCGTCCTTCAGCGCGAACGTCACCCCTCCGTCCCCGGGATGGGGACGTCGGTGATCGAACCCACCGGGAAGGATGTCGACCGGAACGCTCTCCGGGAAGGCCGCGCAGTAGGTCACGTACCGGTCGGCCGTGGTTCGGGAGTCGGGATCGCGGCGCCGCCGCAGGTGCTCGCAGGCATCACACACCACGGGCCTTCGGCGCATGCGGGTCACTCCTTCTCGTTCTTGAGGCGGCGACCGCGGCGACGGTCCAGGCCGCCACCCACACGCCGCCGACCAGCAGCGCCGCGAGCGCGGTGGGCAGGTGGGGAGGGCGTGCCCCCAGCGCCGGTGCCAGGCCCGCCGCGCGGGCGCCGAAGCCGAGAACGCCCGCTCCGACCATCGCGATTCCCGCCCAGGAGACGATGAGCGCCGGCCATCGGACGAGCCGGGTACGGGGCAGGCGGAGCAGGAGCAGCGCGACGACGGCCATCAGCAGGCCGAGGGCCGCGTTGGCCAGCTGGGCGGTGCCGACGTCGGCGACGCCGGCGTAGGCCGCGGTCGGCGCGGGAAAGCCCGGCATTCCCAACTCGCCCTTCCTCGCAAGGTCCACCTTGCTGACGGTGTAGGCGAGGGCGCCGAGGCACGCGGTGAGGCCGGCGGCCACCTGCTTCTTGCGGGATCGGGTCATGAACCCATCCTGCGGCGACCGGCGACCGCCCCACATCGTGCGCTCGGACCGCCCCCCTCCCCCGCCCGGGGGAGGCGCACCGGTACCCGGGAACGCGAAAACGCCTCCCGCCCCGCGCCGTACGCGCGGGTGGGAGGCGTGATCGCGACGATTACTTCTTCTTGCCCTGGTTCTTGACGGCCTCGATGGCGGCCGCGGCGGCGTCCGGGTCGAGGTAGGTGCCGCCCGGGTTCAGGGGCTTGAACGCGGCGTCCAGTTCGTAGGCCAGCGGGATGCCGGTCGGGATGTTCAGGCCGGCGATGGCCTCGTCGGAGATCCCGTCCAGGTGCTTGACCAGGGCGCGGAGGCTGTTGCCGTGGGCGGCGACCAGGACGGTGCGGCCGGCGAGGAGGTCCGGGACGATGCCGTCGTACCAGTACGGCAGCATCCGGACGACGACGTCCTTGAGGCACTCGGTGCGCGGGCGCAGCTCCGGCGGGATCGTCGCGTAGCGCGGGTCGCCGGACTGGGAGAACTCCGTGCCGTCCTCGAGGGCCGGCGGCGGGGTGTCGTACGAGCGGCGCCACAGCATGAACTGCTCCTCGCCGAACTCGGCGAGGGTCTGGGCCTTGTCCTTGCCCTGGAGGGCGCCGTAGTGGCGCTCGTTCAGGCGCCAGGAGCGGTGCACCGGGATCCAGTGGCGGTCGGCGGCCTCCAGCGCGAGCTGGGAGGTGCGGATCGCGCGCTTCTGGAGCGAGGTGTGCACCACGTCGGGGAGCAGGCCGGCGTCCTTGAGCAGCTCACCGCCGCGGACCGCCTCCTTCTCGCCCTTTTCGTTGAGATTGACGTCCACCCAGCCGGTGAACAGGTTCTTCGCGTTCCACTCGCTCTCGCCGTGACGGAGCAGGATCAGCTTGTACGGTGCGTCGGCCATGCGTACGAGCCTAATGGACTCCCCGGGGCACTCGCGCGCGGCGTGGACGGCCTTCGATTGACGGATGGTGACAATCGAGTGGCCGTCGAAGGATCTTGGATCGTAATGTGCCGAGACCGATAGAGCCACTTACGCGTCCCCGGGGGGATCCTTATGTCCGTTGAGAGCCTGAGACGGGCTGCCCGGGAGAGCGTGTCGGGTCTGCCGAGGGCGTTCTGGTGGCTGTGGGCGAGCACGCTGGTCAACCGGCTCGGGGCCTTCGTCGCCACTTTCATGACCTTGTACCTGACCTTGGACAGGGGCTACTCGGCCACGTTCGCGGGGCTCGTGGTCGCCTTGCACGGGCTCGGCGGGGTGGTCTCGTCGCTGGTGGCGGGGGTGATGACCGACCGGCTGGGTCGGCGTCCGACGCTGCTGGTGGCGCAGGCGTCCACGGCGTTCTCGGTGGCGCTGCTGGGGTTCATGGAGCATCCGGCGGCGATCGCGGCGGTGGCCCTGCTGGTCGGGATGACGTCGAACGCCTCGCGGCCGGCGGTGTCGGCGATGATGGCGGACATCGTCCGGCCCGAGGACCGGGTACGGGCCTTCGCGCTGAACTACTGGGCGATCAACCTCGGCTTCGGGATCAGCGCGGCGGTGGCCGGTCTGGTGGCGGAGTACAGCTACCTGGCGGGTTTCCTGGGCGAGGCGGCCCTGACGCTGGTGTGCGCGGTGCTGGTCTACGTGAAGCTGCCGGAGTCGCGGCCGGAGCGGAGCGCCGTCGGGCAGGGGTTCGCCGCCGAGCCGGAGGTCGGCATGGGGACGGTGCTGCGGGACCGCCGGTTCATGGGGGTCGTCGGGCTGTCCTTCGTCATTTCGCTGATCTTCACCCAGGGCTCGGTGGGGCTGCCCGCGGCGATGGGTGCGGCCGGGTTCTCGCCGGCCGAGTACGGCCTGGTCATCGCGGCCAACGGACTACTGATCGTGGTGCTCCAGATCCCGGTGACGCGGTTCATCGAACACCGGGACCCGCGCAAGCTGTTGGTGGCCTCGGCGCTGCTGGCCGGGTACGGGTTCGCGATGACGGCCTTCGCGGGGCCGCTGTGGGCGTACGCGCTGACGGTGTGCGTGTGGACGCTGGCGGAGATCGTGAACTCGCCGACCCAGATGGGGCTCGTCGTCCGGCTGTCGCCGGTGCACGGGCGGGGGCGCTACCAGGGGATGTACACGATGTCCTGGGCGGTGGCCTCGCTGGTGGCCCCGCTCATGGCCGGGATCGTCCTGGACCGGCTGGGCGCGGACTGGCTGTGGGCGACCACCGGGGTGCTGGGTACGGTCGCGGCGCTGGGGTACTGGCTGCTGATGCGGAACCTGCCGGAGGACGCCGGGTCCGGCGGGAAGGGCGAGCGGGCCGAGCGGGCCGAGCGGGCTGTCGGCGGGAAGGGCGAGCAGGCGGTCGCGGTCGAGGCGGTCGCCGTCGTGGGCGCGGGTGACGCGAGGTCGGTCGCGGCGGCGCCGGCGGCATAGCCCCGGCTCCCCACGGGAGCCGGCTCGCGCCGGCGGCGGGCTTCCGGCGGCGTCGGACTTCCGGCGTCAGGCGTCAGACGTCCGGCGGCGTCAGACGTCCGGCGGCGTCAGGCGTCCGGCGGCGTCGCGTCGTCAGTCGCCTCTTCGCCCGTGCGGGACGGCCGGGTCAGGTGCTTGAAGGCGTCCAGGTTGCGGGTCGACTCGCCGCGGGAGACGCGCCACTCGTACTCGCGCCGGATCGCGCCCGCGAAGCCGAGCTCCAGCAGGGTGTTGAAGGCGCCGTCGGCGGCCTCCAGGACGGTGCCCAGCAGCCGGTCGAGGTCGTCCGGGGTGATGACGGACAGCGGGAGGCGGGCCGTCAGGTAGACGTCGCCGAGCGAATCGACGGCGTAGGCCATCCCGTACAGCTTGAGGTTGCGCTCCAGCAGCCAGCGGTGGACGCCGGCCTCGTTCTCGTCCGGGTGACGGATAACGAAGGCGTTGACGGAGAGGGAGTGCTTGCCGACGCGCAGGGAGCAGGTGGTGCTCAGCTTGCGCGTACCGGGGAGCTGGACGACGTACGAGCCCGGTTCGGGGCTCTCCCAGCCCAGCTCCGCGCCGGTCAGGACGCTCTCGATGATCGCGGCGGTGTCAGCCATGGTGGGAGCGTACGCGACGGCGATGATCATGCATGGCCGCGGTGTAGACGTCGGCGGTTCCGCCGGCGGCGGTGTCCCAGCCGAAGAACTGCGCGTGCCGCGCGGCCTGCCCGCCCATGCTGTCGGCCAGCCCCGGTTCGTCGACGAAGCGGCGCAGCTCACGGGCGTAGTCCACCGGGTCGTGGCCGGGTACGAGGATGCCCGTGACCCCGTCGTTGACGGCGACGGGCAGGCCGCCGACCGCGGCGGCGAGGACCGGCGTACCGGCGGCCTGGGCCTCGATGGCGACGAGCCCGAAGGACTCGTTGTACGACGGCATGACCAGCACGGACGCGGCGCGGAACCAGTCGGCGAGCCGGTCCTGGTCCACGGGCGGGTGGAAGTGCACGAGGTCGGCGATGCCCAGCTTCGCGGCGAGCTTCTGCAACCCCTCCGGCTTGGCGAGGCCGCTGCCGCTGGGCCCGCCGACGACGGGGACGAAGAGGCGGCGGCGCAGTGAGGGGTCCTGGCCGACCATCTCGGCGACGGCCCGCAGGAGGATGTCGGGGGCCTTCAGCGGCTGGATGCGGCCGGCGAAGAGGGGGATCACGGCGTCCTGCGGGAGGCCGAGGCGGGCGCGGGCGGCGGCCCGGCCGTCGGCGACGGTGAACCGGTCGAGGTTGACGCCGGGGTGGACGACGGCGACCTTGCCGGGGTCGGCCTCGTAGTGGCGCACGAGCTCGTCGGCCTCCTCGGCGGTGTTCGCGATGAGGCGGTCCGCGGCGGAGACGATCTGGGTCTCGCCGATGACGCGGGCGGCCGGCTCGGGGGTGTCGCCGACGGCGAGCGCCGCGTTCTTGACCTTGGCCATGGTGTGCATTGCGTGGACGAGGGGGACGCCCCAGCGTTCGGCGGCGAGCCAGCCGACGTGGCCGGAGAGCCAGTAGTGGGAGTGGACGAGGTCGTAGTAGCCGGGGCGGTGACCGGCCCAGGCCTGCATGACGCCGTGAGTGAAGGCGCAGAGCTGGGCGGGCAGCTCCTCCTTGGCGAGGCCCTCGTACGGGCCCGCGTCGACGTGCCGGACGAGGACGCCCGGGGCCAGGTCGACCACGGGCGGCAGGCCGCCGGTGGTGGCCCGGGTGAAGATCTCGACCTCGATGTTGATCGCGGCGAGCCGCTTGGCGAGCTCGACGATGTAGACGTTCATGCCGCCGGCGTCACCGGTGCCGGGCTGGTGCAGCGGTGAGGTGTGCACGCTGAGCATGGCGACGCGGCGCGGCTTGCGGTGGTGGCCGACGGCCGGCAGGCGCAGCCGGGGCGTGTCGTGGCGGGTGCTGCGGGCGGCGGCGATGCGTCCGCTGATGCTGCCGCCGAGACGGGACACGTACTGGCTCAAGGGAGCAGTTCCTCTCGCTCGGACGACGCGCTGGGACGACGCGCACGGACGGTGGTGGCGGACCGCCCCGCAGGGCGGCATGGCTGCGGGGGCGCTGTGGGCGCCCCTGCAAGGAGTGCAACCCGGACGGGCGTCGCCCGCATTCCGGGGCGGGTGGACTTTCCTTCGCTGTTTGCCGGTTTTTTATCCGACGAGCACCCTCCGCTTAGGCTCGGCGCATGGCCTCCCGCAGCACTCCACCGCCCCCGAAGCGCCCCGTGGGCACCGTGACGCGGGGGACGACCAACCCGAACCGGCTGCGCCGCATGGACCGCTGGATCGCGGCGGCGCACGGAGCCGCGCTGCGGCGGGCGGACGCGCCGGTGGCGGTGGACCTCGGGTACGGGGCGGCTCCCTGGACGGCTGTGGAGCTGCTGGCGCGGCTGCGGGAGGCGGCGCCGGCGGTACGGGTGGTCGGCATCGAGATCGAGCCGGCGCGGGTGGCGGGGGCCAAGCCGTACGAGCGGGACGGGCTGAGCTTCCGGCACGGCGGCTTCGAGGTGCCGTTGGACGGGGGCGAGCGCCCGGCCCTGATCCGCGCGGCGAACGTGCTGCGCCAGTACGACGAGGAACAGGTCGCCCAGGTGTGGGAGCGGCTCTGCGCGCGGCTGGCCCCGGGCGGGCTGCTCGTGGAGGGGACGTGCGACGAGATCGGCCGGCGGCACGTGTGGGTGGCGCTGGGACCGGAGGGGGCGCGCACGGTGACCTTCGCGGCGCGGCTGGCCTCCCTGGAACGTCCGTCGGACCTGGCGGAGCGGCTGCCGAAGGCGCTGATCCACCGGAACGTGCCGGGCGAGCCGGTCCACGCCTTCCTGCGGGACTTCGACCGGGCGTGGGCGGCCTCGGCCCCGTACGCCTCGTACGGGGCGCGGCAGCGGTGGATCCGGACGGCGCGCGCGCTGGCCGCGGACTGGCCCCTGGCGGACGGCCCGGTGCGCTGGAGGCAGGGGGAACTGACGGTGCGGTGGGAGGCGTTGCGCCCGGTGGGGTGAACCTCGCGCCACGGGGAACCGGAGCCCCGGGCGACCCGTTGAGTCGGCAGGGGTGGGCGGGGCGTGGCCGGTCATGATCGGACCGTGACCCGGGAGGGTGTTGGAATTCACCGAGTCGTGGCACCATCCCGGAGACAGTGACAAGTTACTGATGAATAGTCAGATCTGATGTCGGGTGAGGCACCTGTCGTCCGGTCGGACTCGGGGCGCCTGGGGGAGCCATGGGGACCGTGAAGCGAGCGTCGCGTCGGCACGGGGCATCGACCCTGACACTGCTGTGCGCGATGGCGATACTGACGGCCCCCGCCATCGCGGGGGGCACCGCGTACGCGGCTCCGACCGCCCCCGTCCCGCCCCCCGCGCCCTCGGCGCCGGCCACCCCGCCCCCGGCACCCGTCGTGCCGGCGCCCGGCGCCAAGTCGCTGGAGCAGATCCGCAAGGACATAGAGGGGTTGTACCGGCAGGCCGGCAGCGCCACGGACGCGTACAACCTCGCGGAGAGCGAGACCAAGGCCCAGTCCGAGCGGATCGTGGAGATCGCGAAGCTGGTCGTCGCCGGCCAGGACCGGATCTCCGGCCTGAAGTCCCGCGCGGGCGCCGCGGCGCGCGCCCAGTACCGCTCGGGCGGCCTGCCGCCGGGCGCGCAACTGGCGTTGAGCGACAGCCCGAGCCAGTTCCTCGACGGGGCGAACCGGTTGCGACAGGGCGAGAAGGCCACCACGGACCTGCTGTCCGAACTGAACCGGACACAGGGCGACTTGGAGCGGTACGCCAAGGACGCGGGCGCGCTCTGGCAGAAGATGGAGGAGAACCGGGCCAAGCAGGAAGCCGCCAAGAAGGAGATCGAGGAGAAGATCAAGGCGGCGGAGGAGCTGGAGAACAAGCTGGAGGCCGAGGAGAAGGCCCGGCTGCTCCAGCTGGAGCAGGAAGCCCAGTACAAGGCCCAGACGCAGTGGCTGTCGACGGGCGCGCTGAAGGACGCGAAGGGCTCGGCGACGGACGCCGGGAAGCGGGCGGTGCAGTTCGCGACGGCGCAGATAGGAAAGCCGTACGTGTGGGGCGCCACCGGGCCGGGCTCGTACGACTGCTCCGGTCTGACCTCGCAGGCCTGGCTGGCTGCCGGCAAGGGCATCCCGCGCACCTCGCAGGAGCAGCTGCGGCTGCTGCCGAAGGTCGCGATGAAGGACATACGCCCCGGTGACCTGATCATCTACTGGGACGACGCGAGCCACGTCGCCATGTACGTCGGGGACGGCGCGATGGTCCACGCGCCGCGTCCCGGGCGGAACGTGACGATGGCGGGCGTCGGCTCGATGCCGATCAAGGCCGTGGTCCGCCCCGACGCGTAGGCCCTGGCCGGGCGGGTGGGTGCGGACGACGGGTCGGCCCGACGGAGCCCGTGAGCGCGGCGGGGTCGTCGTCCGCCGGGCCCGATGGAGTCCGAGGGCAGGTGCCGGCGCCGGACCCGGTGAGCCCGCGGGCGGACGACGGGTCGGCCCGGCGGAACCCGCGCGGACGGCTCCGGGCGGCGGGGCGTTGGTCCGCGGGTGTGCAAGGGTCCGGCTTCGTGAGGGTGTTCGGCGTCACGCGCAGGGGGTCTTCCGGGCCCCCGACGGTCGGGAGTGTGCAGCATCACGCGCAAGGGCGGTGGGAGGTGCACGGGTCCGGGGGTGTGCGACGTCACGTACGGCGGCCCGACAGGGGTTTCGGCCGTGGGGCGCGGGTCTCGGTGAGCGGGGCGGGGTTGTGGGGGTTCCGTGACGTTGCTCATCCATCGGCCCGCTTATCCCCCGCGATAACGGCATATGACGGAGGCCCTCCCCCGAACCGCCATTCCGTTCGCCGCCACCCGCCCGCTAGGGTCGGCGCATGAGCGCACCCTCGGGGGGAGGGAAGGAACCGGAGACGATGTCCGTACCCGTACCCGTACCGCGGCAGCGGAACACCCCGCCCGTGGAAAGCGGTCCGGCGGTTCTTTCCGTCACCCCCGCGACGCCCGGCCCGGGCCCTGTCCCCGTGCCGGCCCCCACACCGGCCCCCGCACCCCAGGCGTCACTGACCCTGCTGGTGATCGAGGACGACCCCGCGGGCGGACTCACCGTCCCCGAGATCCTCGACGCCGACGGCCACCGCATCCGGCTGCGCAGCGCCCGCAACCTCACCGAGGCCGCGCGGCTGCTCACTCCCGACGTGCACTGCGTGCTGCTCGACCTGTCGCTCCCCGGCGCGGACGCCGAGGACGGTCTCGCGACCCTGCGCCAGGTGCTGCGTCTGGCCCCGCGCCACGCCGTCCTCGTACTGACCGACGGGGCCGACGCCGAGCGCGCCGCCGAAGCCGTCCGCGTCGGCGCCCAGGACTTCCTCTTCCGCGACGAGCTGGACGGCCGGCTGCTCAGCCGCGCCATCCGCTACGCCGTCGAGAGAAAGCGGGCGGACATCGCCCAGTACAAACTTGCAGAATCGAAACTGCGGGCCCAGGAGAACGCCCGCCTGGAACGAGGTCTGCTGCCCACGCCCCTCCTGGAGGGCTCCGACCTCCGCTTCGCCGCCCGCTACCGGCCCGGCCGCAGTCGGGCCCTGCTCGGCGGCGACTTCTACGACACCGTCCGCACCCCCGACGGCACCGTCCACGCGATGATCGGCGACGTCTGCGGCCACGGCCCGGACGAGGCCGCCCTCGGCGTCGAGCTGCGCATCGCCTGGCGCGCCCTGACCCTGGCCGGCCTGTGCGGGGACGACCTGCTCTCCACGCTCCAGGAAGTGCTCGAAGTGGAGCGCCCCTGCGAGGAGATCTTCGCGACGCTGTGCACGGTGGACATCGCCCCGGACGGCCGCCGGGCCGGCCTGTGCCTGGCCGGGCACCCGGCCCCGCTGATATCCCGGCCGGGTCGACCGGCGCGGCTCCTGCCGTACGAGAACAGCGGCCCGGCGCTCGGCCTGCTGCCCCGGGCCCGCTGGCCCCGCCGCCAGGTCGAACTGGGCGGCACCTGGAGCCTGATGCTCTACACCGACGGCCTGATCGAGGGCCACATCGGCGAGGGCAAGGAGCGCCTCGGGCAGGACGGGATGGTCGAGATGATCAACCGTCACCTGGACCGGGGTCTGACCGGTGAGGGGCTGCTGGAGGCCTCCGTCACCGAGGCCCGCCGCCTCAACGGCGGCGAACTCACCGACGACGTCGCCGTCGTCCTGCTCTCCCGCAACGAGAGCTGAGCCGGACCGGAGAACTGCGGACGGGCGAACGACGGATCAGCGGACCGGCCGGCCGGCCGACCCGCGTTCCGGCTACCCGCTACCGCTACCGGCCGCCGTTGTACGGCCCGTACGGGCCGTCGCTGCTGCTGCCGCGGCGCTTGCCGCCGCCGCCCGTGACCTGCTTGAGCGCGGGGCGGACGTCGACGAAGAAGACGATGGTGGCCACCAGACCCGCGATCTGTAGGAAGAGCATCGCCAGGAAGAAGTCCACCACGACGGTGACACCCAGGATGACCAGCCAGAAGGTCTTGGTCTGCTTGTCGGCCGCCGTGTAGGCCTGCCCGCTCGGCACCGCGGCCATGGCGAACGCCACGACGGCGAGCGCCAGCATGGCGTAGCCGAACAGCGGGAGCACCCCGTTGTCGAACCCCTGCATCAGCATCGTCCCAACCGCCTTTTCCCGTCCGGCACGCCTGACTCCACGCTACCGCCGGAGCCGCCTTCCCAAACGACAACGAACCGGGCACCCCTCAGGTGCCCGGTCCGATCCCGTCTATCAGGCCTCGCCGCCGGCCGTGGCGGCGGCCTTCTTGGCCGTGCTCTTGCGGGCCGTGGTCTTGCGCGCGGCGGGCTTCTCCTCGGCGGAGGCGTCCTCGGCGTCGGAGGCCTTGGCCTCGCCCTCGGTCGGGGACTCCTGCGCGGGCTCCGGCTTCGGGTCGGGCTCCACGACGTCGGCCAGGTCCACGATGTCGTCGGAGATCTCACCGCGCCACGCCCGGACGGCCTGCTCGCCGTGCTCGGCGACCTTGTCATAGGTCTCCTTGGCACGCACCGCGTACTCGGCGGCCACGCCGACGCCGCGCAGCGCCAGGTCCTGGGCGGTCTCGCCCAGCTTCTTCGGGTCGATCGCCCCGAAGACCTCGGCGACCTTGGCGGTGACCGCCTCCTGCGCCTCCTTGGCCTTCCCCTGGACGACCTTCGGGTCGGTGTTCACGACGGCGTCGAACCGCGCGGGGGCCTCGGCGCGCAGCTGCTCGATGAGGCCGGGCACCTTCTTCGCCTGCTGGACGGCGAGGTCGGCGGTGCCCGCGGCGAAGTAGAGGGGGGTGGGGTCGGTGAGGGTCTTCTTCAGGTCATCGGCGATGGCCATGTGCTGGTCCTCCCGGATCACAGTCGGTTCGTAGGGGGCAGGTCCCCGTCGTCGGCAATGGCACCGGAGTCCGCGGCCGGGCCGGGGGCGGCGTCGGCGGCCGCCTCGGTGTCCAGCGCGTTCTCCTTGCGGAACGAGTCGTAGATCTGGAGCAGCACCTGCTTCTGCCGCTCGTTGATCGACGGGTCGGAGAGGATGACGGCTCGCGTCTCCACCTCGTCGCGGTCCCGTTCGTCCAGGATTCCGGCCTGCACGTACAGCGTCTCCGCGGAGATCCTCAGCGCCTTGGCCAGCTGCTGGAGGATGTCCGCGCTCGGCTTGCGCAGCCCGCGCTCGATCTGGCTCAGGTACGGATTCGACACCCCCGCCGCGTCGGCCAGCTGCCGCAGCGAGAGCTGGGCCTGCCGCCGCTGGTCACGGAGGTATTCGCCGAGGTTTCCGACGTTGAGCGATGCCATGCCCCGATCCTGCCGCACCCTGCTAACTATTGCAAGCGCCTGCTTGCAAAAGCGCGCACCTCGGTCGGGGCAGGGTCCGCGTGGGATGCTGGGAGCGTGAATCTGGAGGACCTCGTACGGCTGCGGCGGGCTCGGGACGCCATGGACCGGGACTACGCGCAGCCGCTCGACGTGCTGGCGCTGGCCCGCGTCGCCCTCATGTCCCCCGGGCACTTCTCCCGCAGCTTCCGGGCCGCCTACGGCGAGACGCCGTACGGGTACCTGATGACCCGCCGCATCGAGCGGGCGAAGGCACTGCTGCGGCGGGGGGACCTGAGCGTGACCGAGGTCTGCTTCGAGGTCGGCTGCACCTCGCTCGGCTCGTTCAGCTCGCGCTTCACCGAGCTGGTCGGCGAGACGCCGAGCGCGTACCGGGCGCGCTCCCACGAGGCGGGCGCCGCGATCCCGGCCTGCGTGGCCAAGGTGGCCACGCGCCCGCCCAGGACCGGCGAACCGGCCGGGAACGGCGCCGCGGGCGGAAACCGCGAACCGGTCAGGAACGGAGAAGCGGGAAGGGCCGGCGGCTCGTAACGTCGAGGGCATGACCATCAAGCTCTCGCAGTGCTTCATCGCCGTCGACGACCACGACAAGGCGCTCGCCTTCTACCGCGACGTCCTCGGCATGGAGGTCCGCAACGACGTCGGGTTCGAGGGGATGCGTTGGGTGACCGTCGGGTCCCCCGCACAGCCGGACGTGGAGATCGTCCTCGAACCGCCGCTGGCCGACCCGAACGCCTCCGCGGCCGACAAGCAGGCCATGGCGGAACTGCTGGCCAAGGGCATGCTGCGCGGCGTCATCTTCGCCACCGACGACGTCGACGCCACCTTCGAGCGGGTCCGGGCCGCCGGCGGCGAGGTCCTCCAGGAACCGGTCGACCAGCCGTACGGCGTCCGCGACTGCGCCTTCCGGGACCCGGCGGGCAACATGCTCCGGTTCAACCAGCCCCGCGAGCGGTAGCCGACGACGGCCCCACCGACCCCGGCCCCACCGGCGGCCGGCCCTTCCCAGGGGCCGGCCGCCGGTTCCGCGACCCGGGAGCCGGGACCCGGGGCACCCGTACCCACCTTTTAGTGGGTACTTGGCAGGCCCCCGCTCCCGGGCCAGGCTTGTTCCGGGCGGCCGAGGGGCCGCCGGGAAACGGGCCGAGAAGGGCGGGGGTGGGCAGGTGGGCGTACGTCAGGAGGGCGTACGTCAGGAGGGCGGGCGTTCCTCGCCGACGCCGGTGAGCCGCTCCAGGCGGCGGTGGCCCCAGTCGGAGACCGGGCCCAGGGCCTCGGAGAGCTCGCGGCCGAAGTCCGTCAGGGAGTACTCGGTCTTCAGCGGCAGCACGTCGTGCACCTGCCGGTGCACGAGGCCGTCCGCCCGCATCTCGCGCAGCGCCTGAGTCAGCACCTTCTCGCTCAGGCCCGGCAACTGCCGGCGCAGCTCGCCCGGGCGGTGCGGGCCCGATTCCAGCAGCCACAGCAGCGCGGTCTTCCACTTGCCGTCGATCACCGCGATCGCCGCCGTCACTCCGCAGACCTCCGTGTCCTGCGCCCGACCGCGCGTCATCCCCGCCCCGTTCCCGATCCGTAGTCGTCGCGTCCTTCTCTTACCGGGAGTTGAACCATGTCCACGTCCACCCCCGCATCCTTCGAACAGTCTGCCGTCACCGTGCTCGGTCTGGGACCCATGGGCCGGTCCCTGGCCGGCGCCTTCCTCGACGCCGGTCTGCGCACCACCGTCTGGAACCGCACCCCCGGGCGGGAGGGGGAGCTCGTCGAGCGCGGGGCGGTCGTCGCCCCGTCGGCCGAGGAGGCCGTCGCCGCGAGCCCGTTGACCGTGGTGTGCGTGGTGAACTACGACGCGGTGGACTCCGTGCTGCGTCCCGGGGCGGTCGCCTCGGCGCTGAAGGGCCGCGCCCTCGTGAACCTGACCGCCGACACCCCGGACCGGGCCCGGGACACCGCGCGGTGGGCGGACCGGCACGGCATCCGCTACCTGGACGGCGCGATCATGACGCCGACCACCACCATCGGCACGGACCACGCGGTGTTCCTCCACAGCGGCCCGCAGGACCTGTACGAGGAACTCCGCCCCGTGCTCGACGCGTTGGGCGGCACCCACACCCACCTCGGGGCGGACACCGCCCGCGCGGCGGCGTACGACATCGCGCTGCTCGACATCTTCTGGACGGCCATGGCCGGCTGGGCGCACGCCCTGGCGGTGGCCCGGGCCGAGGGCATCACGGCGCGGGAACTGGCCCCGTTCGCCGCGGGCATCGGTGCGATCCTGCCGCCCCTCTTCGAGGAGACGGCCCCGGAGGTGGACGACGGCACCTTCTCCGGCGAGGGCAACCCCCTCACCTCGGCGGTGTCGTCCATGGCCCACATCGTCCACGCCTCGGAGGCGCACGGCATCGACGCGGGCGTGATGCGCGCCGCCGAGGGCATGGCCCGCCGCGCCGTCGGGCTCGGCCACGGGGCGGACGGCTTCGTCCGGATCGCCGAGGTCCTCGGCCGCCGCTGAGACGGCCGTTGACGCGGTCGCCGAGGCCCGGCCCGGGGCCGCCCGGCCCCGGCTCAGCGCTCCAGGGACGTCAGGTCCAGCTCCTTGAGGCGCTGCGGGTCGGACAGTACGTCGATCGCGACGATCCTCCCCCCGACGACGGTGAACGCCATCACGGAGACCGCGCGGGCCTGCGGGACCACGACCACGCCCGCGGCTCCGTTGATCAGCACCGGGCGGGTGAACGGCGTGAGCGGGCCGAAGGTGACCGCCTGGCTCGCCACGGTCCGGGCCCCGGTGAGCACGACGGTGTGGCGGCCTCCGACGCCGCCGTCGGAGCGGAGCACCACGTTCGGGTCGAGGACCGCGACGAGCGCCTCGAACTCCCCGTCCCGCGCGGCCGCGAAGAACGCGTCGACGGCCGCGCGCTGGCGGGCCGGGTCGGGGTCGGGAGCCGGCGCCTGCCCCTGCACCTTGCGGCGGGCGCGACTGGCGAGCTGCCTGGTCGCGGCGGCCGTCTTCTCGATCAGCGGGGCGATCTCGTCGAACGGCACGGCGAACATGTCGTGCAGGACGAAGGCCAGCCGCTCGGCCGGCGCCAGCGACTCCATCACCACCATCAGCGCCAGCCCCACCGAGTCGGCGAGCAGCACCTCCTGCTCGGGGTCGACGCCCCGCTCGGGGCTGATGACCGGGTCGGGCATCCGGATGTCCGCGCCCTCGACCGGCTCCATGGGTTCCTCGCGGCGCTGCCCGCGCGAGCGCAGCATGTTCAGGCACACCCGCGCGGTGACGGTCGTCAGCCAGCCGCCGAGGTTCTCGATCCCGCCCGTGTCGGTGCGGCTCAGCCGCAGCCAGGTCTCCTGAAGGGCGTCGTCGGTCTCGCTGAGCGAGCCGAGCATCCGGTAGGCCACCGCCCTCAGGTGCGCCCGGTGTTCCTCGAATCGCTCCGTCGGTGAAGAACTCTCGTCCACCTGACATCCCTTCCCCCGTGCCGAACACTTCCCCACGAAGATCAACTTGCCGGGTCGGAGCAGGCGGAGGGAAGGGCTCCGCCGCCACCCGCACGCGCGCCCCGCGAGGCGGACGGGAGTTCGACGACAGGCCCTAGACCACCGGCGCCCGACCGATCACCACCGTCGCGTACAGCTCCTCCGAGGTGACGGCCCTGACCGCGAGCCCGCCCGCCGTCAGGGCGGAGGCCGTCACCGGCGACTGTCGGGCGCTGGTCTCGATCAGCAGGTGCCCGCCCGGGGCCAGCCAGCGCACGGCCTCCGCGGCGACCCGCCGGTGTACGTCCAGGCCGTCCGCGCCCCCGTCGAGGGAGACGAGCGGTTCGTGGTCCCGGGCCTCCGGCGGCATGAAGCCGATCTCCTCCGTCGGCACGTACGGGGCGTTGACCACCAGCACGTCCACCCGCCCCCGCAGCTCCGTCGGGAGCGCCGCGTACAGGTCGCCCTCCCAGACCGAGCCCCCGTACGGGGCCACGTTCCGCCGCGCGTACGTCAGCGCCGCCGGGTCGATGTCGGCGGCGTGCAGCTCGACCCCGCCGGGGACCTGGGAGGCCACCGCCGCGCCCAGGGCACCGACCCCGCAGCACAGGTCCAGTACGACCCCTCCGGGCCGGGTCAGCACGACGGCCTCCTGCACCAGGAACTCGGTGCGCCGGCGCGGTACGAACGCTCCCGCGCCGACCTGCACGCGCAGCCCGCCGAACTCCGCCCAGCCCACGACGTGCTCCAGCGGTTCCCCGGCGACCCGGCGGGCGACCATCCCGGCCAGGTGTCCGTCATCGGTGGCGGCCCCGACCAGCAGGTCCGCCTCCTCCTCCGCGAAAACGCAGCCGGCGGCGCGCAGGCGTTCCACGATCGATGCCACGGTGATTCGGTCCTCTTCGGTCGTCGGGAGGTGCGCGTCACGGGCGTACGCGTCACGGGCGGCGCTCGCGCCGCCGGTCAGAAGACGTCCGGGCACCACGGCCGGCGCGCGGTGCGGAACACCGCGTCCGCGAGGGCGAGGGCCCCGGGCCGGGCCTCGGTCACCTCGCCCAGCGCCGCCAGCCGTACGGCCGAGGCGTCACCGAGGTACAGGGCGCCGAGCGCGGCCGCGTCGAGCCGCAGGTCGGCGGGCTCCTCCGTACGGGAACAGGTGCCGGCGCCCGCGTCGAGGCGGTAGCGGCCCTCCGCCGGGCCGCCGGGGTCGGCGACCTCCAGGACGAGCACGCCGGGAACCTCGTACGTCCGCGCGGCCAGTGCCCGTACGACGTCCAGCACCCGCACCCACAGGAAGTCGGCGGCGGTCACCAGCGCGGCCGCGCGCGGGTCCGGCAGCAGTTGCGGGAGGAGGTCGTCGGGGGCCCGGTAGCCGGTGCGGACCCGGGTCACCCAGTCGACGGAGCACAGGAAGTGCCACAG
This sequence comes from Streptomyces sp. Isolate_45, assembly GCF_024721315.2. Classification (GTDB taxonomy): domain Bacteria; phylum Actinomycetota; class Actinomycetes; order Streptomycetales; family Streptomycetaceae; genus Streptomyces. The sequence goes on from NZ_JANFAK020000001.1 coordinate 124,985, forward strand.
CGCCCGCTCCGCGTCGGGGGTCAGCGCGATCAGGTCGCGGACGCGCAGCGTGTTCTGCGGGGTCTTGGCGGCGGTCCAGTGCTCGTCGGCGCCGTAGGTGACGAGACCGGCGACCTCGCCCCCGGCCGTCCGGTACACGGCGTGGAACTTGTCCTTGTACGGGGAGTGCGACATCGCCTGCACGCCCGTCGCCACGTCCCACCAGCGCGCGTCCCGGTCGACCACGCCGTGCGCGGTGGCCCGCAGCCGTTCGTGCAGGGCGGGACCGACCCGCCGCACCTCGGCGGCGTCCACCAGGTCGATCCGGCCGCCGTCGGCGGGGACGGACAGCCGGCGGTCGAGTCCGGTGCGCGGTACGTCGATCTCCCACTCGGCGAGGGAGGTCGCGGGGCCGAAGCCGTAGCGCCCGTAGATCGGGTACTCGGCGGCGATCAGGGTGGCCAGGACGTCGCCGCGCTCCCCGGCGGCCGCAAGCTCGGCGGCCATCATCCGGGTCAGCAGGCCCTGGCGGCGGTGGGTGGGCAGCACGGCGACGGAGGAGATCGCGCTGCACGGGACGACGGCCCCGCCCGGGACGGTCAGTTCCTGGGCGAAGGACCGGAAACTCGCGACGCAGCGGCCCGTCCCGCGGTCGAAGCCGCCCTGGAGGCGGGCGAGGTCGCTGTGCTCGGCCCGTTGGGCCACATCGGATTCCGTCACCCGGGTCGCGGTGAGGAAGCCGGTGTTCAGGGCTTGCATCCAGTCGGGGATCTCGGACGCGGTGATCGGGCGGACGTCAGCACTCATAACGGCTCACGCTAATCGCCCGGACGGCCGGGGTCGCCCGATTTTCACGCTGCCCGCCCCGCCCCGGAGCGGACCGGGCCGTCGGGGCCGCGCCGCCCGTTCGGGAGGCCTCCCGGGACGACGGGCCCTAGGCCAGCAGGTCGTCCACCTGCGCCTCGCCCTCCCGGTAGCGGCGGGTGATCTCCGCGCTGCAGTCGTCCGCCATCCGCTGGAGCTGCTGCCGGCGCCGCGAGACCTGCTGTTCGTAGCGGACCAGCCGGCCCATCGCGTCGTGCAGTTCGGCATCGGTGCGGGCGTCCAGGTCGGACAGCTCCACCTCGGAGAGCATCTCGGCCGCCAGCAGCCGGAACTCCTCGTTGTGCGGGGTTCCGAGCGTGACGTGGCGGGCGGACGGCCTGCGGCTGGACGGCGCGTCGGCGAGGATCTCGGACAGCCGGTCCACCACCGGCGCCTCGGGGTCCGTCCGGCGGGCGAGTTCGGCGCGCAGGATGTCGATGCGGCCCTGCAGGAGTCTGCGTACGTAGCTCAGGTCGGCCTCGTCGCGCTGCGCGTCGCGGCGCAGCGCGCGCAGCTCCGGCAGGCCGAGCGCGGTGGCGGTGGTGGCGGTGGTCGGGGTGGTCGTGCCCTGACCTTCGCCGGTGCGCTGTGCGGGGGGCCGCCCGGGGGCGGGCGACGCGGGTGACGCGGGTGCAGGTGCGGAGGTACCAGAGGTGTTCATCGTTCGTATCCGTCCCCTCGACCGGTGCTGGGGGCACCGCCTGCGTGCATCGTGCCACTCTCCGTGGTCCCGACGCAGTCCCAGAGCACCCGATCGGCCCCGGACGGGTGCACGCCTGGTACACAGGTGGTATGCGAGCAGTGGTGCAGAGGGTGGACGGCGCGAGCGTGGTCGTGGCCGGGGAGACGGTCGGCGAGATCGTCGGCGAGGGGCTGTGCGTCCTGGTGGGGGTGACCCACGACGACACTCCGGAGAAGGCCGCGCTGCTGGCGCGCAAGCTGTGGTCCGTGCGGATCCTGGAGGCGGAGAAGTCGTGCAGCGACATCGATGCCCCGCTGCTGGTGATCTCCCAGTTCACGCTCTACGGGGACGCCCGCAAGGGCCGCCGTCCCACCTGGAACGCGGCCGCGCCCGGCCCGGTCGCCGAGCCGTTGGTCGACGAGGTCGTGGCGCGACTGCGGGCGCTGGGCGCGACGGTGGAGACGGGCCGGTTCGGCGCGGACATGCGGGTCTCGCTGACCAACCACGGCCCGTTCACCATCGTCATCGACGTCTAGGCCGACTCGTACGGATCGGCGTCGGGGCGCTACGGCGCCACGACGACCTCCTGCGCGGCGGCGGTGGTCCCGACGAGCAGCGGGGCGTCCACGGGGACGTTCCGCTTGACCAGGGCGAGGGCGATCGGGCCCAGCTCGTGGTGGCGCACGGCGGTGGTCACGAAGCCGAGCTGGCGGCCCTCCTCGCCGTCCGCGGCGAGCCGTACGGGCGTGCCGTGCGCGGGGAGCAGCACCTCGGAGCCGTCCAGGTGCAGGAAGACCAGCCGGCGCGGCGGCTTCCCCAGGTTGTGGACGCGGGCGACGGTCTCCTGGCCGCGGTAGCAGCCCTTCTGAAGGTGGACGGCGGTGCCGATCCAGCCCAGCTCGTGCGGGATGGTGCGGTGGTCGGTCTCCAGCCCGACGCGCGGGCGGTGCGCCTCGACGCGCAGGGCCTCGTAGGCGAGGAGCCCGGCGGCGGGGCCGTGCGCGGCGGCGAAGGCCTCCAGCCCGTCGCGGGGGAGGAAGACGTCGCGCCCGTGCGGGGTCTCGCGTACGGCGAGGTCCTTGGCGACCTCGGCGATCGAGCCGGCCGGGAGGTGGACGACGGCGAAGTCGGCCGTGCGGTCGGCGACTTCGACGCGGTAGAAGAACTTCATGGCCTCCAGGTAGCCGATGAGGGCCTCCTGGGTGCCGGGCTCGACGTGCGCCCAGGTCGTCTCCCCGTCGTCGACGAGGTAGAGGGCGTGTTCGATGTGGCCGTTCGCGGAGAGGATCAGCGCCTCGGTGGCCTGTCCGGCGGGGAGGTCGGTGACGTGCTGGGTGATCAGCAGGTGCAGCCAGCTGAGGCGGTCCGCCCCGGTGACGGTGACGACACCGCGGTGGGAGAGGTCGACGAAACCTCGGCCGTCGGCGAGGGAGCGCTGTTCGCCGTAGAGCTCTCCGTAGTGGGCGGCGACGCCCTCGTCACGGCCTTCGGCCTGTACGGCGCCGGGGAGATGGAGCAAGGGGCTGCTGGTCATGCCACCAAGCGTACGACCCCGGCGGCGCGGCGCCCGGGGCGCTCCCCCGGGGTCAGGGCAGCTCGGGGCGGGCGTCCGCCGCGCTGCGGGCGGCGCACTCCTTGCACAACCCGAAGATCGCGAAGTGCTTCATGTCCGTCCGGAAGCCGAAGTCGGCCCGCAGCTTGGCCGTGAACTCGGCGGCGACGTCCAGGTCGGCCTCGATGACCTCGGTGCAGTCCCGGCACACCAGGTGGATGTGGTGGTGCCGGTCGGCGAGGTGGTAGGTGGGGGCGCCGTGCCCGAGGTGGGCGTGCGAGACCAGGCCCAGCTCCTCCAGGAGCTCCAGGGTCCGGTAGACGGTCGAGATGTTCACCCCGGAAGCCGTCCTGCGCACCTCGACGAGGATCTCGTCGGGGGTGGCGTGCTCCAGGGCGTCGACCGCCTCCAGCACAAGCTGTCGCTGCGGTGTCAGCCGGTATCCGCGCTGCCGCAGGTCGCTCTTCCAGTCGGTGCTCACCACCCGGCCAGTGTAAGCGCGCGAAGGGGACCGCGGGCGAGTCCGCGGTCCCCTTCATTTCGTACGACTGTCCGCCCGGCCGTCGGCTCAGCGGAAGAAGGCGATGCCGTCCTCCGGGAGCTCCGGCAGGTTGCGCGCCATGTCGGCGATCTCCTCCGGGGTGACGACCTTCTTCAGCTGCGCCGACATGTACGGGCGCAGCTCGACGTCGGGCGTGGCCTTCTCGCCGACCCACATGAGGTCGCTCTTCACGTACCCGTAGAGGCGCTTGCCGCCGCTGTACGGGCCGGAAGCGGCCGTGCGGGCGACCGCGTCGGTGACGACGTCGATCTGCGGCTTCTGGTGGGCGAGGTCGCCGTACCAGACCTCGACGACGCCCTGGTCACGGACCATGACGATCTCGACCTTGCGGTCCGCGTCGATGCGCCAGTAGCCCGACTCGGACTCCAGCGGGCGCACCTTGTTGCCCTCGGCGTCGAGGACCCACGTGTGGGAGGTGTACTCCAGGAAGTCCCGGCCGTCGTGGCTGAACACGACTTCCTGGCCGAAGTTGCACTTCTCCTCGCCGGGGAAGTCGAAGACGCCCGCGCCCTCCCAGTTTCCGAGGAGGAAGGCGAGGGGGACGAGGCCCGGGTTCAGGTCGGAGGGGATCTGGATCATGGTTGGCTGCTCAGGCGATCTGTTCGAGGGGTTCCGGGGTGGTCGGCTGCGCGGACGCTCAGCGCTGACCCTGGTACAGCTTCTTGACGGCCAGGACCGTGAAGGCCATGACGCCGACGCAGACCAGGACCAGCAGGGAGGTGAAGACTGCCTCAAGCACGGGGTGCTCCTCGGGAGGATTCGATGGCGGGGTACGGGCCGGTCCCCAAGCCTACTGGCCCGTGGACCGGCGCACTCTGCGAGGTGGCCGTACGCCGTCCGGCGGGTCAGCCCAGCAGCTGGTGCTGGAGGATCACCGTCTGGTGGAGCGGGACGGCGGGCACCTCGCCCTTGCGGGTCTGCAGGATCACGGCCTGGACGTCACCGGACTGCACGCACGCGGCCCTGACCTGTTCGTCGCCGACCGGGGCGGATTCCTCCATGACGGTCACGCCGGTGGTGTCGGGGGCCTTCTGGTCCACCTTGGCCTTGCCCCAGACGGTGTCCGTCTCGATGCGGTTGACCCCGCTCAGGTTCATGTCGGCGCCGCAGCCCTCGAAGGCGTCCGCGAAGCCGGACGAGTGGAATCGCAGCAGGTAGACGCGGGTGCGGGTGCCGTCGGGGGTGGTCCAGCCGCGGCCCACGATCTGGCGCAGGCCCTCGTTGGCCAGCCCCTCCTTCAGCTTCTCGCGCGCGGTGCCCTCGTACTCCTCCATGAGGGTGTCCACGGTGACGACGGAGTCCTTCTCCAGCTTCAGCCCGGGGTCCGGCACGGAGCCCTTGGGCGCGGGGAGCAGCAGCTGGGTCAGGCCGGCGTAGTGGATGCCGTCCTCGTTGTCCTTGGCGAAGGGCAGCGGGGCGCCCGGCGGCAGGGCGGGCTTGACCAGGGCCGGGTACTCCCAGCGGCCGTCGTCGAGCGTGGCGAGCCCGGGGAGGTCGGTGCGGTCGGGCTGGACGACGCCGTACGCGGCGCCCGCGCCGGCGGCGCCGAAGACGAGGACGGCGGCGCTCCACCGCAGGAACGCGAACAGCTTGCGGCGGTCCTTGGGGGGCGCGGGGGCGGGGGTGGGGGCCGGGGCGCCCGGGGCGGCGGCCTCGGGGGACGGCGGCTCGGCGGGGGCCGGCGTCGGGGCGTCCTGCGGGATCGTTTCCGCCGGTGTGGTGTGCTGATCGGTCACGCGGACTCCCCGGGGGACTTCAGGTGGTTCAGCTGCCGCTTGAGGAAGTCGACCGCGTCGGTGGTGTAGAAGCCGGACTTGGGGCCGTAGGCACGGAAGTCGACCATCACGTCGCCTTCGACCGCGACGCAGTACATGGACTCGATCTTCTCGTTCTTCTCCTCGCCGACGGCCAGCAGCGCGCACTTGGCGTCCGGGTACCCCTCCACCTTCGGCGCCTCGCGCTTGTCGCCGACGATCTCCAGGAACGTCTTCGAGGCCCCGGCGAAGGAGTTCACGGCCTTCGGGTCGGCCTGCATGATCCTGACCTCCACGACCAGGTTCCCGGCCCACTTCGTGTAGGTGCGTCCCGCCTGGCCCTTGAGGTCGAGTTCGGCCAGCATCTCGTCGCGCTTCTTGCGCTCGGAGGTGGACAGGCCCTTGCGGATCTCCTCGAAGCCCTCGACGGCCTTGTCCCCCGAGACGACGAAGTCGTTGCCCTCGACGCCGAGATCCGGTCCGAGCTCGTAGCTCGCGGGTACCGGAAGCAGCTTGGCGGACACCGCGTTGTCGGGCACGCTCGGCGGCTCGGGCGCCTTCTGCGGCTCCGCGCCGGCGGCGGCCCAGTAGGCGGTGGGCGCGCTGCGGTCGGCGTCCTCGACGGTCGCGGACGCCCAGACCCCGGATCCCACCAGGACGGCCAGGCTGAGCACGCCGACCACCAGCGGGCCGGCCTTGACGCGGCTGCCGGTCGCGGCGTCGGCGGAGGCCACCGCGACCCGAGCCGGTCCAGGCTCCGTCGTGGTGGGGGCCGTCTGCGTGTCGTTCGTCGGCTCGGTCACAGTCGCTCCAGCTGTCGCTTGGCCAGGTCGATGACGTCCGATTCGGCGATCTTTCCGCCCCGGTTGTCGCTGTAGAAGATCTCCAGGACCACGTCACCGCGCCGCACGACGGCGCGGGAGCCGCGGTGCGGCTCGTAGCCGGGCTTCTGCTGGGCCTTCGAGTCCACCCAGACGTGGCCGAGGTCGTCGGGCACGCCGGGAATGGACACACCGGGGTTGCCCGCGTACTTCGGTCCGGACATGTAAGTGTCGTGATTCTTCTGGTGCTCGTCCGCCCCCGCGAGCTCCCTGAACTGGATGAGTCGGACGTCCACGTAGTACCGGTCGTCCGTCGACCACGAGGTCAGAGCGACCCTGCGCAGACCGGCGGTGACGAAGTCCCGCAGGGCCCCTTCCGGGTTCTCGTAGTCGGCCGCGAAGAAGTCGAGCGACTCGTACGCCGGTGATTCGAGGACCTTCGCCCCCGCCGGCGGCTCCAGCAGCAGCTTCGTCAGGTCGTCGTCGCTCTTGTGCCAGCGGTTGGCGTTGATCGACTTGAGCGTCGTCGCGCCGTCCGCGGCCAGCGGCTTCGGCGCGTCCAGCTTCCGCTGCGCCAGCGGGGGCAGGGGGGTCGGTTCGCGGTGGTACTGGATCGCGTAACCGGTGACCGCGCCGGCCAGGGTGCCGAGTACGAGGGCTGCGGCGATCAGGAGCGTCGCGCGCCCGCGCCGGCGGCGGCTCGGGGCGGTTCCGGCCGTCTCATCACCCGAATCCACATCCACGGCCGGAAATTCCGGAGTGCCAGATTCCGGAGTGCCAGATTCCGGCGCCTTCCCCTCCGGTATGGGCGGCTCGGGCACGGTCTGTTCTTTTTCCAAGGGAGGTCCCCCCACAGGACTGGAGGCGCCGGGCGATTACCCGCGCACAGCCAAGACGGACCTCGACCGGAAGTAGTTGTACCGAACCCTTATTACGTTTTTATATAGCTGGGTTTCATTCGTCCCGACGCCGCTTTCCGTCCAGTTCGTCCCACCATTCGTCCGATTTCTGATCGCCGGAGGGGTCGTCCCACCAACGGTCGTCGGGGCCGCGCCTGTTCGCGACCATCGCGGCGACCGGCGGGATCACCATGGCGACCACGCAGAGGGCCACCGCGGCCTCCACCGACCACAGGCGCACGAAGGACCAGGCGGAGACGAACAGGAACAGGCATCCGCCCATGAGCAGGAAGTAGGCGCGTCGGCGCCGGGCGTACATGCCTCCAGGGTAGGCCCGCGACGACGCGGACGGCCGGGGCGGGACGGCCCCGGACGGCGCGAAGGGCCGCACCCCGTTCCAGTGGCGTCCAACCCCCGGGGGTGCGGCCCTTCGGCCGGTCAATCGTCCTGCTGTGCGGTGCTCAGACCGCGATGGCCACGTCCGTCACGCCGCCGGCCTCGGCGACCACGACGTTGCGGTCGGCAGTGCCGCCCGGTACGAGCGCGCGCAGGGTCCAGGAGCCGGTGGCCGCGTAGAAGCGGAACTGACCGGTGGCCGAGGTCGGGACCTCGGCGGTGAACTCACCGGTCGAGTCCAGCAGGCGGACGTAGCCGGACACCGGCTCGCCACCCTTGGTGATCTGGCCCTGGATGGCGGTCTCACCGGGCTTCAGCGTCGCGAGGTCGGGCCCGCCGATCTGTGCTCCACACATGTTCTCTGTCCTGTCCTGGAGAGGTACTGCTACTGGCTACGGGGTGTCCTGCGCGCCCGGCAGGGTTACTTGTTGGGGCCGAGCTCGATCGGCACGCCGACCAGCGAGCCGTACTCGGTCCACGAGCCGTCGTAGTTCTTGACGTTCTCCTGGCCCAGGAGCTCGTGCAGCACGAACCACGTGAGCGCGGAGCGCTCACCGATGCGGCAGTAGGCGATGGTGTCCTTCGCCAGATCGACCTGCTCGGCCTCGTAGAGGGCCGTCAGCTCGTCGTCCGACTTGAAGGTGCCGTCGTCGTTGGCGTTCTTCGACCACGGGATGTTGCGGGCGCTCGGGATGTGACCCGGGCGCTGCGACTGCTCCTGCGGGAGGTGCGCCGGCGCGAGCAGCTTGCCGGAGAACTCGTCGGGCGAGCGGACGTCGACCAGGTTCTTCGTGCCGATCGCGGCGACGGCGTCGTCACGGAAGGCGCGGATCGAGGTGTCCTGGGCCTTGGCCTTGTACGTGGTGGCCGGGCGGTTCGGGACGTCCTTGCCGTCGACCAGGTCGCGGGAGTCGAGCTCCCACTTCTTGCGGCCGCCGTCGAGGAGGCGGACGTCCTGGTGGCCGTAGAGCTTGAAGTACCAGTAGGCGTAGGACGCGAACCAGTTGTTGTTGCCGCCGTAGAGGACGACGGTGTCGTCGTTGGAGATGCCCTTGGCGGAGAGGAGCTTCTCGAAGCCCTCCTGGTCCACGAAGTCGCGGCGCACCGGGTCCTGGAGGTCGCTCTTCCAGTCGATCCGGACGGCGTTGGTGATGTGGTTCTTGTCGTAGGCGGACGTGTCCTCGTCCACCTCGACGATGACGACGTCGGCGTCGTTCAGGTGGGCCTCGACCCAGTCGGCGTCTACGAGGACGTCGCTGCGGCTCATGATGTTCTCCTCCGGGGCAGTGTGCGGCGGGGTGGTGCTGGTGCTGCTGCGGGGCTGGCAGTGCGGGTGCGCGCCGTTCCGGATGTCACACGCGGACCCTGCGCGGGGAGGCGTCAGGGAGCGGGAGGCGGGTGCGGTCACGCGGCTGAGGGCCGTCGTCCGGCCGGTGGAGCGGAAGGCTCACACCGCTAGATGGAGCGACAGAGCATGGCGGCGACGCGACACAGGTCTACTGCCCGCCGCTTCGTGAGGTCCGCCTGCTGATGCTTCATAGGCATGGATCGTAGGGACGAATCGGCCGCCCTGTCACCGTTGTGTCATATGTCGAGACAGGATCGTCCGAATGGTGGGACGAGAAAGCCCCGGCGGGCCGCCGCGCGGCCCCCGGGGCTCTTCCTACGGCCCGTCCATCTGCGGATCGGACCGTGTCGTCTCACGATCCGGCCAGCACCACGTCCGTACCCGTCAGGGTCAGGTGCACACCGGATTCGTCCGCCGTCAGCGCGGACAGGCCGAGCCCGGCCGGCAGGCCGCCGTCGACGCTGCGGTCGAAGTCGGTCCGCTTGCGGACCTCGCGCTCGATCCCCGGGATGCCCCCGCCCGGGACCTCGTCCGCGCGCACCCGGACGATCTTGCCCTTGCCGTCCTTCGCGTCGACGAGGGTGACGGTCGACACCACGTGCCGGGTCAGGGACTGGCCGAGGAAGTCCAGCGTCGCGGTGACCTTGACCTTGCCGGGCGACCCGCCGTAGGTCAGGACCACGCCGTTCTGGGAGGCCTTGGTGAGGTCCTCGTAGGAGATCAGCGCCGTGCCCTCGGCCCGCCGGGCGGTGCCGCCGGTGTAGTCGCCGTTGAGCTTCACCTCGCGGAAGCTCGCGTCGATCTGCGAGAGGCGCGTCTTGCGGCCGTCGGCGGTGGCCTCGACGCCGGTCAGCTTCAGGTTGACCCGGTCCAGGTCGTGGCTGAGGGCCTGGGTGAGGAACGGGAAGCCCTCTATCTCGACCTCCGCCTTGCCGCCGGCCCCCTGCCGCGCCTGGATGCGCTCGGCGAGCCGCTCCTCCGCGTAGCCGACCGCCCAACGGTCGGCGCCCACGAGCAAGGCCCCCAGGACCACTCCGATGATCAAGACGACGCGCAGGAAACGCACGTGCCCTCCCCCAACTAGTCGGTACGTGCGTTCTAGTGGACCATGACCGGCCGCGGGGGCGGCGTGAGGCCGCCGCCGGGCCCGCGTCGGCGCCCGCCCGTCAGCCCACCACCCGGCCGATCAGGTACACGGCGGGCGCCGCGACGGCCAGCGGCAGCGCGACACCGGCCGTCATGTGGACGAACTTCGACGGGTAGTCGTACGCCGCCACCCGCAGGCCGATCAGCGCGCAGACCCCGGCCGCCAGGCCGATCAGCGCCCCGCCCACGCCCGTTCCGGTGACGGTGCCGACCGCGATGCCCGCACCGGCCGCCGCGCCGAGCGACACGGCGACGGAGGGCAGGGTGGGCAGCGGCAGCGCCCGCGTGAACACGGCCACGGCGACGGCCGCCGCGCCCACGCTCACGGCCTTGCCGTCGGCCGCGAGGAAGCCCGCGCAGGCGATGGCCAGGGCCGCGGAGGCCACCGAGGCCATCAGCCCGTACATCCGCTCGTCGGGGTCCGCGTGGCTGCGCAGCTGGAGGACCAGCGTGAGCAGCACCCAGGCGCCGAGGGTGCCGATGATCGCGCCGGGACCGTACGTACTGTCCACGGCGAGCACCGCCGCGTCCGCGACGAGGGCTCCGAGGAAGGCCAGGGCGATGCCCTGACGGGCGGGCCACATGCCGTTCAGGCGGAACCAGCCGGCCGCGGTGAGGGCCTGGAGGGCGATCAGCGGGACCAGCAGGGCGAAGTCGCCGAACGCGGCGGCCACGGCCAGCAGCAGCCCGAGGGCGGCGGTCAGTATGGCCGGCTGCGGACCGGGGTCGATGATCGGCGAACGGCCCTCGGCGCGGGCCTGGGCGGGGTCGACGGCGCGGATGGTGTTGCCGCCCAGGGTCGGCGGGGAGTATTCGGCGGCGGGTCCCCCCGCCGCCGGCACGGGACCGGGCGCGCCGGGCCCACCGGCCGCGGGAGCCGCGGGAGCCGCCTCGGGGGCGCCGGGGCCCGGGTAGGGCGGAAGGTACGCCGTCTGCTCGGCGGCACCCTCACGCACCGGCGGAAGGTACGCCGTCTGCTCGGCGGCACCCTCACGCACCGGCGGAAGATACGCCGTCTGCTCGGCCGCACCCTCACGCACCGGCGGAAGATACGCCGTCTGCTCGGCCGCACCCTCACGCACCGGCGGAAGATACGCCGTCTGCTCGGCCGCACCCTCACGCACCGGCGGAAGATACGCCGTCTGCTCGGCGGCGGCGTCGGGCGCGGGCGACCGGGGCGGCGGGTACCCGGCGGACTCCGCCTCCCAGGGCTGCGGCTGCGCGTGCCGGGGCTGTGCGTGCCGGGGCTCCTGCTGCGGGGGCTGCTGTTGCGGGGCCTCCTCGCGGAACCACCCGTCGGGGGCGACCGGCTGCGGCTGCTGCGGGGATTCCTGCGCGGCGCCGGGGCCCGGATACGGCGGAAGGTACGCCGTGCGCTCGGCGGCGGCACCGGCACCGGCACCGCCGGAACCGACCCCCGGGCCGGCTCCGAAGCCGGTCCCGCCGGACGTGCGCGGGTCGGCGGGCCACTGGGCGGCCTGCGGCGCACCCCAGTCCTGCTGCTGCGGCTGCGGCTGCGGGTCGGCGGCCTCCTCGCGGAACCACCCCTCCGGCGCCACCGGCTGCTGCGGCTGCGGGTCGGCCGGCCCCGGGTAGGGCGGCAGGTACGCCGTCTGCTCGGCGACGGGCTCCGACGGCCACGGCGTGGGAGCGGGCTGCGGCACGCCCCAGTCCTGCTGCGGCTGCTGGTACTGCTGCTGCGGCTGCTGCGGCTGCTGCTCCTGATACCGCTGGTGCGGCTCCTGGTGCTGCTGCGCCTGCTGCGGGGCGGCCTCCTCGCGGAACCACCCCTCCGGCGCGACCGGCTGCCCGGGCACCGAGCCCAGCGGCGGCTGCACCGGCTGGTAGCTGGTGTCCCAGGTCTCGCCCTGCCAGGTCTGGGTCCACGGGTCCTGCTCGGCGGCGTCCCGCTGTCCGCGCTGCTGTTCTTCCGGAGTGCTCATCGGTTCCCGTTCACCCGCCCGCGAAGGGCGGGAGCACCTCTACGGTGCCCCCCTCGGTCAGCAGGACGGCGTCGTGCGGACGCTTGCCCACGGGCTCCTCGTTCACGAGGAAGGAGCAGCGCAGCAGGACCCGTGTCAGCTCTCCCGGGTGGCGTTCCCGCACGGCGTCGAGCGCCTCGGCCAATGTGCGTGCCGAGTACGGCTCCTCCGCCGTCCCGGCCGCGGCCTTGGCCGCCGCCCAGTAGCGGATGGTTCCGGTTGCCACTGCAGCTCCTATCGTCGCCGTCGTCGGCTCTCTACCGTCGGCTTCCATGATGACCCCTCCGGCCACGACCCCCGGCGTACCCCGACGCGCCCCGTGTGCGCCCCGGTTCCCGTGCGGGGGTCCACCGATCCGGTGAAACCGGGGCATACGCCGGAGGAAGGCGTGGTGGGAACCACAGAATGCGGTGTGCGGGAGGCCTCGGCCCCGAAAGGACCGGTGGGCTACTCTGGCGGGGTAGAGGATCCGGGCAACGTAGCCCCCGGGTCCTTTTGTGCTTTCAGCACGTTGAACGGACCGAGAACAGTGGTATCCATCCGGACCCCAGGGCGCGGGGGCCGGACGGATGCCTGGCAGACGTACGAAGCAGTACCGCTCACTCCCCCAGCCACCGCTGGGAGGTACCCCCGGGACGGGACCGAGGAGGAACCGACGTGATGGACCAGCGAACCGTGCACGTGCACGGCCACCGGAGCTGGGCAGGTGATCGGGCATGAGTTCCCTCCTGCTGCTGACCAACGCCCTGCAGCCGTCGACCGAGGTGCTGCCCGCACTCGGCCTGCTGCTGCACAACGTCCGGGTCGCACCGGCCGAGGGCCCCGCCCTGGTGGACACCCCCGGGGCGGACGTGATCCTCGTCGACGGCCGCCGTGACCTCCCCCAGGTGCGGTCCCTGTGCCAGCTGCTCCGCTCCACGGGACCGGGCTGTCCGCTGATCCTCGTCGTCACGGAGGGCGGCCTCGCGGCCGTCACCGCCGACTGGGGCATCGACGACGTCCTCCTCGACACCGCCGGTCCGGCCGAGGTCGAGGCGCGGTTGCGGCTGGCCACGGGCCGCCGGCAGCTGGGCTCCGACGACTCCCCGATGGAGATCCGCAACGGCGACCTGTCGGTCGACGAGGCGACGTACAGCGCGAAGCTGAAGGGGCGGGTCCTGGACCTGACCTTCAAGGAGTTCGAGCTGTTGAAGTACCTCGCCCAGCATCCGGGCCGGGTCTTCACCCGCGCGCAGCTCCTCCAGGAGGTGTGGGGCTACGACTACTTCGGCGGCACCCGCACCGTGGACGTCCACGTACGGCGGCTGCGCGCCAAGCTCGGGCCCGAGCACGAGTCGCTGATCGGGACGGTCCGCAACGTCGGCTACCGCTTCGTCACCCCGGAGAAGGTCGAGCGGGCGGCGGCGGAGGCCGCGAAGGCCGCCGCCGCCGGGCCGGGCGGCGCGGCGGAGCCCGCCGAGCGGCCGGACCTCCCCCGGACGGAGGAACCGCCTGTGAGCATCCACTCGGCAGGACGCCCTGCCCAGAGGTAGGTCACCCCGCGTAGACTGCCGCGCGTGGCCAAGGTGACGCGGGATGACGTGGCGCGACTTGCGGGTACCTCTACCGCCGTCGTGAGCTACGTCATCAACAACGGACCCCGGCCGGTTGCCCCGGCCACGCGCGAGCGTGTACTCGCCGCGATCAAGGACCTGGGCTACCGCCCGGACCGGGTCGCGCAGGCGATGGCGTCCCGGCGCACCGACCTCATAGGCATGATCGTCCCGGACGCGCGGCAGCCGTTCTTCGCGGAGATGGCGCACGCGGTCGAGCAGGCCGCCGCCGAGCGCGGGAAGATGGTGCTGGTCGGGAACTCCGACTACCGCGACGAGCGCGAGGTCCACTACCTGCGGGCCTTCCTCGGGATGCGGGTCTCCGGACTGATCCTGGTCAGCCAGGGCATGAGCGAGCGCGCGGCCTCCGAGATCGAGGCGTGGGACGCGCGGATCGTGCTGCTGCACGAGCGCCCCGAGGCCATCGACGACGTCGCCGTCGTCACCGACGACATCGGCGGCGCGCAGCTCGCCACCCGTCACCTGCTGGAGCACGGGCACCCGTACGTCGCCTGCCTGGGCGGGGTGGAGAACACCCCCGAGGTCGGTGACCCGGTGGCCGACCACGTCGAGGGCTGGCGCCGGGCCATGCTCGAATCCGGCCGCTCCGTGGAGGGCCGGCTGTTCCAGGCCCCGTACAACCGCTACGACGCGTACCGGGTCGCCCTGGAGGTCCTGTCGGGGCCGCAACGCCCGCCGGCGATCTTCTGCGCCACCGACGACCAGGCCATCGGCGTCCTGCGGGCCGCCCGCGAGCTGCGCATCGACGTGCCCGGGGAGCTGGCGGTCGCCGGCTTCGACGACGTGAAGGAGGCGGCGCTGACGGACCCGCCGCTGACCACGATCGCCTCGGACCGTCCGGCGATGGCCCGCGCGGCGGTGGACCTCGTCCTGGACGACGCGCTGCGGGTCACCGGCTCGCGCCGCGAGCGGCTGAAGCAATTCCCCTCGGCACTGGTGGTCCGCCGCTCCTGCGGCTGCCGCTGAGCGGCCGCACGGCCGAAGAACACCGACCGGCGCTCCGGCGCGGCCGGGCTTCATATCGGGCATACGCGGTTCTGTCGGGCTTCTCAGCCGGGACTCAGGAAGCTCTCATGATCCCCGGGGACAGTCGGAGACATGACCGACAGCTTCCGCCGCGAAGGCGAGTACCCGCAGGAGAACAGCCCGGGCCAGTACCCGCCGTTCGGCGAGGACTGGCGGCGGGGTCGCGACCGTCTGGCGCAGGACGCCGGGGCGGGCGGCTACCCGCCGCCGCCCGCCTACCCGCCGCCCGGCGCGCCCGGTTGGCACGAGGCGCACCAGCCGCCGGTCATCCAGGGCGAGACGGTGCCGCCCACCGCCGGCTGGGCCCTCCGGGAGGCCGCCCCGGAGGCCGCCCCGGAGAGCGGTCCCGCGCACGCGGCCCGCGCCAAGCGGCCGGTCGCGCTGCTGGTCGCCGTCGCCCTGGCGGCGGCCGTGATCGGCGGCGGGACGGCCACGGTCGTGCAGCAGTTCCTGGTCGGCGGCGGCGTCGGCCCCGGCGGGGTAATCGCCTCCAACGTGTCGCAGTCGAACACCGGCACCGTCACCGGGGTCGCCGAGCAGGTCAGCCCGTCCGTCGTACGGATCGACACCCGCACCGGGTCGGGTCAGGGCACCGGTTCCGGCATCGTGATCACCGCGGACGGCGAGATCGTCACGAACAACCACGTCATCGACGGCGCCTCCGAGATCCAGGTGACGATGAGCGACGGGAAGAAGTACACCGCCCGGACCGTCGGCACGGATCCCGACAAGGACCTCGCCCTGATCAAACTCCAGGGCGCGAGCGGCCTCAAGCCGGCGTCGCTCGGCAACTCCGACCGGCTGAAGGTCGGCGACGAGGTCGTCGCCATCGGTTCCCCCGACCGCCTGACCGGCACCGTCACCAGCGGGATCGTTTCCGCGCTGGGCCGCGAGGTGAACGTCCCGAAGTCCGAGCGGCAGCAGTCCCCCCAGCGCGGGCAGGGCGGCTGGCCGTTCTCGTACGACGGTCAGCAGTTCAACGGGGACACCGGCTCGAACACCACCTCGTACAAGGCCATCCAGACGGACGCCTCGCTGAACCCGGGCAACTCCGGCGGCGCCCTGGTCAACATGAACGGCGAGATCGTCGGCATGCCCTCCGCGATCTACTCCCCCTCCTCCGACAGTTCGAGCGCCGGCAGCGTCGGCCTGGGCTTCGCGATCCCGGTGAACACCATCAAGGCCGACCTCGACTCGCTGCGCGGCGGCGGGAGCGGCACCGGCTCGGGCGACAACAGCACCGGCAACAGCTCCGGCTCCGGCTCCGACTCCGGTTCCGGCAACGACGGCTTCGGCACCTCCTTCTGAGACGTCCACCGGTCTCCTGAGACCTCCACCGGCCGGCCCGTGCGACGCTGGGAAGCGCCGTCACGCACCGCATTCCATGGCCGACCACCACCCCTGGGGGACCCGAGATGAACGCCGCCGAAGGCGACCAGCAGCGCATCCTCGTCGTCGACGACGAGCCGGCCGTACGGGAGGCCCTGCGCCGCAGCCTCGCCTTCGAGGGGTACGACGTCCGGACCGCGGTGGACGGCCTCGACGCGCTGGAGCGGGTCGACTCCTACGCCCCGGACCTGATCGTCCTCGACATCCAGATGCCCCGCATGGACGGGCTGACGGCGGCCCGCAGGCTGCGCGCCGCCGGCGCGGTCACACCGATCCTGATGCTCACCGCCCGCGACACCGTCGGCGACCGCGTCACCGGCCTGGACGCGGGCGCCGACGACTACCTCGTCAAGCCGTTCGAGCTGGACGAGCTCTTCGCCCGCGTCCGCGCCCTGCTGCGCCGAAGCGCGTACGCCGCGCCGCGGACGGGCGGGGACGGCGGCCACGAGGACACACTGGCCTTCGGCGACCTGCGCATGGACCTCGCGACCCGCGAGGTCGTCCGGGGCGGGCGCCCGGTGGAGCTGACCCGTACGGAATTCACCCTGCTGGAGATGTTCCTCGCGCACCCGCGCCAGGTCCTGACCCGCGAGCAGATCCTCAAGACGGTCTGGGGCTTCGACTTCGAGCCCAGCTCCAACTCCCTGGACGTGTACGTGATGTACCTGCGCCGCAAGACCGAGGCGGCCGGCGAGCCCCGCCTCGTGCACACCGTGCGCGGGGTGGGCTACGTGCTGCGCCAGGGCGACGGCGGTCCCGAGTGACGCCGGCCGCCCGGTTTCGAGCCCTGCCGCTGCGCTCGCGGATCGCGCTGCTGGTGACGGTCGCGGTGGCGGTCGCCGTCGCGGCCGTCGCGGGCGTGTCCTGGGTGATGGTGAGGTCCCAGCTCAGCGAGCAGCTCGACCGTTCGCTGATGGCGACGGACGTCAGCGCCGAGGTGGGCCGGACCCTGCGCGACGGCTGCGTGACCCGGGTGCGGCAGCCGGAGCAGCAGGTCGCCGAGAACCTGGGCGCGACCGTGCAGCTCGTCCTGGCCGACGGAACGCGCTGCTGGGTGAGCGGGCGCGCCGGCCTGCCGGTCACCGCCATCGACAAGGAGATCGCGGCGGGCGTGCGGGAGGAGACCCTGCACGACGTGACGACCACCGACGGCGTCGAGATGCGCGTCCTGACGCTGAAGAGGCAGACGCCCGCCGGGCAGTACTTCGGGATCTCCATCGCCAAGCCGGCCGCGGACGTGGACGATCCGCTGTCGACGCTGGCCTGGATCCTGCTCGTGGTGTCGGGCATCGGCATCGTGGGTGCGGGCGCGGCTGGCCTGTGGGTGGCCCGTACGGGGCTGCGGCCGGTCGACGAGCTGACCGCGGCCGTCGAGCACGTCGCCCGGACCGAAGACCTCACGGTGCGGATCCCCGACGAGGGCGACGACGAGATCGCCCGGCTGTCGCGGTCCTTCAACTCGATGACGGCGGCGCTGGCCTCCTCCCAGGAGCGACAGGCCCAGCTGATCGCCGACGCCGGGCACGAGCTGCGTACGCCGCTCACCTCGCTGCGGACGAACATCGAGCTGCTGGCCCGCAGCGAGAACACCGGCCGGGCCATCCCGCCCGAGGACCGGCGGGAGCTGCTGGCCTCGGTGAAGGCGCAGATGACGGAGCTCGCCTCGCTGATCGGGGACCTCCAGGAGCTGTCCCGCCCGGACGCGGCCCCGCACGCCCCGCTCGGCGTGGTGGCCCTGCACGAGATCGTCGGTACCGCGCTGTCCCGGGCCCGGCTGCGCGGTCCGGAGCTGCGGTTCGGCTCCGAGCTGGAGCCCTGGTACGTCCGGGGTGAGGCGGCGGCGCTGGAGCGGGCGGTGGTCAACGTCCTCGACAACGCGGTGAAGTTCAGCCCGCCGGGCGGCGCGGTCGAGGTGTCGCTGCGCGCGGGCGCGCTGACGGTGCGGGACCACGGGCCGGGCATCCCGGCCGAGGACCTGCCCCACGTCTTCGAACGGTTCTGGCGCTCCCCGTCGGCCCGTGCCCTGCCCGGCAGCGGCCTGGGCCTGTCGATCGTGGCGCGTACGGTCCACCGCGCGGGCGGCACGGCCGAGCTGCGGGCGGCGGCCGACGGCGGACCCGGTACGGAGGCGGTGCTCCGCCTCCCGGGGGCGCCGGTGCCGCCGCCCGAGGCGTCAGTTGTGCCGGATCAGTGATTCGACCAGGCCGGAGCGGGTGTTGGGGAAGTCCATCGGGACGATGCCCAGGCCGGTCCGGCCGGCCAGTTCACCGCCGTCGACGAAGCCGTGGACCTGCGGGTTCAGCCGGTCGGAGTTCCATCGCGGCGGCATGTAGGCCGAGGTGCTGACGTAGTTCACGAACAGCTTGCCGGGCTGCTGCACGGCCCGTCGGAAGTGGTTCTCGATCCTGCCGCGCTTGGCGAAGGGCTCGGCGTTCCAGTCGTCCTGGACGTCGAAGACGTTGCCGTCGGCGTACCGCAGGCCGGGCAGTCCGCCGTTGTCGGCGAGGAGGACCACCTTGCCGCGGGCGGCGCCGAGCGAGGAGGGCAGCGCGTCGGCGATCCGGAACAGGGGCCGCCAGCCGCGGTTGTCGAGGTAGTCGTCGAAGATCGCGCGGAAGGTGGCGTCACTGTCGCCGGAGTACTCCTGCTTGACCCGCATCAGAACGGTCTCGGAGGGGTGTGCGGCGAGGAAGTTCCAGCAGGCGACGAGCACGTCACCGAACATCAGGTCCTGGAAGAACGATCCGTGGTGGATGGCGAACGACCCGCCCGTGACCCGACAGCGGACGTCGAGGAAGCGGATGCCGGCGTCGAGCTGCTGGGCGATCGAGGTGTTCTGGCAGGCGACGTAGAGGCCGCCCTTGCGGGCGCCGGAGTCGTGCGTGCCGGGGATGGTCATCCGCTGGAGCGGAGTGGAGTCGGCGAGGCCGGCCATCCAGTCCGGGGTGCCGAGGGCGCGGGCGGAGGCGGGCGCCGCCGTCCCCAGTCCCGCGGCGGCCACTGCCGCCAGTGCCCCCGCCCCCGTCAGGAACGTCCGCCGGTCCAGTGCCACGCCCATGTCCGCCCCTTTGCCGACCCAGTGATGGGACGGGATTATGACGTGCCGGGCGCGCCTTTGCTACCCGTCGGTAGAAACGGGTTCGTCGAGCAACTCGGCCATTCTGCGCAGGCCTTGGGCGAGCGCGTGCCCGTCGGGCGCGTGCTCCGGGTCGGTGAGGGCCTGCACCATCACCCCGCTGAGCAGCGCGAGGTGCACCGAGCCGAGGCCGCGTACGTCCTCGTCCGTGACGGCTTCCTCGGTCACCCCGGCCAGCGCCGCGGCCACCATCCGCCGGGAGCGGCGCTGGCCCTCGGCGAGCGCCGCGAGCAGTTCGGGCGAGGACTGGGCGTGGACGAAGGCCTCGATGTTGGCGATCCAGAGCCAGCGCAGCTCGCCGAAGTCCCGGATCTTGCGGTCCCAGGTGTCGGCGTACCGCTCCTCGGTGGTGTCGCCCTCACCGGCGAGCCGGCCCGAGCCGGCCGCCCAGTCGTCCATGGCGGCGAAGAGCGCCTGGTTGAGGAGGGCCTCGCGGGATCCGTAGTGGTAGCCGATCGCGGCCATGCTCACCCGCGCCGCCGAGGCGATGTCGCGCACGGTCGTGCGCATGTACCCCTTCTCCTCCAGGCAGCGCCTGGCTCCGGCCAGCAGGTCCTCGCGATTTCCCATGCCGGGATCGTAGCCGCGCCCCGATTTGGGCAAGCGCCCTATACGAGCGTATTGCACGGTTGCCCAATTCCTGGCAGGCTGAGGGACATCGAAAGATCCACCGGCCACGGAAGGCACCGGACCATGCGCCACGAGCTGAAGATCGACGACCGCACGCTCTCCTACCGGGACTTCGGCGGTCCCGGCCGTCCGCTGCTCGCCCTGCACGGGGGCATGTCCGAGGGAATCGCCTTCAAGGCCCTCGCCGAGGAACTGGGCGACCGGTGGCGGGTCATCGCCCCCGACCAGCGCGGCCACGGCGATTCCGACCGGGCCCCCGCCTACGACCGCGAGGGGTACGTCTCCGACGCCGTCGCCCTCCTCGACCACCTCGGGCTCGACGAGCCCGTGGCCCTCCTCGGCTACTCCGTCGGCGGGCTCAACGCCTACCACCTGGCCGCCCGCCACCCCGCCCGGGTCGGCGCCCTCATCAACGTCGACGCCGCCGTCGAGGTCCAACCCGGCGAGTCGGAGTGGTTCTCCTTCCTCGACGGCCTCCCCTACACCGCGCCGACCACCGGGGAACTCCTGGCCGCGGCCGGGCCGGTGGGCGGCCGGATCGTGGGCGCCGCCCTGCGCAAGCTGCCCGACGGGAGCGGCTGGCGGATGCCGTTCCACCCCCAGGACGCGCTCGACTCGATCGAAGGCTGCCGCGGCGACCACTGGGACGCCTGGCTCGGCAGCAGCTGCCCGGCGCTCCTCATCCACGCCAAGCAGAGCCAGGCCCTGCCCCAGGAGCAGGCCGACGCCATGGTGGCCCGGCGGCCCGGGACCTCGTACACCCCGCTGGACGGGGACCACTTCGTCCCGTTCAGCGACCCGCAGGGCTTCCACCGGGCCGTCGCGGATTACTTGGACGGGCTGCGCTGAGCCGCGCGGCCCGCGGTAACGCCGGAGGGGCGGCGGGCCACCGGCCCACCGCCCCTCACGGGCGCACTGCGTACGGGAGTTACTTGATGACGGTGATCCGGTTCGCCGCCGGCGGGGCGATCGGGGACGCCTCGGAGGAGTTGTTCGCCAGGTAGGCGTTGAAGCAGTCCAGGTCGGACGCGCCCACCAGCTTGTTCTTGTGCTCCTTCAGGACGGTGAAGCCGTCACCGCCGCCCGCGAGGAACTCGTTCATCGCGACGCGGTAGGTGCGGGCCGGGTCGATGGGCGCGCCGTTCAGCCGCACCGAGTCGACGACGACGCGGTCCGCGCCCGCCTTCGTCATGTCGAGGGTGTAGGTGAAGCCCTTCGAGACCTGGAGGATCTTCGGGCTCGGGCCGTTGACCGCACCGGACACCTGCTGCTGGAGCGCGGTGACGAGCTGCGCGCCGGTCAGGTCGACCACGTTCATCATGTTGGTGAACGGCTGGACCGTGAAGGACTCCCCGTACGTCACCACGCCGTCGCCCTCGGCCCCGGAGGCCTTGTGGGCGAGGTCGGCGCGAATGCCGCCCGGGTTCATGATCGCCAGCTCCGCGCCGCCCTTGTCGGCGGGGGCCAGCGCCTCCAGCTGCGCGTCGGCGATCAGGTCACCGAGCGGCTTCTCGAACTCCGGCGAACCACGGCCCGGGATGTCCGCGGAGATGAAGCCCTGCGGACGGTTGGCGACCGGGGCCGCCAGCTCGTTCCAGCGCCGGATCAGCTCGGTCATGTCGCCGGCCTTGGGCTGCTCGCGGGTGACGAGCTTGTTGACCGGCTTGGGCGCCGCGGCCGGCGTGCGGACGATGTCCTTGGTCTGCCGGTCGTAGGTGAGCGTGGTGTCCGTGTACAGGCGGCCGAGCGAGGCGGCCGAGGTGACCGTACGCGGGTTGCCCGCCGGGTCCGGGATGTTGCAGCTGTAGGCCTGGTGCGTGTGGCCGGTCACCAGCGCGTCGACCTTCGCGTCGACGTTCTTGGCGATGTCGACGATGGCACCCGAGATGCCGGCGCCGGCGCCCGGCGCGTCGCAGTCGTAGTTGTACGCGCCGTTCGCGGGCAGACCGCCCTCGTGGATCAGCGCGACGATCGACTTCACGCCCTGCTTGTTCAGCTCGGCGGCGTACTTGTTGATCGTCTCGACCTCGTCGCCGAACGTGAGGCCCTTGACGCCCTCGGCGGTGACGACGTCCGGCGTGCCCTCCAGGGTGACGCCGATGAAGCCGATCTTCACGTCCCCCTTCTTCCAGACGAAGGTGGGCGACATCATCGGACGCTTGGTCTTGTCGTCCGTCACGTTGGCCGCGAGGTACTGGAATTCCGCTCCGGTGAACGTCTTGCCGTACTCGAAGCAGCCTTCGACCGGGTGGCAGCCGCCGTACGCCATGCGGCGCAGCTCGGTGCGGCCCTCGTCGAACTCGTGGTTGCCGACGCTGGACACGTCCAGGCCGATCTTGTTCAGCGCCTCGATGCTCGGCTCGTCGTGGAAGAGCCCCGACAGCATCGGGCTGCCGCCGATCATGTCACCGGCCGTGGCCGTGACGGAGTACTCGTGGCCCTTGCGGGCCTCGCGCAGGCTGGTCGCGAGGTACTCCACGCCGCCTGCCGGTATGGCCTTGGTGGTGCCGTCCGCCTGCCGCTCACTCACCGTGCCCGAGGAGCCCTGCGGGGGCTCCAGCGTGCCGTGGAAGTCGTTGAACGACAGCATCTGCACGTCGACGGTCCGGCTCTTGGCCGCACCGCCACCACTCGCGGCCCCGGCCGGCAGTGCGGCGGCGACCATGGCTCCGGCACCGGCCGTGAGGGCGAGTGCGGTGAGGGTCAACCGGCGGGCCGTGCGGGGCCGTTGTGGCGTCGCTGACATTTAGTCCCCTTTGTGGACAGCGAGACAAGTTGGGAGGTCCGCCGCAGCTTATTGTCAACGCGCGTAGCACGACAGGGGGTAACGGGTTGCGAGCTGGTTACGCG
Organism: Streptomyces sp. Isolate_45; assembly: GCF_024721315.2. Taxonomy (GTDB): domain Bacteria; phylum Actinomycetota; class Actinomycetes; order Streptomycetales; family Streptomycetaceae; genus Streptomyces. The sequence continues at coordinate 147,614 of NZ_JANFAK020000001.1, forward strand.
CCGACGTCACGGGCCCGCGGGACCTCGGGCCGGGCCTGCGGGACACGCAACCGCGGGCCGCGGTCGTAGGCTCGTCGCATGACTGACGCAGCAGCGGCCCTGGAGCCGGGACGGCAGATTCAGACCCTCGACGAGCTGACGGAGGAACAGGCCGAATCCGTACTGGAGCTGATCGCGGAGGCGGCCCGCACCGACGGCACCACCGCGGTGTCCGAACAAGGGCGGCTCCAGCTGCGCGGCGGACCGCGCGAGGGCATCCGGCACTTCCTCCTGAGCGACGGCACCCGGCTCGCCGCGTACGGGCAGTTGGAGGACACCGACCCGGTGGAGGCCCCCGCCGCCGAGCTCGTCGTGCACCCCGCACTGCGCGGGCGCGGCCACGGCCGGGCCCTCGGCTCGGCCCTGTTGAACGCCTCCGGCAAGCGGATCCGCGTGTGGGCCCACGGCGGCAAGTCCGCCGCCCGGCACCTGGCCCAGGTACTCGGACTGACCCTCTTCCGCGAGCTGCGCCAACTCCGCCGCCCCCTCACCTCGGGCGACCCGCTGCCCGAGCCGGTCCTGCCGGCCGGCGTGACGGTGCGCACCTTCGTACCGGGCCCGGACGACGCCGCCTGGCTCGCCGCGAACGCGGCGGCCTTCGCCCACCACCCCGAGCAGGGGTCACTGACCCAGCGGGACCTGAACGACCGGATCGCGCAGCCGTGGTTCGATCCGAAGGGCTTCTTCCTCGCGGAGCGCGGGGGCGAGCTGGTCGGCTTCCACTGGACGAAGGTCCACGAGGCGGAGCGGCTCGGCGAGGTCTACGTCGTCGGGGTCCGGCCGGGCGCCCAGGGCGGCGGCCTCGGCAAGGCCCTGACCGCCATCGGCCTGCGCCACCTGGCGGCATCGGGCCTGCCCACCGCGATGCTCTACGTCGACGCCGACAATCCGGCCGCCCTGGCCGTGTACGAGGGCCTCGGCTTCACCACCCACGAGGTCGACCTGATGTACCGCACCGAGAGCTGACCACCGGGCCACCGGGCCCCCCGGGCGGGGGCCCGGTGGGCCACCGGCCGGGCGCGCCGGGCCGTGAGCCCCCCGAACGGCCCAAGGAGCTCCGGAAAGAGACTGGAAGCCATACGCCATTAACCGGGCATTCAAACGCGCTTGCCAGTCTCCGGTCATGCAGCCCCGACTCCGACTGACAGCCGATGCGTCCGACGCGCCGGTCCTGCCTCGTGCGCGGAAGAATGGAGGCATGAGCCAGAAGCCCGGCGCGGTCCCCAGCGAGGTCCCCGCACAGCACCCGTCCCACCCGTCCGCGAACAGCGCCGCAGCGGTGAAGGCGCGCCTGGGGTCCATAGCGGCCCACCGCCCGGGCGGCCTGGATCCCGACCTGGACGCCGACCTCCACGCGTACGAGGACAAGGACGGCACGGGCGAACTGCCCGCCAACCGGTTCCTCGACCGGGAGCGCAGCTGGCTGGCCTTCAACGAACGGGTCCTGGAGCTCGCGGAGGACCCGAGCACCCCGCTCCTGGAGCGCGCGAACTTCCTGGCGATCTTCGCGAGCAACCTCGACGAGTTCTTCATGGTCCGCGTCGCCGGCCTGAAGCGGCGCATCGCGACGGGTGTCGCCACCCGTTCGGCCTCGGGCCTGCAGCCCCGCGAGGTCCTGGACCTGATCTGGACCCGCTCGCGCGAGCTCATGGCCCGGCACGCCGCCTGCTACCAGCAGGACATCGCCCCGCAGCTGGCCGAGGAGGGCATCCACCTCATCCGGTGGCCCGACCTCACCGAGAAGGAGCAGGCCCGCCTCTTCACCCTGTTCCGCAACCACATCTTCCCGGTGCTGACACCGCTGGCCGTGGACCCCGCGCACCCCTTCCCGTACATCTCCGGCCTCTCCCTGAACCTGGCCGTCGTCGTCCGGAACCCGGTCAGCGGCCACCGCCACTTCGCCCGGGTCAAGGTCCCGCCGCTCCTCTCCCGGTTCCTGGAGGCCTCCCCGCAGCGCTACGTCCCGCTGGAGGACGTCATCGCCGCGCACCTGGAGGAGCTGTTCCCCGGCATGGAGGTGCTCGCGCACCACATGTTCCGGGTGACCCGCAACGAGGACCTGGAGGTCGAGGAGGACGACGCCGAGAACCTCCTCCAGGCCCTGGAGAAGGAGCTCATGCGGCGCCGCTTCGGGCCGCCCGTGCGCCTGGAGGTCGAGGAGTCCATCGACCCCGGAGTCCTGGACCTCCTCGTGCAGGAACTGAAGGTGTCCGCCGCCGAGGTGTACCCGCTGCCCGGGCCGCTGGACCTCACCGCCCTCTTCGGGATCTCCTCCCTGGACCGGCCGGAGCTGAAGTACCCGAAGTTCGTCGCGGGCACGCACCGCGACCTGGCCGAGGTCGAGTCGGCGTCCGCTCCGGACATCTTCGCCGCGCTGCGCGAACGGGACGTCCTGCTGCACCACCCGTACGACTCCTTCTCCACGTCCGTCCAGGCCTTCCTGGAACAGGCCGCCGCCGACCCGGACGTCCTCGCGATCAAGCAGACGCTGTACCGGACCTCCGGCGACTCCCCGATCGTCGACGCCCTGATCGACGCGGCGGAGTCCGGCAAGCAGGTCCTCGTCCTCGTCGAGATCAAGGCCCGCTTCGACGAGCAGGCCAACATCAAGTGGGCGCGCAAGCTGGAGGAATCCGGCTGCCACGTCGTCTACGGCCTCGTCGGGCTCAAGACGCACTGCAAGCTCTCCCTCGTCGTCCGGCAGGAGGGCGACAACCTGCGCCGCTACTCCCACGTCGGCACCGGCAACTACCACCCGAAGACCGCCCGGCTGTACGAGGACCTCGGCCTGCTCACCGCCGACCCGCAGGTCGGCGCCGACCTCTCCGACCTCTTCAACCGGCTGTCCGGCTACTCGCGCCGCGAGACCTACCGCCGGCTGCTGACCGCCCCGAAGTCCCTGCGCGACGGACTCATCTCGCGCATCGACAAGGAGGCCGACCACCACCGCGCCGGCCGGCCCGCGTACGTCCGGCTGAAGATGAACTCGATCGTCGACGAGGCCCTCATCGACTCCCTCTACCGCGCCGCCCGGGCCGGTGTCCCCGTCGACATCTGGGTCCGCGGCATCTGCGCCGTGCGCCCCGGCGTCCCGGGACTGTCGGAGAACATCCGGGTCCGCTCGATCCTCGGCCGCTTCCTGGAGCACTCCCGCGTCTTCGCCTTCTCCAACGGCGGCGAACCGGAGGTGTGGATCGGCAGCGCCGACATGATGCACCGCAACCTCGACCGCCGCATCGAGGCCCTGGTGAGGGTCACCGACCCCGCACACCGCGCGGCACTGGACCGGATGCTGGAGACCGGCATGTCCGACGCCACCTCCTCCTGGCACCTGGGTCCGGACGGCGAGTGGACCCGGCACAGCACCGACGCCGAGGGCCAGCCGCTGCAACACGTTCAGGAGATGCTCATAGACGCCCGGAGGCGCCGGCGTGGCTCAGCCAAACCATGACCCGACCGCGGGCGACGTACTCGCCCCGTACCTGCGCTCCCAGGCCACCGCGTTCCTGCGCGCGCTGCGCCTGCACGACGAGAGCACCGGGAGCGGCCCGGACGCCGCCGAGAGCGGGCAAGCGGCGCGTGGCCTTCGGGGGGCCGCGCGCCGCATCGCCGGCTCCCTGAACACGTTCCGGGGGGTGACCGAGCCGGGCTGGGCGGACGGGCTGCGCACCGAACTGGTGTGGCTGTCCTCGACCCTGGCCGACGAGCACGCGTACGCCGCCCGGCTGTCCCGCCTGATGGAAGCCCTCCAACGGCTGTCGGCGGCGCCCGAGGTCCCGGCGCCCCGCGGGGGCGTCACCACGTCCGGGGCGCTCACGGTGGGTTCGGCGCGGGCGGGCGCGCTGCTGGAGCGCCAGCTCACGCTGGCGCGCACCCGCGCCCACTCCACCACCCTCCAGGCCCTCGGTTCGGCCCGCTTCCACGCGGTGGCCGACGCCGTGGCGGTCCTCGCCTCGGAGGTGCCGCTGGACCCGGTGGCGGCGCGCGGCCCGGTGACGGAGGTACTCGTTCCGCTGGCGGCGGTCACGGAGGGCCGGCTCGGCGCGGCCGTCACCGCCCTGCCCGCCAGCCAGGAGACCCCGTACTCGGCCCACGAGGACGGCGCCTGGCACGAGGTGCGCCGGCTGCTGAGGATCCACCGGTACGCCCGGGAGGCCCTGGGCGACGATGTGACCCGGCTGGTGACGGCGGGCGCGGCCCTGGACGTGCACCGCGACGCCTCCGAGGCGGCCACCGCCTCGGCGACGGCCGCCCGCACCCCGAGGATCGCCCCGGCGACGGCGTACGCCCTGGGGGTGCTGCACGCGGACCAGCGGCACGCGGCCCTGGCGGCACGCCGCGCCTTCCACGACGTCTGGCACCCGCTCCCGGCCTGAGCCTCCGCGCCCCCGCCCCCTGCCCGCGCCCGGCGGAAACCCGCCGGGCGGCGGTGTTTCCGGAGGCCGGCGGGCTTGCGGGCGGCGGGTTTCCGGTGGCGCCGGCAGCGCGAGCGTCGCATTCCGGCCACCCGCCGCAGCCCTGTCCCCTTGGCGCCGCGACGAAAGTCACGACAGAATAACGGGCGGATAACGTCCCGTTACGTCCGGGTACAAACCACCCCATCCGCACCGGCCCGTCCGCCACGGTTCACTCGCCGTTCACCGAGCGCCGTCGACCGCTTCACCTGTTCTGCCTAATTTCGGTACTGCAAGGTGCGAGCCGGACCGGAAACCACGGCAACCGCACCGCGTGAACCCGTAGTCCTCCTCGCACGCCGCCCCGATACAGAAAGCGGCCGGCGGCTCCCCGGAAGGAACACCCGAAACAGTGAAGCTTCAGCGCAAGAACATGCTTCGTGCCTCCGCCCTCGGCGCGCTTGTCGTGTCCGGCGCCCTGGTCCTCACGGCGTGCGGCTCGGACGACAACACGAAGACCGGCACCGACGGCTCCTCGAAGGCCGCGGCGCCCGCGCCGGGCGACGTCAAGTGTGAGGGTGCCAAGGGCAAGCTCCTGGCGTCCGGCTCTTCCGCGCAGAAGAACGCGGTCGACCTGTGGGTCAAGAACTACATGGCCGCCTGTTCCGGCGTCGAGGTGAACTACAAGTCCTCCTCCTCCGGCGAGGGCATCGTCGCCTTCAACCAGGGCACCGTCGGCTTCGCCGGTTCGGACTCGGCGCTCAAGCCCGAGCAGGTCGAGGAGTCGAAGAAGATCTGCACCGGCGGCCAGGGCATCAACCTGCCGATGGTGGGCGGCCCGGTCGCGCTCGGCTTCAACGTCGCCGGCGTGGACAAGCTGAACCTGGACGCCGCGACGATCGCCAACATCTTCAACGACAAGATCAAGAAGTGGGACGACGAGGCGATCAAGAAGCTGAACCCCGGCGTCACGCTTCCCTCCACCGCCATCCAGGCCTTCCACCGCTCCGAGGACTCGGGCACCACCGAGAACCTGGGCAAGTACCTCAAGGCCGCCGCCCCCGACGCCTGGTCCTACGAGGCCTCGAAGAAGTGGCCGGCCCCCGGTGGCCAGGCCGCGTCCGGCTCGGCCGGCGTCGCCTCCCAGGTCAAGGCCGTCGACGGCGCGATCGGCTACTTCGAGCTCTCCTACGCCAGCTCGCAGAGCATCAAGACGGTCGACGTGAACACCGGCGCCGGCACCCCGGTCAAGGCCACCGGCGAGAACGCCTCCAAGGCCATCGCCGCCGCCAAGATCGCCGGCACCGGCTCCGACCTGGCCCTGAAGCTCGACTACACCACCAAGGCCGAGGGCGCGTACCCGATCGTCCTGGTCACGTACGAGGTCGTCTGCGACAAGGGCAACAAGCCCGAGACGCTCGGCACCGTGAAGTCCTTCCTGGAGTACACCGCCTCGGACGCGGGCCAGAAGGTCCTCACCGAGAACGGCTACGCGCCGATCCCGGCCGAGATCAACACCAAGGTCCGCGAAGTCATCAAGTCGCTGGCCTAGCCCTGACCCCCGCGATGCCGGGTGGATCCCGTCCGATCCGCCCGGCGTCCGGGGACCCTCCCCCTCCCACCCGGGGGGATCCGGTGCACCGCCGCCAGGGGGCCTGCCCCCACTCAGACCGGAAAGACCATGGCTTCCACCACACCCACCCAGATAGACACGGCTCCGCCTGTCCCCAAGAGCGGAAGGTCCACCGGCCGCGCCGGTGACAAGATCTTCGCCGGGCTCTCCAAGGGCTCCGGCATCCTGCTCCTGGTGATCATGGCGTCGATCGCCATCTTCCTCACCTACCGCGCCGGCATCGCACTGTCGAAGAACGAGGGCAACTTCCTCACCACCTTCGACTGGAACGCGTCCGCCAACCCGCCCGTCTTCGGCATCGCCGTCCTGCTCTTCGGCACCGTCGTCAGCTCGATCATCGCGATGGTCATCGCGGTTCCGATCGCCGTCGGCATCGCCCTGTTCATCTCGCACTACGCGCCGCGCAAGCTGGCCGCGCCCCTCGCCTACGTGGTCGACCTGCTGGCCGCCGTACCCTCGATCATCTACGGCATCTGGGGCGCCCTGTTCCTGGTGCCGCAGCTGGGCGGGCTGAACCTCTGGCTCGACGAGTACCTCGGCTGGACCTACGTCTTCGAGAAGACCCAGGTCGGCGTCGCCCGCTCGCTCTTCACCGTCGGCATCCTGCTCGCGATCATGATCCTGCCGATCGTGACCAGCGTCAGCCGCGAGGTCTTCCTGCAGGTCCCGCGCATGAACGAGGAAGCCGCCCTGGCCCTCGGCGCGACCCGCTGGGAGGTCATCCGCATGTCGGTGCTGCCCTTCGGCCGCTCCGGCGTCATCTCCGCCTCGATGCTCGGCCTCGGCCGCGCCCTGGGCGAGACCATGGCCGTGGCCACCGTCCTCTCCCCGAGCTTCCTGATCTCGTTCCACGTCCTGAATCCGGGCGGCGGCACCTTCGCGCAGAACATCGCCGCGAAGTTCGACGAGGCCAACGAGTTCGGCCGGGACGCGCTGATCGCCTCCGGTCTGGTCCTCTTCCTCCTCACCCTGCTGGTCAACGGCGCCGCGCGCATCATCATCGCGCGCCGCAAGGAGTTCTCGGGGGCGAACGCCTGATGAGCCACGCACTGCAGGACCCGCGGCCCGTACGGGACCGCAAGTCCGCCGCTCCCGCCTCCCTCACCCGGGGCGGCCTGCCCCGCTGGGCGCCGGCCGGCATCGCCGTCCTGTCGGCGGCCCTCGGCTCCGGCATCGGCCTGGTCCTCGACCTCCACAGCAAGATCCAGTGGGGCCTCCTCGCGGCCCTCCTGTTCGTGGCCATCACGTACACGGCCAGCGCGATCGTCGAGAACCGCCGCCAGGCCAAGGACCGCGTCGCGACCTCCGTCGTCTGGGTCTGCTTCGTCCTGGCCGTCATCCCGCTGCTCTCGCTGCTGTGGACCACGATCAGCCGCGGCATCGGCGTCCTCGACGGGGACTTCCTCAGCCACTCCATGAACGGCGTGACCAGCTTCGAGGAGGGCGGCGGCGTCTACCACGCTCTGCTCGGCACCATCGAGCAGGTCGCCCTGGCCACCCTGATCGCCGCGCCCGTCGGTCTGCTGACCGCCGTCTACCTGGTCGAGTACGGCCGGGGCTCGCTCGCCAAAGCCGTCACCTTCTTCGTCGACGTGATGACCGGCATCCCCTCGATCGTCGCGGGCCTGTTCATCCTGACGACCTGGAACCTGATGCTCGGCTTCGGCCCCTCCGGCTTCGCCGGCGCGATGGCGCTGTCGATCCTGATGATGCCGGTCGTGGTCCGCTCCACCGAGGAGATGCTCAAGCTCGTCCCGAACGAGCTGCGCGAGGCCGCGCTGGCCCTCGGCGTACCGAAGTGGCGCATGATCCTCAAGGTCGTGCTCCCCACCGCCATCGGCGGCATCTCGACCGGTGTCATGCTGGCGGTGGCCCGCATCGCCGGTGAGACCGCCCCGATCATGCTGCTGGTCTTCGGCTCCCAGCTGATCAACGGCAACCCCTTCGAAGGCGCCCAGTCCTCGCTCCCCCTCTACATCTGGGAGCAGTACAAGGTCGGCAGTGAAGCCTCCTACGACCGGGCGTGGGCCGCGGCCCTCGTCCTGATCGCCTTCGTCATGATCCTCAATCTGGTGGCCCGCGGCGTAGCCCGCTGGAAGGCCCCGAAGACCGGTCGCTAAGAGCGAGCCCATTGTGCGGCTCCGCCGCTTGTGACCACCTGAAAGCGAAGTGACCCTCATGGCGAAGCGAATCGACGTCAGCGGACTGTCCGCCTTCTACGGAACCCACAAGGCCATCGACGACATCTCGATGACCGTCGAGCCCCGCTCGGTGACTGCCTTCATCGGCCCCTCCGGCTGCGGCAAGTCCACCTTCCTGCGGACCCTGAACCGGATGCACGAGGTCACCCCCGGCGGCCGCGTCGAGGGCAAGGTCCTCCTGGACGACGAGAACCTCTACGGCACCGGCGTCGACCCGGTCGCGGTCCGCCGCACCGTCGGCATGGTCTTCCAGCGCCCCAACCCCTTCCCCACCATGTCGATCTTCGACAACGTGGCGGCCGGCCTGCGCCTCAACGGCTCGTTCAAGAAGTCCGAGCTCTCGGACATCGTCGAGAAGTCCCTCCAGGGCGCCAACCTCTGGAACGAGGTCAAGGACCGCCTGAACAAGCCCGGCTCCGGTCTCTCCGGCGGCCAGCAGCAGCGCCTGTGCATCGCCCGCGCCATCGCGGTCGAGCCCCAGGTCCTGCTGATGGACGAGCCCTGCTCCGCGCTCGACCCGATCTCCACCCTCGCCATCGAGGACCTGATCGGCGAGCTGAAGGAGCGCTTCACGATCGTCATCGTGACGCACAACATGCAGCAGGCGGCCCGCGTCTCGGACCGCACGGCCTTCTTCAACCTCTCCGCCGTCGGTCAGCCGGGCAAGCTCATCGAGCTCGACGACACGGACCGGATCTTCTCCAACCCGTCCGTCCAGGCGACCGAGGACTACATCTCGGGCCGCTTCGGCTAAACACGGGATGGACGAAACGTCCTGCGGTGCTGCATGGCGGTGCCACCGCAAGGCGAAAGAAAAAGGGCCGGCTCCCCCTGGGTGGGGGGAGCCGGCCCGCTTTCGTACCGGGACGCCGACGGCTAGCCGACGAAGGCGAGGTTCACGATCCAGAAGCTGACCGCGGCCACCAGGGCCGCGGCCGGCATGGTGATGAACCAGCCGAGGATGATGTTCTTCGCGACACCCCAGCGGACGGCGTTGATCCGCTTGGTCGCGCCCACGCCCATGATCGCCGAGGTGATCACGTGCGTGGTGGAGATCGGGGCGTGGAAGAGGAACGCCGAGCCGAACATGATCGAGGCGCCGGTGGTCTCCGCCGCGAAGCCCTGCGGCGGGTCCAGCTCGATGATCTTGCGGCCGAGGGTGCGCATGATGCGCCAGCCGCCCGCGTACGTACCGAGCGACAGCATCACCGCGCACGCGATCTTGACCCAGATCGGGATCGCGTCGCCCGCGCCCTGCACGTCGGCGATGACCAGGGCCATCATCACGATGCCCATCGTCTTCTGGGCGTCCTGGAGACCGTGGCCCAGGGCCATGCCGGCCGCGGACACCGTCTGCGCGATGCGGAAGCCCCGCTTGGCCTTGTGCGGGTTGGCCCGGCGGAACATCCACAGGATGGCCACCATCACCAGGTAACCGACCACGAGACCGACGACCGGCGAGACGAACATGGGGATGACGACCTTGTCGACCACCCCGGACCAGATCACCTCGGTGCCGCCCGCCAGCGCCGCGCCCACCATGCCGCCGAACAGCGCGTGCGAGGAGGACGAGGGCAGGCCGAAGTACCAGGTGATCAGGTTCCAGACGATCGCGCCGACCAGCGCCGCGAAGAGGATCCACATGCCCCGGTTGCCGTGGGGCGTCTCGATGAGACCCTCACTGACCGTCTTGGCCACGCCGCTGCCGAGGAAGGCGCCCGCCAGGTTCATCACCGCCGCCATCGCGAGCGCCGCGCGCGGGGTCAGGGCCCGCGTCGAGACGGACGTGGCGATGGCGTTCGCGGAGTCGTGGAAGCCGTTGGTGTAGGTGAAGCCGAGCGCGACACCGATGGTCACGATCAGCGCAAAGGTGTCCACGTGGTTCAGGACTCCTTGACCGCGATGGTCTCCACCGTGTTCGCAACGTGCTCGAACGCGTCGGCCGCCTCTTCGAGCACGTCGACGATCTGCTTGAGCTTCAGCACCTCGATGGCGTCGTACTTGCCGTTGAAGAGCTGGGCGAGCAACTTGCGGTGGATCTGGTCGGCCTGGTTCTCAAGGCGGTTGACCTCGATCCAGTACTCGGTCAGGTTCTCCATCGTCCGCAGGTGCGGCATGGCCTCGGCCGTCAGCTCGGCGGCCCGCGCCAGGACCTCGATCTGCTGCTCGACGCCCTTGGGGAGCTCCTCCACGTTGTAGAGGACGACCAGGTCGACCGCCTCTTCCATGAAGTCCATGATGTCGTCGAGGCACGACGCGAGGTTGTAGATGTCCTCGCGGTCGAACGGCGTGATGAAGGAGGAGTTCAGCTGGTGGAAGATCGCGTGCGTCGCGTCGTCCCCCGCGTGTTCCGCCGCCCGCATCCGTTCCGCGATCTCGGCCCGCGCGGACGGATCCGCTCCGAGCAGTTCCATCAGGAGCTTGGAGCCCGTGACGATGTTGTCCGCGGAGGCGGCGAACATGTCGTAGAAGCTCGTCTCCCTGGGGGTCAGACGAAATCGCACGTGAGGTCCTCGGGGTGCATTGGGTTCGGTCAGGCTGATGCTAGGCGCATCCCCCGGCCACGGCTAACCGGCCGTTCCCCAGTGTCCTCCATCGGGCACAGTGGGCCGCACGGACCCCTGCCCCGCCGGCGGGGGCGAAGTATCCTATACCCATGAGGGGTATGTACCCCTCGTTCCGGACCACGGGAGGACGCATGACGACCATCGAGGCGGAAGGTTCCGGAGCCGACGCCGGCACCGCCCCTGTCCAGGCCGTGCACGGGTACCACCACCAGAAGGACGAGCACCTCAAGCGGCTGCGGCGCATCGAGGGCCAGATCCGGGGCCTCCAGCGGCTCGTCGACGAGGACGTCTACTGCATCGACATACTCACCCAGGTCTCCGCGAGCACGAAGGCCCTGCAGTCCTTCGCCCTCCAACTGCTGGAGGAACACCTGCGGCACTGCGTCGCGGACGCGGCCGTCAAGGGTGGGGAGGGGATCGACGCCAAGGTCGAGGAGGCCACGAAGGCCATCGCCCGCCTCCTGCGCACCTGAGGCGCCCCTCACGCGCACGTCCGCCCGCCGACCCCCGCCTCCGAGCCCCCGCCTCCGATTCGCGCGGGCGGGGCTCCCGGGGCCCGATCAGGGCCCGCAGGGCCGATCACAAGGCCGGTGACCGGGCCGCGGCCCGGTCGGGCCGATCAGAACCCGATGCCCATCAGGACCTCGTCGATCCGGTCCTGGCTCAGTCGGTCCTCCACGGCGGCGGACGCCGCGATGATCAACTCACCGCACAGCTCGATCTCTGCGAGCGCCACGTGGTCCTGCACCGTCGTACCGCCCGCGGGAGTCACGCGTGTCACCTCTTTCTGCCGTCATCGCCCTTCGACGCCCGGCCTCTCAGCGTAGGGATCGGACCCCGTTGCGCGCATGACACGGATGGACCATTTCCGGATAGTGGGGCCATGGCCCGGACGCACCGGCCCGGCCCGGCCGCCCGGTCAGTCGGCGATCTTCCCGGCGAAAATGTCCCCGCTTGCGGGCAATGCCACGGTGACCGGGGTCCCGAAGCCGTAGAGCATCGTGGTCGAGGAGACATCGATCACGCCATTCTTGACGTACGTGAACCGGTGCCGGACCTTGCGCAGGAGCCCCTCCTCGTCGAGGTAGACGTCGAAGGGCACGCTGTCCTTGCTGAACCCTTTCGCCGCCGCTTCCAGGGCCTCCTTCACCCCCGGCGAGGCGGTCCGCGCCGCCCGCCCGATGTCCGTCGTCCCCTGGTAGTGCCACACCCGGGTGCCCGCGACCTCGTCCTCGCCGACGTACGTGACGCCCTGCGCGGCACGCAGCAGCTCGACGGCGGTCAGCGGGTCAGTGGCCCCGCCGGTGACGAGGTTGCCGTCGGCGAGGGCGGTCGTGTCGACCCGGACCCACTTGTCGTCGGGGACCCCCGCGCCGCGGTTCTTCATGTACAGGGCGCCGGGGACGAGGAGCTCGGTGATGGGCCGGTGCTCGGCCTTGCCCGTCACGTCGGCCGGGAGCATCACCAGGAGCTGTCCCATGCGCTTGCGGAAGTCGACGCCGCCCTCGCCCCGGATGGTGACCCGGGTGCCGCCCGTGGCCATCTCCATGGCCGTACGGGCCCGCGCGCTGCCGGCGCCGGCCAGCCCGTCGGCGGCCCCGCGGATCGCCGCGGCGGTGTCGCGGGGCGCCCGGGCGTCGTCGCTCGCGGAGGCCTCGCCGGATCCACCGCCACCGCACGCGCCCAGCGCGGCCACGGTCACCGCCATGCCGACCGCGACCACCGCCTCACCCGCACGTCCGCGCCGCCGCCTGTGCTGGTGCACCACCATCGCCTGCCAACCCCCAACGCATGAAACCTGCTTGCCCGAGGCCCCCACCCGCTCCGGTTAACGAGGTCCGGGGTTTCCCGTCACGGGCCGTGGACTGCCGGGGGCCGTACCGGACGGGGGCGCCCCCGGGTACCGTGGGGACGTGGATCCGCACACCAAGGCGACCCTGTCCCCTCCGTTTACCGCTGTGCCGCTTCCGCGTCACCCCGCGGAGCCCGCACAGCCACCTCTCGGCCACACCACGAGCACCGCGGAACGCGGCTCGTTCTGTCTGGCCGTCTGCAGCTGCGGTTGGACGGGCCCCGCCCGTCGCTCCCGTGACCTGGCGAGACGGGACGCCACCCGGCACACCTCCGGGTAGCCGCCCCGGCGCCGCCACCGGCCCCCGCACCCGCGCGTGTCGCCCGTTCGGACGGCCCGGGTGGCATGGCCGGGCGCGAGCGGATGCCCTGGTCTCATGCCAGGAACCGCACCCCGCTACGCGGCCCTCCTCTGGGCCCTGCTCATCGCGCTCACCCCGGCCGCGGCCTGGGCCCGCCCCGTGGGCTCCGCGGACGGGCCGGCCGACGTGGCGCTGGCCGTCGGGGTCACCACCGCCGCGGCCGTGGCCACCGGGCTGTGGCTGCGTTCCCGCTACCGCCGCGAGGAGCCGACCCGGGACGACGGTCCGGGCCCCGGCGGCGACCGGTGACCCCACGCCCCCGCCCGGCGGCGGTGCGGCTCTGCTTCGGCGCGGCGGGGCTCTGCCTGCTGGTGGCGGGGCTGCTCGCGGTGTGGAACTCGTACGCCGGCTGACGGCGTGGCCGCGCCGACCGGCGGCTCGGGCTCGGGCTCGGGCTGCGGGACCTCAGGCGGCGAGGTCGCTCTCCGCCGACCGCTGCGCCAGCTCCACCGGCGTGGCCACCACCCGGTCCCGGGCGCGGACGAGCCGTCCGAGGCCGGGCGTGCGGGCCAGCGTACGGACCACCGGGGTCAGCAGGGCCATGGCGAGCGGCGCGAGGAGCAGGACGACGGCCGTGCCCAGGGCGAAGCCGCCGATCACGTCGGTCGGGTAGTGGACGCCCATGTAGACGCGGCACAGGCCCTCGGCGAGGGCCAGTCCGAGGCCGATCAGCCCGAGCCTGCGGTTCACGAGGAACACGCCGACCGCGAGGGCCATCGTCAGGGTGGCGTGGCCGCTGACGAAGGAGAAGCCCCCGCCCTGTCCCTGGCCGACGGCGAACACGTCGAGGCCCTCGTGCTGGACGAACGGGCGCGGTCGGGCGACGAACTCGCGCAGCGGCACGTTCACGAGCAGTGCGAGACCCGCGGCGAGCGGGGCCCATACGAGCGCGGCGAACGATTCGACGGCGGTGGCCTCGTCCTGCCTCCGGGCGCCGCGCCAGCACCACAGCACCAACAGGACCAGGGCGAGCGGAAGTCCGTACTCCGCGAGGAGGCCGACGGCCCGGTCGACGCCGTCGGGAGCACGCCGGGCAAGGCCGTTCACCTCGTACAGCAAGCCGACATCCACATTCGGCCCACCACTTGTGAGTCCAGCCATGCGACGCGGCCCCTTGCCTAGGTCCCCTGCGGGCGCGCTGCGCTGCGCACCCCTTTCAACCCCCGTCGATCAACTCTCGTGTCCATGGAACGCCCGTTCTGGCAGGTCCGTTCCACTCTCCACCGAATGATCACTCCAACGTTATCGAAGAGTGACTCATCGTCGCAGCTCAAGGCCTTTGGTTCACGGAGAGTTGCTGGGGGCGGGGGCGGCGGGCGTCCGCTCCGGAAGCGCTTCGGCGCCGTCCTTGGTGACCCGCGTCGCACCGAAGTAGTCCGGAGTGTCGATCTTGTCGAAGCGGATGACCGCCCCGGTGAACGGGGCGTTGATCATGTAGCCGCCGCCCACGTACATGCCGACGTGCCGGATCTCCCGGGAATTCGTCAGATCGTCGGAGAAGAAGACGAGATCACCGGGGAGCAACTCCGCGCGCGAAGGGTGCGATCCGGCGTTGTACTGGTCGTTCGCGACGCGCGGCAGCTCGATCCCCACCGTCTCGTACGCCGCCTTGGTGAGCCCGGAGCAGTCGAAGCGCCCGCCTTGATCGGGAGTGCCGTTGCCGCCCCACAGGTAGGGGGTGCCGAGTTGCTTCTGCGCGAAGTAGATGGCGCCGGCGGCCTGCTGGGAGGGCGCGACCCGGCCGAGGGGCCGCGCGAAGCTCTTCTCCAGGGACCGAATGGCCTTCACGTACCCCTGCGTCTCGCTGATCGGGGGCACGCCGCCCGCCTTGATCACGCGGTAGGGGCCGGCGTTGTAGGCGGCGAGCATATTGTCCGACAGGTTGCCCGGCACCTTCGCGACGTCCTTGGCGAGTTGACAGTCGTACGTCGCCGCCGCCGGGATCGCGTCCTTCGGGTCCCAGATGTCCTTGTCGCCGTCACCGTCGCCGTCGACCCCGTACATGGCCCACGTGCCCGGGATGAACTGGGCGATGCCCCGCGCGTCGGCGTGGCTCACCACATCGGGCTTCCAGCCGCTCTCGGTGTACAACTGCGCGGCCAACATGGCCGGATTCAGCGCGGGGCAAAGGTTTCCCCACTTCTCCACCAGCGGCTGGTAGATCGCCGGGACCGCCCCCTTGACCAGCCCGACGGCGCCCTGCCTACCGCCGTTCACGATCCCCGCCGCCGCCGAGTAGGTGCCCACGACGAGCAGCGCGACGAAGCTCAGGCACACGCCGATGCCGATCCCGCTTGCCATCCAGAACTTGCGCACCCGTCAACACTGCCTCATGGCACGAGGCCTGACAGCGCATTAGTCGGCCTGTGTTCGCATTATTTCACCGGAAAGCCGGTGCAGTAGATGCTGCTGTACTCCCTGATGCCCCTGACGCGGTAGACCAGCACGGTCCAGTCACCGGGGTCGTTGGCGAGCGGGATGGCCGGGAAGGTCCTCGGGGACCCCTGGTAATCGTCGAATTTCATGACGAAGTCGTCGGGATAGGTGAGTTCCACGCTGCCGCCGGAGGCCTTGTCCGCGAGATCGACGGGCTTGCTGGTGTAGCCGATGGTCTTGTTGTAGTCGCGGACGTGCTCGTAGGGCCGCGAAGTGCTCAGCTCGATGTCGTGCGGAGGCTTGACCCCGACGGAGACGATGTAGGGCGCCTTCTCCGTGTGGTACGGCTTCAGGTAAATGCTGATCTTGACCTTGCCCGTGGCCGTCTTCGCGTCCGGGACGTCGGCGTCGGCCACCGAACCCACCAGGAACTCCGCCCGCTCCTCCCCGGGCAGGTTGCAGCCCCCGTCACCCGGAGCGGTACCTCCCCACAGGTCCCGGGACACCGAGTTGTTCTCGATGTGGTCGGGCAGCGCACCGCCCGCCCCGCCGCCCTCCGGTGCGGCAGCCGAGCCCGACGGCGAACCACCGCCCCGCGGCCCCTGAGCGGCCGCCTTGTCCTCGGTGTTCCGCGACAGCACGTACCCGCCCGCGACCAGCCCGACCACGACGAGGCCGGCCACGGCCGCCAGCACCGGGCGGGACGGACGCCGGCCGGCCGACGCCCCGGCGACTGGCGCGGCCACCGGCCGCGGCGGCACGTACGTCGGCACGTAGCCGCCCGGACCGCGGGAGAGCCCGGGACCGACGGTGACCGGCAGCCCGGCGGCCACCCCGCTCGGCAGCCCCCGCTCCTGCTCGGCTCCCGCCGCCAGGAGCGTCGCGTACACCGGATCGTCGACCAGCGCCGCGTCCACGGCGCACCGCCGGATGACCTCCGCGAGCGCCGGGCGCGCACCCGGCTCCGCCGCCACGCAGGCCCGGACCAGCCCGGCCAGGCCGGGCTCCACACCCTCCACGTCGATCTCGCCGTGCACCGCGCGGAAGTTGACCGCGGTCGGCTCGCCGGTACCGAAGGGCGCCCGGCCCGTCGCCGCGTACGCGATCGTCGCCCCCAGCGCGAAGACGTCCGCCGCGTCCGCCACCTCACCCCGCAGCAACACCTCGGGCGCCGTGTACCCGGGCGTGCCCGGGGCCGTACCGAACTGCGTCAGCGCCGTCTGCGCCGCCGCCCTGGCGATGCCGAAGTCGATGAGCTGCGGCCCCTGCACCCCCAGGATGACGTTCTGCGGCTTGAGGTCCCGGTGCGTCACCCCGTACGCGTGGACGCTCGCGAGGCCCTCCGCCAGCGCGGCGAACAACTTGCGGCAGGTATCGGCCGGCAGCGCCCCGCGGTCGCGCACGGCGTCGGCGAGGGTGGGCCCGGCGACGTACTCGGTCGCCAGCCAGTACGGCGGCGCCGCCAACGACGCGTCGATCAGGTTCGCCGTGTACGCGGAACGCACCGCCCGGACCGTCTCGGCCTCCCGGCGGAACCGCGCGAGCGCCTCCGGGTGCCCGGTGATCTCGTCCTTGATCACCTTGATGGCGACCAGCCGACCGCCCGGCGACCGCCCCAGGTACACCTGCCCCATGCCCCCGGCCCCGATCCGGGCCAGCAGGGTCTGCGCCCCGATGTGGGTGGGGTCGGTGTCTCTCAGCGCCTCCATCCGTCCGAGATTGCCACATCGACTTCCGGGCGTGACCGCCGGGTTGACGCTCCGTCCGGGACCGAGCGGCACCCCGGAGCCCGGCCCTCAGCGGCGCGGTGCCACGAACAGGCTCTGCGCGCCGCGGCCGATGGGCCCCTTCTCGTCGTGCAGGCGGGAGTCGGCGAGCCCGATGCCCGCCGCGTCCACGCTCGTACGGGCCTCCACGCAGACCCATTCGCCGACCGGGTGGCGGTGCAGGTGGACGCTGAGGTCACCGTTGACGAAGACGTACCGGCCGAAGTCCACCGCCGAACCGATCCCGTTCCCGGAATCCGCGGCGACGAGCACCCGGTCCAGCGGCCGGACCTCCTCCCCCGCCACGAGCGGCACCCTCATCCGCATCCAGCAGGTCCCCGGCCCGAGCTCGGTGAAGGCGCCCTCGGTGAACCGGGTCTCCATCGCCGAGTGATAGCCGGTCTCCCACGGCACCGGGAAGAACGGCGTCACCGCCACCTCCCCCGGCGGCGGCAGCAGCGCGGCCGGGGCCACCGCGGGCACCGGCTCGGCGGCGACCCTGACCCGCAGCGCCCGCGCCAGCATCACCGGCGCGTCCGCGCCCTCCGGTACGAGCGCCGCCTCGACCACCTCCGTACCGCGGCCGGACCGCAGCACGCTCGTGGTGATCTCCAGCCCGCCGATCGGCACCGGCCGCAGGATCTCGTACGTGATCCTGGCGATCCGCATGTCCGTACGCCCGCCCGGCCGCTCCTCGACCGCCCGCCCGAGCAGCGCGGCCGGCGGACCGGCGTGCTGCGACCCCACGTCCCACGGCCCGCGCGTGGCTTCGCCCGCCCGGAACCGTCCCGCGTCGACCCGCTCGTAGAACCCGTCGGCAGCATCCATGCCACCGCACGCTACCCACAGGTAACCCGGGGCACCAGCCCGTCGCGGCGGCCGGTCAGCGAGCGAACCCGAGCCCGACGCCCAAGCCCACCAGCACCGAACCGATCACCCGGTTCAAGGCCTTCTGCGCCTTCAACATCCGCTCGCGCAGCCGCACGTCGGAGAAGAACAGCGCGACCGCCCCGAACCACACCAGGTGCGCCGCCGCCATGAACAGTCCGTACCCGGCCTGCTGCCACGTCGAGGTCCCCGGGTTCACGACCTGCGTGAACGTCGACACCACGAACAGCGTCGTCTTCGGGTTCAGCACGTTCGTCAGGAAACCCGACCGCAACGCCCCGAGCGGGGTCAGCCCCGGCTTCGACTCCAGGTCCACGGTCAGCTCGGCCCGCGCCCGGAAGGTACGGATCCCGATCCACACCAGGTACGCGGCGCCCGCCAGCTTGATCGCCGTGAACAGGGCGGTGGAGGACGCGATCAGCAGGCCCACGCCGAGCATCGTGTAGGAGACGTGCACCAGCACCCCCGCCGCGACACCGGCGGCCGCGAACAGCCCCGTCGGACGCCCGTACAAATAACTGTTCCTGACCACCATGGCGAAGTCCGCACCGGGACTGATCACGGCGAGCAGAGTAATAACAGCAACTGCGATCACTTCTGTCATGTACGGATGCTCACCGCTCCCCCCATGCCGGATCAAGGAATTCCGCCCACCGGAGCCCGCCGAAGTCCGCCGGTGCCCGCCGGTGCCCGCCGCCGCCGCACGCTCGGGCGACAATGAAGGCGTGTCCACCACAGCCCTTCCCGTCCTCCAGGCCGACTGCTCCAACTGCTTCGCGCTCTGCTGCGCGGCCCTACCGTTCGCGAAGTCGACCGACTTCGCGGTGAACAAGCCGGCCGGCACCCCCTGCACGAACCTCCGGCAGGACTTCCGCTGCGGCATCCACACCGCCCTGCGCGACAAGGGCTTCCAGGGCTGCACCGTCTTCGACTGCTTCGGAGCCGGCCAGCAGGTCTCCCAGGTCACCTTCGGCGGCCGGGACTGGCGCGCCCACCCCGACACCAAGGGCCCGATGTTCGAGGTCTTCCCGGTGATGCGACAGCTCCACGAACTCCTCTTCTACGTCGCCGAGTCCCTCACCCGCCCGGAAGCCGCCCCCGCCCACCCGGACCTGCGCCGCGCCCTGACCCGGACCGAGGCCCTGACCCGGTCGGACGCCGCCACCCTCGCCGCCCTGGACGTCGGCGCCCTCCGCCAGGAGATCAACGTCCTCCTCCTGCGCACCAGCGAACTGGTCCGCGCCACGCTCCCGGGCCGCAAGAAGAACCACCGCGGCGCCGACCTGATGGGCGCCCGCCTCACCGGCGCCGACCTGCGCGGAGCGAACCTGCGCGGCGCCTACCTGATCGCCGCCGACCTCCGCCGCGCCGACCTCCGCGGCGCCGACCTGATCGGCGCGGACCTCCGCGACACCAACCTCCGCGACGCCGACCTCCGCAACACCCTCTTCCTCACCCAACCCCAACTGAACGCAGCCCAGGGCAACCCCGCCACCCACATCCCACCCACCCTCACCCGGCCCTCCCACTGGACGTAGGCCCGGTACCGGGGGGCTTCGCCCCCGCCCCCGCCGACCCTCGGGGAGCAGGATTCAGGGCGGAGCCCCGTCCCTCCGCCCCCGGACCCCCGCCGGCGTTCGCAGCGCGGGGCTCCGGGGGCGGAGCCACCTTCCCCAGCCCACCGGCAGGTGCGGCGCCGGCGGCGATGCGGAGCGCACGTCCCCTCACCCCGCCCCTCTGGCGTTCGAGGCACGGGGGGCCGGAGCGCAGCCCCCTGCCCCAGCCCCGCCGCGTTCACGGCCCGGCCTCCGGGTGCGCGGCCCCGCTCCCCGCCCCCGCCCCTCGCCGTACGGGGGTTGGCACGCAGCCCCCTCCCCCAGCCCCGCCGGCGTTCGCAGCGCGGGGGTCCGGGGGCGGAGCCCCCGGGAAACGGCGAAAGGGCGGGTAGGGGACCGGCCCCGCGCAGCGGCACCCCGGCCTCCACGCAGAGCAGAGATCCTCCCCGTCCCTCACAACCTCCGCAGGAACTCCCCCACCACCCCCCTGAACCCCTCCGGGTCCCCGGCCCGCACCCCGTGCCCCACCGGCAACTCCACCAACCGCACCCCACCCCTCCGCACCGTCATCTCCCGCGCATGCTCCGCGGACAACACCCCGCTCCGATCCCCCCGCACCAGCAGCGTCGGCTGCCGCACCGCCAGCCAGTCCGCCCAGTGGTCCCCGTTCAGCCCCCGCTGCGATTCCACCGCGTCCCCCGCCACGAACGCCGTCCCCCACCCGTCCGGGTACTCCCTCAACGACCCGGCCAGGGCATCGGCCGCACTCCCCACCCCCGCCAGGAACGCGGCCCGCGTACCGGCCCGCCGCGGCCACTCCCCTACGTAGGACAGGTCGCCCTCCACCACCGCCCCGACGTCCTCGACGACCACCGCCCGCACCAACCCGGGCCGTCGAGCGGCCAGCTGATACGCGTTGACCCCGCCCAGCCCGTGCCCCATGACCACCGCCGGCCCGAGCCCCAGGTGCTCCAGTACGGCGGCCGCGTCCGCCACGTACCCCTCACGCCCGTACTCCGGCGCCCGGTCCGACGCCCCGTGCCCCCGCTGGTCGACCGCGATCACCCGCCACCCCGGCCCGACCTCGCGGGCGAACCGTTCGTAGGACCGTCCGTCCTGGAAGTGCCCGTGCAGCGCCAGCAGCGGCGCCCCCGCCCCGCCGAAGTCCGTGTACGCCACCCGCCGGACGGGTCCACCGACCCCACCCTCGACCCCTCCGACCTCGACCACACCCGGCAGCGGCCCCAGCTTCTCCGCCACCCGCTGCCGCAGCAGCTGGTACTCCTCCCACCGCCGCGGCAGCCGTCCGCCCGGCCGCTTCCCCATCAGCCGCCCCGGCGTCACCGTCTGGCCGCGCCGGAACTGCTCCCGCGTCAGGTCGATCCGGATGCCGCCGGGCAGCACGTTCCAGCAGTGGTAGCCGTGCTGTTCCCCGTCCAGCCAGACCTCACCGACCATCAGCTCCCCGCCGACGAGGTCCTGCACGACCAGCGCGGTGATGTCGCAGTGCCCCCAGGCCGGATTGTCGGCCGTCCAGGGCGCCCGCTCGACATCGTCGGGCGAGCAGGTCTCGGCCGACCAGCCCGCACGAATGGCCGCCTCCAGGTCCGCGAGTGTCCAGGGAGTCGTCATCCCCCAAGCCTCCCGCATCCCACCGACACCGACCGTCCATCGCCCCTCCCCGCCCTCCCCCACCCGCGCCCACCACCACCCTTACGCGCCCCTCATGCCTCCACGCGCCCCCGCGTCGTGACGACATCCCCGACCGGACGCCCCGTCAGGGCTTGCGCACCGCCCTCCACCCCCGCGTACAGCTCAGGCTCGCCGTGCCCCGGCCCTCGGAAAGACACCACCCGTCGTGGCGAGCACCTTCACGTCCGCCCGCTCACCGATGAGCCGCAGCGCCACCGAGCACGCGGTCCGCGGACGTCCCGGGGCCGCCCCGAGCCGGGTCGGATCCCGCCGGCTGGACGACCCGACACCGCAGCACCCGTCCGACTCTCCTCACGCCGCCCCACCGGACGCGGCGAAGCATCCCGCGCAACCGGCGCAACCCACCGCGAGGATGAAACGACTGACGGAATGTCGGACGATGTCAGCGGCCCGCCCCGACGACACGCGGCACCGATGCGCCGATTGGCCGCCCCTCACCCGGCCCCCCGCCCGGCGACCCGGCAATCATTGCCCGGGGTCACCCTCCGTGATACACAGAGTGACCATACGTTCTTCCGCATACACCCCACCCCCGCCCAGGTCAGAGCGCACGGACCGGGTGAGGGCCGGGAGAACGGGTAAAGAGAGCCGTCAAGTCGACGACGGCGACGGTTTCATCAGGGAAGATAGTGCGTGACCCCTGCCGACGGGCACGGGCTACCGGAACTACCCATACAGGGGCGGTGAGTTACATGATCCTGGCAGCGGAAAAGGGCGACATCACCACCATCATCGGCGGAATCGCCCCGAATTGGGGGCCGTTCGGCAGTCTCGGCAACGAAGCGAAGGTCATGATCGAAGTGGTCATGGCCATTGCGATCCTCCTCTGCCTCGGCATCGCCATCTGGGGCGCGGCCAAACAGCGCATCGGCGCGACCGCCCTGCGCGACACCTTCAGCGCGGAACAGGGCAAGGGCCTGATCGTGGCCGGCCTCACGGGCGTCTTCATCATCGGCTCCCTCGGCACCCTCTTCACGATCGTCTACGGAATGGCCGTCTAGCCGTGCAGCCCGGCGGCCGTCGTACCTGATGGCGAATCACCACACCGCGTCCGCGCGGGAACGAGCGCTACCGTCGTACGAGGCGGAGGGGGCGGACACGGAATGAGCAACGACGACCAGTACGGCGGCGGCGGAAGCCACGGCGAGGTCGGCGGCACGGGCCAAACCCGCACCCGCCTCCCGGACTCCCCCTCCGACTCCTACGGCACCCCCCGCCGCACCCCCCGCGCCTCCCGCGGCCTGGTCACGGTGGTCGGTGTGGTGGTCCTGCTCATCGCCGCGATCGCCTTCGCCAACCAGTCCCAGGACCCCCCACCGAACCCCGCCTCGGACAAGCCCCCGACGGACTCCGCCACCACTGCGACAGGAGTGCCGCCGGTAACCACTCCGAAGGGGCAAATCCCCAAGGGATTCGCCCGCGACGAACAGGGCGCCCAATCGGCCGCCGCGAACTTCGCGGTGGCCCTCGGCTCGGACGGGATGCTCAAGAAGGACGTCCGTCACACTCTCGTGGACACCATCTACACGCCGGAGGCGGCGGCCCAGCGCAAGGGCGCACAGGACGCGGCGTACTCACCCACGTTCCTCTCGACCCTCGGACTCGACGCGAACGGGACCGCCCCGCAGGGCAGCACCTTCGTCACCCGCGCCGTTCCGATCGGCACCCGCGTCGAGAGCTACAGCCCCACGACCGCCAAGGTCGCGGTCTGGTACACGGGGCTGCTGGGGATGTCGGGAGCAAAGTCGACCAACCCGGTCCGCACCACCTGGAAAACCTGGACGTTCGAACTGTCCTGGACGGGCGACGACTGGAAGGTCGCCTCCGACACCCAACAGGACGGCCCCGCTCCGGTACCGGGTGACGTCCCCGCCTCCACGTCCGACGACATCAGCAAGGCCGTCCAGGAGTTCGGAGGGTTCACCTATGCCCGGTAGCCGCCGCCACCTCCGCATCGCCGGAGCCCTGGTCGCCGTACAGACCACCGTCGTCCTGACGTCCGCCCGCGCTTTCGCCGCGCCGACCCCGACCCCGTCGGGTTCCCCGAGCCCGTCGGGTTCACCCTCCAAGGACACCCGCTGCGAAGGCGTCATCGGCCCGGTCAGGGAATCCTGTGAACGCAGCGTTGGCGCCAATCCGGGCAGTACGCCGAACACCGGCCTCTCCCCCGACTCCCCCGCCGGCGCCCTGGACCCCCTCTCCTCCCTGGCCCGCGGCTGCGCCGACGCCGCCGCCTGGATCGTCGGCAAACTCAGCGAAGCCGTAAAAAGCACGGCCAACGTCGACTTCACCAACCCCGCCTTCCTCCAGCAGTACGCAGTCGTCTTCGCCGCCTCCACCATCCTCACCCTCGTCCTGTGGCTCCTCGCCGTCGCCAAGCGAGCCGTCCGCGGCGTCCCCCTCACCACCGCCCTCTCCGAGGCCATCGGCTTCCTCTGGCTGACCGTCCTCGCCTCCGCCTTCACCCCCCTGATCCTCTACACCGTGGTCTCCGCCACCGACGGCGTCACCGAGGTCATCGCCTCCGCCACCGGCAGCCAGACCGACGTCTTCTTCGGCTCCTTCACCGAGGCCCTCAAGAAGGGCGAGGACATCGGCGGCGGCCCGATCATGCTGATCGTCGTCTCCCTCGTCACGGTCCTCGCCGCCGGCATCCTGTGGCTGGAGCTCGTCATCCGGGCCGCCCTCCTCTACGTCGGCGCCCTCCTCGGCACCGTCGTCTACGCGGGCCTCGTCGACCGCAACATGTGGGGCCACGTCCGCCGCTGGGCGGGCATCATGATCGCCGTCATCCTCGTGAAGCCGGTCATCGTCATCGTCCTCGGCCTCGCCGGCGCCCTCGCCGGCGACAAGGGCCCCGACGCCTTCTCCGCCGTCGTCTCCGGACTGGCGATCATCCTCCTCGCGATCTTCGCGTCCGCGATGATCTACCGCTTCGTCCCCGGCTTCGGCGACGAGATCGCCTCCGCCCGCACCAACCGCTCCAAGGCCACCGACGGCGCCCAGGCCGCCGCCGTCATCAGCTCCCCCGCCTCCCTGGTCTCCCAGGGCATCAAGACCCACAGCAGCCGCGGCGGCGCCCACCGCGCCGACGGGGGCAGCGGCGGGAGCGGCGGCGGCAACCAGATCTCCGGAGGCATGGCCGCCCACAGCAGCCGCGGCTCCGGCGGCGGCTCCGGCGGCGGAACCGTCCCCCCCGCCGCACCCCCGCCCCGCACCGGCTCCAGCACGACGAGGAACACAGGAGGTGACGGGCGTTGACGACCCAGTCCCACCAGCTCCACCCGATCACGCCCCGCCGCACGTATCTCATCGGCCGGGCCCGGCCGAACGCGATCGTCGGCAAGAACCGCGAGACGGGCGAGATTGCCCTGATCATCGCCGGCGCCTTCATCGGCATGATGAGCGGCCTGCTCGTCCCCGACCTCACCCTGCGCATCGTCGCGCTCGTCGGCTTCCCGCTCCTCGCCCTCGCCGTCGTGTACGTCCCCTACAAGGGCCGCACCTTCTACCGCTGGTTCGAGATCAGCCGCAGCTACAAGCGCATCCTGCGCCGCGGCGCCACCTACCGCTCCTCCGCCGTCGAAGCGGGCACCCGCGCCGCCGACGGCCGCGAGGTCGAGGTCGGCCCGCCCCCCGGCATCGGCCGCATCAACTGGCTCGCCGCGCCCTTCGGCCCCGACGAGATCGCCGTACTCCTCCACGCCGACCGCCGCACCGTCACCGCCGCCATCGAGATCGAGGGCCCCGGCGTCGGCTTGCGCGACAGTGAGGACCAGGAAGCCCTCGTCGACCGATTCGGCACCCTCCTCAAGCACGTGGCGAACGGCGACGGCTTCGTCACCCGCCTCCAAATGCTCGCCCGCACCCTCCCGGCCGACCCGGACGCCCACGCGAAGGACGTCGCCCAGCGCGGCGACACCCACGCCCCCGTCTGGCTCCGCGACTCCTACGACCAGCTCCAGTCGATGGTGTCGACGTCCTCCGAGCAGCACCGCGCGTACCTCGTCGCCTGCATGCACTACACCCGCGACCTGGCCGCCGAAGGCGTCGCCATCGCCCGCGCGTCGAGCCCCCAGAAGGGCCGCAAGCTCGACCGCGACTCCGGCCTCGCCATCGTCATGGCCCGCGAACTCACCGACATCTGCGCCCGCCTCGCCGAGGCCGACATCCGCGTCCGCCAGCCCCTCGGCCAGGGCCGCCTGTCCTCCCTCGTGCACTCCATGTACGACCCGGACCACCCCATCGACCACATCCAGGCCATGACGAAGCGCAACGCCTGGCCCGCCGAACTCGACGCCGTGGAGCCCACCTACCTCCAGGCCAAGACCCGCGAGTCCTCCACCCGCGCCCCCTGGTGCCACGCCACCGCCTGGGTCAAGGAGTGGCCGATGACCCCGGTCGGCGTGAACTTCCTCGCCCCGCTCCTCGTCCACACCCCGGACGTCATCCGCACCGTCGCCGTCACCATGGACCTCGAACCCACCGAGATCGCCATCGAGCGCATGCTCACGGAGAAGACCAACGACGAGGCCGACGCCTCCCGCGCCGCCAAGATGAACCGCACCGTCGACCCCCGCGACATCGCCGCCCACGGCCGACTCGACCAAAGGGGTGAAGATCTCGCCAGCGGTGCGGCAGGGGTCAACCTGGTCGGGTACATCACGGTGTCCTCCCGATCCCCGGAGGCCCTCGCCCGCGACAAGCGCACCATCCGCGCCTCCGCCGGCAAGTCCTACCTGAAGCTGGAGTGGTGCGACCGCGAGCACCACCGCGCCTTCGTCAACACCCTGCCGTTCGCCACCGGCATCCGACGCTAGCTGGAGGGAAGTGCCGCCCATGCGAGATCCCATGACCGCTCTGACGGACGCCTTCACCAGCTTCCTCTTCGGCAAGGTCGAAAGCACGCGCCTGCCCGTACGCACCTCCACCGGGCAGGCGCAAGCCGTCTACCTGCCCACCGCCGCCCCCGGCCTCGGCGACTCGGGCGTCATCATCGGCCGCGAGGTCTACAGCGGCAAGGGCTACATCTACGACCCCTTCCAGCTGTACGGCCAGCAGCTCCCGGCCCCCCACTGGCTGGTGCTGGGCGAATCCGGAAACGGAAAATCGGCCCTCGAGAAGACCTACGTCCTGCGCCAGCTCCGCTTCCGCGACCGCCAGGTCGTCGTCCTCGACGCCCAGGGCGAGGACGGCGTCGGCGAGTGGAACCTGATCGCCCAGCAGCTGGGAATAACCCCCATCCGCCTGGATCCCATCGCCGCGAACGACGACGGGATCCGCCTCAACCCCCTCGACCCGGCGATCACCACGACCGGCCAGCTCGCGCTGCTCCGGACCATCATCGAAGTCGCCATGGGCCACGGCCTCGACGAACGCTCCGGCTTCGCCCTCAAGGTCGCGCACGCCTACGTCGTCGCCACCATCCGGGACCGCCAGCCCGTCCTCACCGACATCGTGGACCAGCTCCGCCACCCCGAAGCCCAGTCCGCGGAAGCCATGAACGTCGACATAGACGACGTCCGGGCCTGGGGCCTCGACGTCGCGCTCGTCCTCGACCGCCTCGTCGACGGCGACCTGCGCGGCATGTTCGACGGCCCCACCACCGTCGGCATCGACCTCGACGCCCCGCTGATCGTCTTCGACCTCTCCCACATCGACCGCAACTCCATCGCGATGCCGATCCTCATGGCGATCGTCGGCGTCTGGCTGGAGCACACCTGGATCCGCCCCGACCGGAAGAAGCGCATCTTCCTCGTCGAGGAGGCCTGGCACATCATCAACAGCCCCTTCGTGGCCCAGCTGTTCCAGCGGCTCCTGAAGTTCGGCCGCCGCCTCGGCCTGTCCTTCGTCGCCGTCGTCCACCACCTCTCCGACGTCGTCGACGGAGCGGCCGCACGCGAAGCCGCGGCCATCCTCAAGATGGCCTCCACCCGCACCATCTACGCCCAGAAGGCCGACGAGGCCCGCGCCACCGGCCTCGTACTCGGCCTGCCCCGCTGGGCCGTGGAGATCATCCCGACCCTCACCCCCGGCATCGCCGTCTGGGACGTCAACGGCAACGTCCAAGTCGTCAAGCACCTCATCACCGAAGCCGAACGTCCCCTCGTCTACACGGACCGCGCGATGACGGAGTCCTCCGGCCCGCAGCTCCCCGACGAACTCCTGGCGGCCGAACTCGAAGCGGAGGAACGAGCCCTGTACATGGAACGCCACCGCCACGGCGGCCCCGGTTCAGCGACCACGGTGGCCTGACCGTGCCCCATGCCGGACGTACGGAGCCCCCGGCGCGAGCCGGCGGCGTCCCCGACGGACTCCTCGTCGGGCTGCTGGCCTTCCTCCTCGGGATCGCCGTCATGGTCTGGTCGGCCACCGGCCTCGCCGCGTTCTTCTCGAAGGGCGCCTGGCCGGACACCGTCACCTTCCGCAGCACCCCGGAGGCCGTCCGCGCCCTGATAGCGCAGCCGCACGACATCGCGGCGGCCTGGCCCGGCACCGACCCCTCCGCCCTCCCGGGCTGGGGCCTGTTCTGGGGCCTGTTCATCGGCCAACTCCTGGTCCTGCTGGTCCTGACGATCTTCACCCTCGGCGTAGTGGCCCGCACGAAGGCCCGCCGCAAGGCCGCCCACCACCCAGCCCCACCACCGGCACCGGCCCCGGCCCCCGCCCCCGCACCGACCCCGACCCCGGCGCCGGTGCCCACACCCGTCCCAGCCCCGAAAACAGCGTCCCCCGCACCGCCGGAGCCCCGCCCCTCCCCCGTGGACGAGGCCTACCGCTACGGCTTCGGATACGCGCCGGCCACCCCCGCGGCGACCCCTGACTCCGCGGGCACCGCCGCTGCCGCCACCGCGACGACCCACACCGCCACCCGCCTGGCCTACGACACACCGACCTCACGCCAACGCCTCGCCGCGGAGGCCATCGCGGCGGCCGAGGGCGCGGTCCTGGTCGTCACGTCGTCCCCGGCACTCTGGTCGGACACCAAGGACGCCCGCGCCAAACTCGGCCCGGTCCTCCTCTACGACCCCTCGCACCTGTGCGACACCCCAGTCCGCATGCACTGGAACCCCGCCGAGGGCTGCGCCGACCGCGACACCGCCGCCGCCCGCGCCGCGGCCCTGCTGGCCCCCGTACGCCCCCAGGCCCGCATCGACTCAGCGCTCGCGGACACCGCGGAGACGCTCCTCCGCAGCTGGCTCCAGGCGGCCGCGCTCGAAGAGCGCCCGTTCAAGCAGCTCCACCGCTGGGCGCAGGGCACCTCCGCCCAGGACCCGGTACGCATCCTCCGCACGCACCCCCGGGCGGCCCCGGGTACGGCCGGCGAGCTGGAGAGCGCCCTCACCTCCCACCCGGAACGCCGCGAACAGGCCCTCCAACTGACGGCCCGCGCCCTGAGCTCCCTCACGTCGATCCACATCCGCGAGGCCTGCAACCCCAATCGAACGGATTCGCTCACCCTGGCTTCGTTCGTGACCGAGGGGGGCAGCCTCTACGTGGTGGGTGAACCCCTCGAAGATCCCCGCTCCCACCCGGGTGCGATGCCGCTGCTGACCGCACTCGCCTCCAGCGTGGTCGAGCACGGCCGCCGCATGGCCGCACGGTCATCCCACGGTCGGCTCGACCCACCACTGACCCTGGTCCTGGAGGACGTCGCGGCCGTGGCCCCGATCCCCCTGCTCCCCGAGCTCCTCGACGACGACACGCTCCCCCTCCTGGCCCTGTGTCGCAGCCGCGAACAGGCCCGCGCCCGCTGGCCCCAGGCCTCTTTCGACCCGCGCTAGGCCGGCCGACCGAGCAGGTGCTCGTGCTCCTCCGCACCCGAGTCCAGCACCACGATCCGCCCGCTCGGGGTGAAACCGAACCGGCGGTAGAAGGCCGCGGCCCGCGCATTGTCCCGGTGCACGAAGAGCCGTACCCGATCCAGCGCCGGCTCTTCCAGCGACCACGCCCATTCCACCGCGGCGGCCAACAGCCCCTCGGCCATCCCGCTGCCGCGCCACTCCTCGCGGACGAACACCCCCACGAGGTGCCCCTGCCCCTGCTCGACAACCTGCCCGAAGATATCGACGGACCCGGCGTCCTCGACCAGCACCGTCACGCCCCCGCCCCAAGTACCGTCGGGCCCCTCAGCGACGAACTGCCGAGCCGTCCGCCCGTGCGAAGCTCCTTCCGCCCTCTGCTGCCAGAACGCGTCAGAATGCGACTCCGCCTTTTCAACGGTCTCCAGGAAAGCCACCGAGGCCGCCGGATCCTTGAGCGCGGCAATCCGCAACTCCTTGACCTGCCGCCACTCGCCGGCACGGACGGGACGTATCGAATGCTGATCCATGACCAGGAATCCTAATGGACCCCCAAACGCAGAAAAGCCCCGCACCAGATAACTGGTGCGGGGCTTTCCCACAATGATTGTTCGGCGGCGTCCTACTCTCCCACAGGGTCCCCCCTGCAGTACCATCGGCGCTGAAAGGCTTAGCTTCCGGGTTCGGAATGTAACCGGGCGTTTCCCTAACGCTATGACCACCGAAACACTATGAAGTTGACCAACCGGGCATGGACACGGTTCGTTACTTCAGAACTAACACAGTGGACGCGAGCAACTGAGGACAAGCCCTCGGCCTATTAGTACCAGTCAGCTCCACCCGTTACCGGGCTTCCACATCTGGCCTATCAACCCAGTCGTCTACTGGGAGCCTTACCCTCTCAAGGAGGTGGGAATACTCATCTTGAAGCAGGCTTCCCGCTTAGATGCTTTCAGCGGTTATCCCTCCCGAACGTAGCCAACCAGCCATGCCCTTGGCAGGACAACTGGCACACCAGAGGTTCGTCCGTCCCGGTCCTCTCGTACTAGGGACAGCCCTTCTCAATATTCCTACGCGCACAGCGGATAGGGACCGAACTGTCTCACGACGTTCTAAACCCAGCTCGCGTACCGCTTTAATGGGCGAACAGCCCAACCCTTGGGACCGACTCCAGCCCCAGGATGCGACGAGCCGACATCGAGGTGCCAAACCATCCCGTCGATATGGACTCTTGGGGAAGATCAGCCTGTTATCCCCGGGGTACCTTTTATCCGTTGAGCGACGGCGCTTCCACAAGCCACCGCCGGATCACTAGTCCCGACTTTCGTCCCTGCTCGACCCGTCGGTCTCACAGTCAAGCTCCCTTGTGCACTTACACTCAACACCTGATTGCCAACCAGGCTGAGGGAACCTTTGGGCGCCTCCGTTACTCTTTGGGAGGCAACCGCCCCAGTTAAACTACCCATCAGACACTGTCCCTGATCCGGATCACGGACCGAGGTTAGACATCCAGCACGACCAGAGTGGTATTTCAACGGCGACTCCACAACCACTGGCGTGGCTGCTTCAAAGTCTCCCACCTATCCTACACAAGCCGAACCGAACACCAATATCAAACTATAGTAAAGGTCCCGGGGTCTTTCCGTCCTGCTGCGCGAAACGAGCATCTTTACTCGTAGTGCAATTTCACCGGGCCTATGGTTGAGACAGTCGAGAAGTCGTTACGCCATTCGTGCAGGTCGGAACTTACCCGACAAGGAATTTCGCTACCTTAGGATGGTTATAGTTACCACCGCCGTTTACTGGCGCTTAAGTTCTCAGCTTCGCACACCCGAAAGTGCACTAACCGGTCCCCTTAACGTTCCAGCACCGGGCAGGCGTCAGTCCGTATACATCGCCTTACGGCTTCGCACGGACCTGTGTTTTTAGTAAACAGTCGCTTCTCGCTGGTCTCTGCGGCCACCCCCAGCTCACGGAGTAAATCCGATCACCAGTGATGGCCCCCCTTCTCCCGAAGTTACGGGGGCATTTTGCCGAGTTCCTTAACCATAGTTCACCCGAACGCCTCGGTATTCTCTACCTGACCACCTGAGTCGGTTTAGGGTACGGGCCGCCATGAAACTCGCTAGAGGCTTTTCTCGACAGCATAGGATCATCCACTTCACCACAATCGGCTCGGCATCAGGTCTCAGCCTTGATGAGGGACGGATTTGCCTACCCCTCGGCCTACACCCTTACCCCGGGACTACCACCGCCCGGGTTGGACTACCTTCCTGCGTCACCCCATCGCTTACCTACTACCACCTTGGGCCGGCGGCTCCACCACTTTCCTTTCCCCGAAGGGTCCGGAACGGCTTCACGGCCTTAGCATTAGAGGATTCGATATTGGGCGTTTCAAAGCGGGTACCGGAATATCAACCGGTTGTCCATCGACTACGCCTGTCGGCCTCGCCTTAGGTCCCGACTTACCCTGGGCAGATCAGCTTGACCCAGGAACCCTTAGTCAATCGGCGCACACGTTTCTCACGTGTGTATCGCTACTCATGCCTGCATTCTCACTCGTGAACCGTCCACAACTAGCTTCCGCTGCTGCTTCACCCGGCACACGACGCTCCCCTACCCATCACAGCGGGCGTTGGCCCTATTGCTGCAATGACACGACTTCGGCGGTACGCTTGAGCCCCGCTACATTGTCGGCGCGGAATCACTTGACCAGTGAGCTATTACGCACTCTTTCAAGGGTGGCTGCTTCTAAGCCAACCTCCTGGTTGTCTCTGCGACTCCACATCCTTTCCCACTTAGCGTACGCTTGGGGGCCTTAGTCGATGCTCTGGGCTGTTTCCCTCTCGACCATGGAGCTTATCCCCCACAGTCTCACTGCCACGCTCTCACTTACCGGCATTCGGAGTTTGGCTAAGGTCAGTAACCCGGTAGGGCCCATCGCCTATCCAGTGCTCTACCTCCGGCAAGAAACACGTGACGCTGCACCTAAATGCATTTCGGGGAGAACCAGCTATCACGGAGTTTGATTGGCCTTTCACCCCTAACCACAGGTCATCCCCCAGGTTTTCAACCCTGGTGGGTTCGGTCCTCCACGAAGTCTTACCTCCGCTTCAACCTGCCCATGGCTAGATCACTCCGCTTCGGGTCTAGAGCGTGCAACTCAATCGCCCTGTTCGGACTCGCTTTCGCTACGGCTTCCCCACACGGGTTAACCTCGCTACACACCGCTAACTCGCAGGCTCATTCTTCAAAAGGCACGCAGTCACGACCCATTGAGTAAACTCAATGAGCGACGCTCCCACGGCTTGTAGGCACACGGTTTCAGGTACTATTTCACTCCGCTCCCGCGGTACTTTTCACCATTCCCTCACGGTACTATCCGCTATCGGTCACCAGGGAATATTTAGGCTTAGCGGGTGGTCCCGCCAGATTCACACGGGATTTCTCGGGCCCCGTGCTACTTGGGAGATTCTTAAGCAAGCCGCTGATGTTTCGTCTACGGGGGTCTTACCCTCTACGCCGGACCTTTCGCATGTCCTTCGACTACATCAACGGTTTCTGACTCGCCGACCGGCCGGCAGACCGATCAAAAGAATTCCCACAACCCCGCATGCGCAACCCCTGCCGGGTATCACACGCATACGGTTTGGCCTCATCCGGTTTCGCTCGCCACTACTCCCGGAATCACGGTTGTTTTCTCTTCCTGCGGGTACTGAGATGTTTCACTTCCCCGCGTTCCCTCCACACTGCCTATGTGTTCAGCAGTGGGTGACAGCCCATGACGACTGCCGGGTTTCCCCATTCGGACACCCCCGGATCAAAGCTCAGTTGGCAGCTCCCCGGGGCCTATCGCGGCCTCTCACGTCCTTCATCGGTTCCTGGTGCCAAGGCATCCACCGTGTGCCCTTAAAAACTTGGCCACAGATGCTCGCGTCCACTGTGTAGTTCTCAAGCAACGACCAGCCACCCATCACCCCACCAGACAAGCTGGCGAGTTCACTGGGGCCGGCATCGCGAAGATAAGACCTTACGGCCGTACCCTCAGATACCCAACAACGTGCCAGACACGATTCCCTCGACCATCACTGTTTTCCACGCCGAAGCAGTACTTACAGAGAGGTTTCGGAAACCGTGCCAAATAATCAACGTTCCACCCATGAGCTGACCGTGCAGAACATTTGTCTGCAATCGGTACTGTGCTCCTTAGAAAGGAGGTGATCCAGCCGCACCTTCCGGTACGGCTACCTTGTTACGACTTCGTCCCAATCGCCAGTCCCACCTTCGACAGCTCCCTCCCTTACGGGTTGGGCCACCGGCTTCGGGTGTTACCGACTTTCGTGACGTGACGGGCGGTGTGTACAAGGCCCGGGAACGTATTCACCGCAGCAATGCTGATCTGCGATTACTAGCAACTCCGACTTCATGGGGTCGAGTTGCAGACCCCAATCCGAACTGAGACCGGCTTTTTGAGATTCGCTCCACCTTGCGGTATCGCAGCTCATTGTACCGGCCATTGTAGCACGTGTGCAGCCCAAGACATAAGGGGCATGATGACTTGACGTCGTCCCCACCTTCCTCCGAGTTGACCCCGGCGGTCTCCTGTGAGTCCCCATCACCCCGAAGGGCATGCTGGCAACACAGGACAAGGGTTGCGCTCGTTGCGGGACTTAACCCAACATCTCACGACACGAGCTGACGACAGCCATGCACCACCTGTATACCGACCACAAGGGGGGCACTATCTCTAATGCTTTCCGGTATATGTCAAGCCTTGGTAAGGTTCTTCGCGTTGCGTCGAATTAAGCCACATGCTCCGCTGCTTGTGCGGGCCCCCGTCAATTCCTTTGAGTTTTAGCCTTGCGGCCGTACTCCCCAGGCGGGGAACTTAATGCGTTAGCTGCGGCACCGACGACGTGGAATGTCGCCAACACCTAGTTCCCAACGTTTACGGCGTGGACTACCAGGGTATCTAATCCTGTTCGCTCCCCACGCTTTCGCTCCTCAGCGTCAGTAATGGCCCAGAGATCCGCCTTCGCCACCGGTGTTCCTCCTGATATCTGCGCATTTCACCGCTACACCAGGAATTCCGATCTCCCCTACCACACTCTAGCTAGCCCGTATCGAATGCAGACCCGAGGTTAAGCCTCGGGCTTTCACATCCGACGTGACAAGCCGCCTACGAGCTCTTTACGCCCAATAATTCCGGACAACGCTTGCGCCCTACGTATTACCGCGGC